>NZ_LVDR01000001.1:0-383350 GCF_007636515.1 Shewanella sp. MSW
TGTATTCACGTTTACAGTGAGCAACTTGGGTGCAAAGTAGTAGAGTTAAATGTTCAGGTAGACCATGTTCATTTAGTTATAAAAGTTCCGCCAAAGTTATCGATATCAAGACTGATGGGAGCGCTCAAAGGCAAAATAGCACTAAAACTATTTAGTAAATATCCATACTTGAGGAAGAACAAAATGTGGGGTAACCATTTTTGGCAGCGAGGATACTTTGTCAATACGGTTGGAATAAATGAAGAGATAATAAGGCGTTATGTCCGGCATCAAGAGAAAGAAGAAAAGCAGGAGCAAACTCAGTTAACGCTGGAGTAAACAACGCCCCCTTTGAGGGGGCATATATAAAGCCACCTTCTTCAGAAGGTGGATTCTTTACTGGTGAATTCAAAGGTTGAGGATACGTTGACCTTATTCCTTGTCAGGTGCTAATCGAATAAGTTCTTCATCGCGTGGTTGATTTCCGGGTAGTTGAATTCAAAACCATCGGCCTGGGCATGAACCGGTAATACAAACTGGCCTTCGGTCAGCAGGGTCGACATCTCACCCATTGCCAGTTGCAGCGCCAATGCCGGTGCCGGCAGACAAGCGGGGCGGTGCAGCGCTTTGCCGAGAGCCTTGCTGAAGTCGCGATTGCTGACAGGCTGCGGCGCGGTGGCATTGTATATGCCGCGGCAGGTTTCATTTTCCAGCAGAAATTCAATAAGGCGCAGCAAGTCTTCGCGCATGATCCAACTCATTCCCTGACGACCATGGCCAATCGGGCCACCAAGGCCCAGTTTGAAGGCCGGCAGCATCTTGGCCAAGGCGCCGCCATCTTTGCCAAGTACTATGCCGATGCGAAAGATACAGACCCGAGTGAGATCGGCAACCGCCAGGGCTTTTTGCTCCCATTGGGCACAGACCCTGTGGCTGAACTCATCATGGGGCGTGGCGTTTTCGTCTATGGGCTCCGGCCCCTGACGGCCGTAAAAACCCACCGCCGAGGCGCTGAGAAAAACTTGGGGTTTCTTTTGGCTGTTGCGGACAAGCCTAGCCAACTGCTCTGTGATGTCCCAGCGGCTGTGGCAGATCCGCTGTTTCTGCTTATTGCTCCAGCGTTTAGAAACTATGGGTTCACCGGCGAGGTTGATGATGGCATCTATCTCCTCAAGCAGTCCTGGTGTTTGCAGCGAATCTATGTACCGGGTCTGTGCCAGCGCCAGCTTTTGCTCTGCCGCCGCGGGGTTGCGGCTCAAAATAGTCAGCCTATGACGTTTTGCCAGCCGCTGCGCCAGTTCTGAACCGACAAATCCGGTTGCACCTGTGAGCAAAATATTCATGCCTTCTCCCTGACTTATTGAATGTTTCTCCAGAGTATAGACTGGCTTACGCCGGTTTACGGTAGTTCAGCTGCAGTGAAACCGAGTCGGCGTACCTCAAGGCGTGAGGCTTGTCGATTTCAACGCTGGCGTACTCTACCCATTCATGTTCGCTGGCTATTTCCAGCACTTTACCAGTGAGGTGCTCCAGCAAGGAGAAACGGTTGTCCTCCACCAGGTTAATGATCGCCTTGGTGATGGTGCGATAATTGAGCGCGTGCTCCATATCATCACTCCTGCGCGCCTTGTCGGCGCAGTAATGGATGCAAACATTGATGATCACATCCTGACGGTTGTTGATTTCCTCTTCCTTGATACCGATAAAAGTGCGCAGGCGCAGGTTTTTAATGCGTATAATAGCTAGTTCGGGTTTCATCATGTCACTACTTTTTGTTGTTGATGCAACGGCTGATTGTGACAGAGAACAACAAGGAATTTCAATTATGTCATCAGCCTACCGTCCGTCCATGGCGCTGAAAGGATTCGCTATCATGGCTTGCCTGGTCATAGTACTGGCTGGAATTAAGGCCGCCAGCGCCATAGTGGTGCCCTTTGTGTTGTCGGCTTTTATTGCGGTTATCTGCAGCCCGGCGATCAATGCCTTGAGCCGTTATCGCGTGCCCCGCGCCCTGGCTGTATTTGTGCTGGTGGCGATTATTTTGTTGCTCGGGCTCTGGCTGGCTTCTGTAGTGGGCAGTTCCATCAATGAGTTTTCCCAGCAATTGCCGCAATACCGCTCACAGCTGGTGGAGCAATTTGCCTGGATATTGGACAAGCTCAAGGAGCTGAATATCCATATCTCCAAAGACAAGGTGTTGACCTATTTGGACCCCGGCATGGCCTTGTCTTTGACCACCAATACGCTCTCCGGCGTGGGCAATGTGATGGCCAACCTGTTTCTGATAGTGCTCACCATAGTCTTTATGCTGTTTGAGGCACAATCTTTGCCGCGTAAGGTGCATCTGGCGCTGGATGACCCTGATATGCGTTTGTCCCAGATTGAGCGTTTCTTGCACTCGGTGAACCAATATATGGTGATCAAGACCCTGGTCAGCCTGGCAACCGGTATTATTGTCGGTGTCGGTCTGGCACTGATGGGGGTGGATTATGCGCTGCTCTGGGGCGTAGTGGCCTTTTTGTTTAACTATATTCCCAATATCGGCTCTATCATCGCCGCCATTCCTGCCGTACTGCTGGCCTTTGTGCAGCTGGGCACCGCGGGTGCCGGTGGGGTTGCCGCCCTGTATCTGGCGACCAACATGGTGATGGGCAATCTGGTAGAGCCCAGATTTATGGGACGTGGCCTCGGGTTATCTACTCTGGTGGTTTTCCTGTCGTTGATCTTCTGGGGCTGGCTCCTGGGCTCGGTCGGCATGTTGCTGTCCGTGCCGCTTACCATGATAGTCAAGATAGCTCTGGAATCGAGCCAGAGTGGCAACTGGTTGGCAATCTTGCTCTCGGACGAGGCCAGTATTGCCGTGCGGGAAAATGCCGATAATGAAGCGGCAGCCGATGCCGAATAAAGGCAGAAATAAGAAGTTGAGGATTTCATGCAGTTATTTTTGGAAGCCATCACCGACCTGACTCCAGGCGATGAGTGTGGCCGTTTGTTTCATGGTCGCGGCGGCCGTTATCCCGGCGCCGAGCACTTATGCCTGGATTGGTTTGAGCCTGTGGTGTTACTGACCGCCTTTAAACCCCTGACGCCGGAAGAGCTGGCCTTGGTTACCGAGCGTCTGCAATTACGCTGGCAAGCTTTGGGATTGGCACTGAATCTGGTCTATCAATACCGCGCCGCCGGGCAGACCCGCACCGAGCTCATTGCCGGCGAGATCCCCGAGCTACATCTGGCCAGCGAGCTTGGTTGCCGTTATCAGTTGCATCTGCTGCGTGGCCAGAATCATGGTTTATTTCTGGATATGCGAAACGGCCGCGAGTGGGTGATGGCCAACAGTGCTCAGCGGAAAGTATTGAATCTGTTTGCCTATACCTGTGCGTTCTCGGTGGCGGCCCTCAAGGGCGGCGCCGATGAGGTGGTCAATATGGATATGAGTAAAGGGGCGCTGGCCATCGGCAAGCAAAACCATTTGCTCAATGGCCTTACTGCCGGTGCCCGCTTTCTGGGGCATGATATCTTCAAGTCCTGGGGCAAACTTAAAAAACTCGGGCCCTATGACTTGCTGATTGTCGATCCGCCCAGCAATCAAAAGGGCAGCTTTGTGGCAACCAAAGACTATCTGCGATTGCTGCGTCATCTGCCGCAACTCTTGAACCCGGGGGCCGAGCTGTTGCTCTGTCTCAATGCACCTGAGCTGGACAGAGCTTTTTTACAGAACCAGGTCAGTGACGCCGCACCAGAACTTGAGTTTGTTAAACAGCTGGATAACCCACCGGCCTTTGCAGACCGGGATCCTGACAGGGCATTGAAGGTGTTGCTGTATCGCTATGAGGGAGAACCGGACTCTAACACTCAATAACCGAGCCGTTCAGAGATCAGGGATTGGCCGCCTTCTTCCAACAGGGCGGCTATGCCTTCGGCATCAAAACTGCTCAAGCAGGATACCTGGTGCAGTAGCCTGTCCTGGACATCCAAGGGCATCTGCATCCTTTCCATAAACATGCGCATTCCCAATATATCGCCACTGGCCAGCAGGGTGGCGAGGGTTCGTGCTTCAAAGTCGACAATATGATTCATGGCGTCGTCCTCTTGCTGATTTACGGGCCGGGGAGGCCTCCTTTAAGCAATAGCAGTTGCAGCGCCCGCCGCTAGACCCAATGTGTTTAAAAAATTTCGCCTCAGAACCCAGGGGCATAAAAAACTGAAAGTCTTTCAGTGCTTCCTACATAACTGGTGGGTATCTGAGCTTTTGAAGGTAGTTTTACCAGTTTGGGGTAACGAAAGTGAAAGTTTTCTGTAACTCCTTCTCTAGCCCTGTTATACTGGCGCCGCCTTAGGGGAAACACCTAAGGCTCCGAAAAGCCGGAATCGGGCATAAAGTGTCGTCGGAACCTGAACTTAACAGGAAACCAAGAAAAAGATACGCCCTGTACCCTACAGAATAGACTGGAGTTGTTATGGAAATTCATGAGTACCAAGATGCTTACTACCAACTGCAGGATGAAGTGATTGAATCACTTCCGGTAGAGAAAGACGAAGAAGCGTTTTTGGATTAGGCCTCAGCCAGGCAGCTCAAATCTTGAAAAAGCGGCAACCTCAGGGGTGCCGCTTTTTTTTTGTTGCCATTGAATTACGTATGAGTCATTCGAGGGTGGAGCCGGGGTAATAATGCTCGACAAGCTGGGTCAATATCCGCTGCTGTTGAGCAAGCTTTTGTCTTTGTGCCTGGCGTAGCAAGCCTTTGAGTGCATGATACTGAGGCTTGATTTCAAT
This sequence comes from Shewanella sp. MSW, assembly GCF_007636515.1. NCBI lineage: Bacteria > Pseudomonadati > Pseudomonadota > Gammaproteobacteria > Alteromonadales > Shewanellaceae > Shewanella > Shewanella sp. MSW. The sequence goes on from NZ_LVDR01000001.1 coordinate 4,753, forward strand.
TCCCTGGCTCTTGCTCAAGTGCTTGAAGCGACTGACCACTTCAGTCACGCTGAAATCCTCGGCGTAAATATCCAACTGTTGCGAGTGCATCAGCCAGCGAATACCTTGATAGACACCTATGTGAGGCAGGGAGTGGTGATCTTCGTCACTGAAGAACTCACTGTGAAATATAAGTTGCTGAGACGGCAGTGCCGACAGATGTTTGGCCAGCGCCAGATTTCGCTGTTTGTGGTAGTCATTGCGGCCAAGTCCGGGGGTGGTAGCCTGGTTACTTATCGCCATGTACAGGGGCTTGCCTGTTAGCTTGCCCTGAGTGAGTGCCTGCTCGAGCTCATCGGCATAAGTTGGGCTGTCGTACCAGAGACTGGCATCCAGCACCAGGTAAGCATTGAACATAGGCTGTTGTCGGCGCAGCGCCTCCAGTGCCAACAAGCCTCCAAAAGAGTGACCAATAAGCACAGTAGGGCCGGGTTGCCCAAGTCTGGCATTCAGCCAGGGGTTAAGTTCCTGGTCGAGAAAGTCGAGAAAAGCGCCGGCATTCCCCGATTGCTGATAAAGCGATCCTGCGGGTCTACCACCGGGTAGTGTTTCCAGTTTCACCGCAGTGAAGTCCCGAATACGGTTACGGTTGATGATGCCAACTATGACGCCTTCAGGTATCGCAGGATTTACCCCCGAAGCCAGATAATCCAGCATGGGCGCAAGATGCTCAAACTGCTGCTCGGCATCCAGAATCACATAACGGGCAAAGCTCTTGCTCTGCCTGGCGTCCCAGTGTTTGGGAAGGCGCAGTAATACTTCCCGCGATTCCCCTAATATGTTGGAGTTCAGCGTCAATCGCTGTTGTTTCCCGGCGCCTTCTTTGTCCAGGCTTTGGGCGCTGCAGCCTACCAGCATACCGAACAATAGCGTCAGAGGGATAAACAGTGTTTTTTTCATCGAAATATTTACTCGGTAAAGGTGATATTTTCAGCTTGAAATTCAGCCCTGATGGGCTTTTGAGTGGCCTGGCCCACATTCGCACATTATATTGTAAATGATAACTAATATCATTCCTATATTGTAAGAATTATGCTACTTTTTCGCGCTATGGAACCAGGGGCTTTACCTGGATTTACCCAAAAGCAACAAGCTATAGGGCGCAATCTTCGCCGCGATAATCGGGGGAATAGAATGAAACTGGATAAGTGCCGTAAACTGCTTACCTTGAGCCTGATCGCCATGGCTGTCAGTGGTTATACCCAGGCAGATGAAGGTGAAATGGAGCATATGGTCGTTACCGCCAGTGCCAAGGATCAGCAACTCAGTACTGCACCTGCCTCAATCTCGGTGATCGATGCCGAAGCGATTAAGCTGATGCCGGTCAAAGATCTGGGGGATGTGCTGAGAAACAGCGTCGGCGTCAATGTGGTGACCAACGACTCGGGCCGAAATAGCATCTATATCCGTGGTATGGATGAAGACTATATATTGATGTTGATCAACGGCAAACGGGTTTCTTCTTCCAATGGTCTGTGGCGCGGTGGTAACTTTGACTTGACCGCTATCCCCATCGACGCCATCTCCCGGGTGGAGATTGTTCGCGGCCCCATGTCGGCTCTCTATGGTTCAGATGCGGTTGGCGGGGTCATCAACGTGATTACCAAGGCGCCAGATGATGACTGGCAACTGGTACTCGACAGCGAGTACAGTTGGATGCAGGACGGCGAGGGCGGCGATCGCAGCCGTACCAACCTGTTTGGCTCGGGCAAACTCACAGATAATCTGGGGCTGATGTTCACCGCAGAGATGGCTGAGCAGGACGCCTGGCTGATGCCCGAGCTGACCCCGAATCAGGACACCATAGAAGAGCGCAAGACTCGCAAGCTCTATGGCTCGCTCACCTGGCAGTTGGCAGACAATCAATCGCTGGACTTGGATTATCAATACGATAATGACAAGGTGCCCTTAACCACCTTTGCCGCCAATTCAAAACGCGAGCAGAAGATAGAGCGCAACACCTTTGCTCTGACTCACAAAGGCGAGTGGAGCTGGGGTGGCACTGAGCTTTTGGCCAACCTTGAAAAGTCGGATATCTACGACTATAACAGCCGCTATTCGCTGCAGCCCCCTTTGGGACGCGACATCGAAGAGAAAAACACTACCTTCAGAGGCTCGGCCTTCTTTAACCTGTGGCAGCAGGACTGGACAGTCGGCGCCGAGTACTTTGAAACTGAAGTCGACGATCCCGTGCAATATCCGCTTACCGGTGGTGACAGTGTTGAACAATACTCGCTGTTTATTCAGGATCAGTTCGATTTCCTGGATGATTTCACCCTGACCCTCGGCGGCCGCTACGAAGACAACGAAAAGTACGGCAGCCATTTCAGCCCCAGGGCATATCTGGTTTACCGTGCCTCTGATGCACTGGTGCTTAAAGGCGGTGTTGGCACGGCATTCAGGGCGCCGGCACTGTTTGAATCATCTCCGACTTTCTCTTCAGTCAGTTGCCGCGGCGCTTGTACTGTAGTGGGCAATACGGATCTTGAGCCCGAAACCAGTGTCAACTATGAGCTGGCAGCCTTATGGAGTCAGCCTTCCTACGAGCTGTCAGCAACCCTGTTTCATAACAAGGTGGAAGATCTGATCACTGTTTCGGCTTGGGATGGCTCCAGCCCAACCCGTACTTACTACAACGAGTCCAAGGTAACTTTGCAAGGGGTAGAGTTGACCGCCAGCGTGGATATCACAGCAGATCTCGGCCTCAAGGCAAACTACAGTTATCTCGATACCGAGACAGGTGACGGCGGTGAACTCACCGGTCGCCCACGCCAGAGTGCCAATGTGCAACTGGATTGGTATCTCACCGACGATTGGCAGCTGTATGTTGCCGGTAACTATTTCGGTTCATATCTGGATAGCAGTGCCGTGCGTCAGGATGGCTACAGCCGCTTCGATATCGGCAGCAGTTATCGGCTAAACGATCACCTGAAACTACGTGCCGGGGTTACCAACTTTACCGATGAGCAACCGGCTGAGGAAGACACCAACAGTGATATGATACTGCAAGGGCGCGCCTTCTTTGTCGGTGTCAGTTTGAGCCTCTGAATACCTTGAATTATAAAAGATACTCACTATCACAGGTCTTTTAGTTAAAGCCATTATATTACGGCTGTAACTTTAAGCGGACATGAGTTTGCTGCTTGGGTGTTAATTACTTTGTACTGGTCTCATTGTGGTAAGAATTCGGGTTTGCTGTTCATTCATACGGATATGATCTGGTAGGGATAGGTGTTTTTTAGCTAATTCAAGAGAGATTGTCAGCCATATGTTTATTTCACCAAGGTGTTTTGTTGAGTTGGCTCAAAATGATGCCGTTATAGAGTCAACAAAAGGGTGAGTAGGTTAGGCTTAAACTTATAGCAGGAAACGTATTATACTCTGGCGCCGCATTGACGACGGACAGATAGAATGACAGAGAATCGCGATTTACATTGGATGCAATTGGCCATGGAGATGGCGCAAAAGGCGGAAGCTCTCGGTGAAGTACCGGTCGGAGCTGTGTTGGTTAAAGATGACCAGCTTATTGCCTGCGGCTGGAACCAACCTATTGCCGCCAATGATCCCTGTGCCCACGCGGAAATTCTCTGTCTCAGGCAGGCAGGCGGTCAACTGGAAAACTACCGTCTGTTGGATACAACCCTCTATGTGACGCTGGAGCCTTGCGCCATGTGCGCTGGTGCCATGGTACATGCCAGGGTGGGGAGATTGGTATACGGGGCTGCCGATCTTAAAACTGGCGCGGCTGGTTCAGTGTTGGATCTGGTGCGTCATCCCCTGTTCAATCACAAGTTGGCCGTTAGCGGCGGGGTGATGGAACAGGAGTGCAGCGAACAGTTGAGTGCGTTTTTCAGGCGCCGCAGACAGGAGCAAAAAGCGTTGAGGCAAGCAAGAAAGCTTAATCCGCCTGCTGCAGAAAACTGAAGAAGAGTTTGTGACGGTTGAGAATACGCTTGTGACGGGTTTTAACCAGGCTACGACGACGGGCCATTGCATTATTAATAGTCTTTCTTTTCATAAGCTTACCTTAAGGTGTGTTCGTAAGTTTTTTGCAGCAATGACAAGCTAACAGCTTATTTAAGCTTGCGCCAGCCCCAAATGGCGCGTTGTGTATAATAGCCAGACTGTTTGACGCGAAAATGAGTGGTCTGCAGGGTTTTCAGTCGGGCTGGGCGCCACTGAGATCGGTTGCTTCCTCGCTCTGTCGTTGCACCTCAGCCTGGGTTTCTTGCTGGGCCTGTTCTTTAGCCAGCATTTCCTGCTTGGCTTGATTGTCTATCCACACCAGGGTGTCGTAGTAACGGCGGATACTGTCTACATAGTGCACCGCCTCGTTACCTCTGGCATAGCCATAGCGGGTGTGCTGGTAGTATTTGCGCTTTTGCAGCAAGGGTAATACCTGCTTGAGATCTTTCCAGGCGCTGGGATTAAGGCCTCTGGCCTGTGCCAGCTTACGGGCATCCTCCACATGGCCATAGCCTATGTTATATGAGGCGAGGGCAAACCACATCCGCTCCTCCTCAGGAATAGACTTAGGCAGGCGTACCAAAATGTCGCTCAGATAGCGGGCACCGCCACGGATGCTCTGCTCGGGATCGAGGCGATTCTCCACTCCCAACTGTTTGGCGGTTGCCAGGGTCAGCATCATCATACCGCGCACGCCGGTCGGTGAGCGGGCCCTGGGGTTCCAGTGCGACTCCTGATAACTGGTGGCGGCCAGCTTGCGCCAGTCGAGTTCACCGGCATAAGTTTCAAACAGATGGCGGTACTTGGGCAGCTTGCTGTCCACTGCACGGATAAAGGCGCGGGTGTCGACATAGTCGAAACGTTTGACATGGCCGAAGTACTTTTCCACCAGGTGTTCCAGCGTGCCATCTCTTTGTTCCTGATGCCAGAAACGCAGCAGTTGGCTCATCAGTTGATCGCTGCCTCTGGGTGGCAACAGCCAGACCACAGCCTGCTGGCGCTCCAGCACCTGGCCGGATCTCAGCTCAGGCATAAAACGGCGATTGATATTGATGCTGGTGGAGTCAGAGATGGTATAGCTGAGTTCGCCGCTGGCTATCATGCTCAGTAGCTCTTCATTATCTTTATCTGCGACCTGTTGCCACTCCAGGTTGGGATTATCTGTCTTGAGTCGGTTGAGGGTTTCCACAAACGACGAGTCGGCTATTACAGTGACTGGCGCATCCAGGGCGTTGAGATCTCTGGGAACAGGAGTGCCGGCGCGGTAGACCATCACCTGATTGACCCGATAAAGCGGCGGTCCGAGGCGAAATTGCTGTCTGCGACTGCGGGTATCCGACAGCCCGGCGGCAATCAAATCAATTTCGTTTTGCTTCAGCGCCTGGTAAAGCTCACTGATATTGCCGTAGGGCTTCATTTCCAGCGGCTTGCCGAGAAAGTCGGCAAAACGCGCCGCCATCTCATAGTCAAACCCAGTGTTTCCTTGAGTAGAGGAGACAAATATTTGTGGGCCATAAAGGGTACCCACCCTGAGCTCTTTGATTTCTTTCACCGCCGGGCTTACCTGAGCTTCATCCACGACAGGTTGCCGGCAGCCGGCCAGCAAGATGATCAGGGTGAGAGTCGCGGTAATTCGTTTCATTATCTATCGGTAAAAGCCTTTAGCCTATGGTTTGCTGCCGGGATAGGGCTTATCCCTTATGTCTGATATGTTTGTAAACAAATTCAATGAATTGTGTATTGGTTTTCAGCGCTGTTTCCTGCTGATTTAGCCAGAGGTTTTACGCCGGGGGGTATATTACCCCATAGGATTACTTTATATCACAGGAAACACTGTTTTGAGCAAAGTCTGAGGTGATTTGTAGGGCGCATTTACCTATAATAGCGCCACCTCTGACCCTGTAATTATAAATAATAAGGTGATAAGACGTGATGGAGATCATCCGCGGAGCCCCCGCACTCTCGGCATTCAGAGTGCAAAAGCTGATGCAGGCCTGTGAAGCCGCTCAGCTTCCGGTAAAGCAAATCTATGCCGAATACGTTCATTTGGCTTATTTGAGCGAAGCGCTCACCCCCGATGACCAAGCGCAGTTGAGTAAGATTCTCACCTACGGTCCGGCCATCGAATCCCACGAACCCCAAGGCACTCTCCTTTTTGTTACTCCCCGTCCCGGTACTATTTCTCCCTGGTCTTCCAAAGCCACCGACATTGCCCACAACTGCGGCCTCAAGCAGGTAAAACGTTTGGAGCGCGGTCTGGCTTACTATGTGGAATCCGATACTCTGAGCGGCGAACAGCTCAAGAGCCTCAAGGCGCTGCTGCACGACCGCATGATGGAAGTGGTTCTGGACAGCTTTGAAGCGGCCGATATGCTGTTTGCCCGCACTGAGCCCAAGCCTTTTGTCAGCGTCAACATTCTCGGCGAAGGCCGCCGGGCGCTGGAAATCGCCAACCGCGAAATGGGTCTGGCGCTGGCCGATGATGAAATCGACTACCTGGTCACCAATTTCCTGCGCCTTGAGCGCAACCCCAACGATATTGAACTTATGATGTTCGCCCAGGCGAACTCAGAACACTGTCGTCACAAGATCTTCAACGCCGATTGGACCATTGACGGCGAAGTGCAGCCCAAGTCGCTGTTCAAGATGATCAAGAATACCTATGAGAAGACCCCGGACTATGTGTTGTCGGCCTATAAAGACAACGCCGCGGTAATGACAGGTTTTGAAGCCGGGCGTTTCTTCCCCGACAGTGACGGCGTTTATCGCTATCACACAGAGCCGATGCATATTCTGATGAAGGTGGAGACCCACAACCACCCGACCGCCATCAGTCCTTATCCTGGTGCTGCCACAGGCTCGGGCGGTGAAATCCGTGACGAAGGCGCTACCGGCCGCGGCTCCAAGCCCAAGGCGGGTTTGACCGGCTTCAGCGTATCCAACCTCAAGATCCCGGGCTTTGTGCAGCCTTGGGAAGGGGACTACGGCAAGCCGGACCGGATTGTGACCGCTTTTGACATCATGATCGACGGCCCTCTTGGCGGCGCCGCTTTCAACAACGAATTCGGTCGTCCGGCCCTGTTGGGTTACTTCCGCACTTATGAGCAGCAGGTTTGCAGCCACAACGGTGTCGAGGTGCGCGGTTATCACAAGCCTATTATGCTGGCCGGCGGCCTTGGCAACATTCGTGAAGAGCACGTACAGAAAGGGGAGATCTCCTTAGGCGCCAAGCTGATTGTACTGGGTGGTCCGGCGATGAACATTGGCCTTGGCGGCGGCGCGGCTTCCTCCATGGCGTCCGGCCAGTCCAGTGAAGATCTGGACTTTGCCTCGGTGCAGCGGGAAAACCCGGAAATGGAACGCCGCTGTCAGGAGGTTATCGACCGCTGCTGGCAGATGGGTGATGCCAACCCAATTCAGTTTATTCACGATGTGGGCGCCGGTGGTTTGTCCAACGCCTTCCCTGAGCTGGTCAGCGATGCCGGTCGCGGCGGTAAGTTTGAGCTGCGTAATGTACCTTCCGATGAGCCAGGCATGAGCCCGCTGGAGATCTGGTGTAACGAATCCCAGGAGCGTTATGTGCTGTCTGTGGCAGCCGAAAACATCGATACCTTCGCCGCCATTTGTGAGCGCGAGCGTGCGCCATTTGCCGTGGTGGGCGAGGCGGTTGCCGAGCAGCACCTGAGCCTGAGCGACGAGCACTTTGACAACAAGCCTATCGACTTGCCACTGGAAGTTTTGCTGGGCAAGCCGCCGAAGATGAGCCGTGATGTAGTGAGTCAAAAGGCGCAGTCTGCGGCGCTGGATGAAGCGTCCATCGATCTGGCGGAAGCCGTTAAGCGGGTGCTGACTCTGCCAACCGTTGCCGACAAGAGCTTCTTGATCACCATAGGCGATCGCACGGTAACCGGCTTGGTGAACCGCGATCAGATGGTCGGCCCCTGGCAGGTACCTGTGGCGGATTGCGCCGTTACCGCCGCCTCGTTCGACAGCTATGTGGGCGAAGCCATGTCCATGGGGGAGCGCACTCCGCTGGCCTTGCTGGACTTTGGCGCCTCGGCGCGGATGGCCGTGGCCGAATCCTTGTTGAACATGGCCGGTGCCGATATCGGCTCACTGAAGCGCATTAAGCTGTCGGCCAACTGGATGTCTGCAGCCGGTCACCCGGGTGAAGATGCCGGCCTCTATGAGGCGGTCAAGGCAGTGGGCGAAGAGCTGTGCCCTGAGCTTGAACTGACCATTCCCGTGGGTAAAGACTCGATGTCGATGAAGACCGCCTGGGAAGACAAGGGCGAGCAGAAGGCGGTTACCGCACCTATGTCGCTGATCATCACCGCCTTTGGTGCGGTGCGCGACATTCGCAATACCGTGACCCCTGAGCTGCGTACCGACAAAGGCGAAACCGTATTGCTGCTGGCCGATCTGGCCAAGGGCAAGACTCGTCTGGGCGGTTCCTGCCTGGCGCAGGTGTTCGGTGAGCTGGGCGATATCGCGCCGGATCTGGATCAGGCAGCCGTATTGAAAGCTTTCTTCGAGGTGACTCAGCAGTTGGTGGCCGAGCGGAGTTTGCTGGCTTACCACGACAAGAGTGACGGAGGTTTGTTCACCACCTTGGTGGAAATGGCCTTCGCCGGTCACACTGGTCTGAAGGTGGATATTTCTGCGCTGGCCGGCAGCGCCCTGGCGCGCCTGTTCAACGAAGAGTTGGGCGCCGTGCTGCAGGTGAGCAAAGATCAAGCCGCCGAGATTATCAAGGCTTACACTGATGCCGGTGTGGATTGTCATCCGATAGCAGAGCTGAGTGACGATGGCCGCATCCGTATCCAGGATCAAGGTGCTGAAATTTATAGTGCTTCACGTACCGAGCTGCGTAAGCTCTGGTCTGAAACCACCTATAGAATGCAGGCGCTCAGGGACAACCCTGAGTGTGCCCGTGAAGAGTTTGACCTCAAGCTGGATGAAACCGATCCCGGCCTCACGGTCAACTTAAGCTTTGATCCGGCAGAAGATGTTGCCGCGCCTTATATCCTCAAGGGCGCAGCGCCCAAGATGGCGATCTTGCGTGAGCAAGGGGTCAACTCGCATATTGAGATGGCAGCCGCCTTCGAGCGCGCCGGTTTTGAAAGCCGCGATGTGCATATGTCGGATATCCTCAGTGGCCGTATTAGCCTGGAAGAGTTCCAGGGACTGGTGGCCTGTGGTGGCTTCTCTTACGGTGATGTATTGGGCGCCGGTGAAGGTTGGGCCAAGTCCATCCTGTTCAATAGCCGTGCCCGTGAGGACTTCAGCCGCTTCTTCGAGCGCGCCGACAGCTTTGCTCTGGGTGTTTGTAATGGTTGCCAGATGCTCTCCAATCTCAAGGAGATCATTCCGGGTACCGAGCATTGGCCGCACTTTGTCCGTAACCGCTCTGAACGCTTTGAAGCGCGTTTCAGCCTGGTGGAAGTGCAGCCAAGCCCATCGCTGTTCTTCAGCGGTATGGCTGGTTCCAGAATGCCGATTGCTGTTTCCCACGGGGAAGGGCGTGCCGAGTTTGCTTCAGCTGCTGCCATGGCAGCAGCCGAGCAGAGCGGCACTGTGGCGCTGCGTTATGTCAACGGTAAAGGTGAGGTGGCTAGCTTGTATCCACAGAACCCCAACGGCTCGCCCAACGGCTTGTCCGGGATCTGTAGCCTGGATGGCAAAGTCACCATCATGATGCCTCACCCTGAGCGGGTGTTCCGTACAGTCGCCAACTCCTGGCATCCGGAAAACTGGGGTGAAGATAGCCCTTGGATGAGAATGTTCCGTAACGCCAGAGTGAAGCTGGGATAAGGTTGAAAATCATCCTATAAAAGGGAAAAAAAGGCGGGTATTTATAACCCGCCTTTTTTATTTAACTTTTGTTTCATAGTAAAAAGCACAAACCTTCAATAGCTTACATTTTGTTCAGTACATCCTTATGTAATGAAGTGTCAAAATGTAGACTTTACATCACTTAATAGGCTAAAGCCGGACTAAGACGGTAATCTCTTTTTATTAATTGCAGATATGAAAAAGCCCCATAGGGTTACCTACGGGGCTGTTTTGCGCTAACAAAACTTCAAGACAAACAATTGTTCAATTGTGATTAATAAACCAGTTGAGACTTATAAAGTTCAGCAAAAACAGGCTTATACCAGTTAACCAGACGTTCGAAAAATTTTTTCATAGCAATATCTCCACACAAAGTTCAATCATTGTGCGCGGAGGAAGGTCTGCAGATATCGATATCGACCGACCTGAGCGTCTCCTTAACACAGGCTATATAGTAGTCAATTACATCGAACTTATCAAACGAGAAATAATACATAATAAGATTAGTAAAACTAATCCGATTTATGGCTGTGTTTTTCGTTGATTTTTATATGTTTAATTTTGTGTATGTAAAACAGTTATTTATTCCTGGTTGTGTGTGGGGTTTTATTTTTGTTGTTAGTATATTTAACTTTCGAAATTGTTAAAAAGTTTGTTTTATCAGGTTTTTGATTAAATCTTGGTGAAGCTTCCAAAAGTTGTTGTTATATCATATTGAAGTAAAGTGTCTAGCACATATCTGGTGATTGGTCAATGTATTTTATTGGTGCCTGTGTCCCTCACCGCAAAACCCAGCTAAAGGCCGGAGTTTGATTGATTTGCGTCAAATTCAAGTGGTATAAAATCAGGGCAAATCTTAGCTGAACTAATAGCGCAAGTGACTGATATTAAATAATTTGCAAATATTGGAACACTGGCAAATGCTGATGCTGATCGCATAAGTCTGCAAAAGCGTGATTCGCCTCTCGCTCTGGCTGGAAAAAGCCGATTTTTGAGCCTTTGGAAAGCTGGGGAGAGGCAAGGCGGATCATTTGGGTGGTTTATCCGGATATCCGGGTAGATAAGAAATTAATGAACTAAGCTATCCAACTCACCACCCGCTGTCTTTGATGGGGATCTAAAGGCAGTGGGCGGAGCACCATGTAAGGAGTCACAAATGATAGTTGAAGAAGTCGTCGAGCTATCGCGCTTTCAATTTGCGCTGACAGCCATGTATCACTTCTTGTTTGTTCCTTTGACTTTGGGTCTGGCCTTTCTGCTGGCAATCATGGAATCACTTTATGTGATGACTGATAAGCAGATTTATAAGGACATGACCAAATTCTGGGGCAAGCTTTTTGGTATTAACTTTGCCCTGGGGGTTACCACAGGTCTGGCAATGGAGTTCCAGTTTGGTACCAACTGGTCTTATTACTCACACTATGTGGGTGACATTTTTGGTGCTCCTCTCGCCATCGAGGGTTTGATGGCATTCTTCCTGGAATCCACTTTCGTGGGTATGTTCTTCTTCGGTTGGGACAGATTCTCCAAGCGTCAACACCTGGCAGTAACCTGGTTGGTGGCCTTGGGAAGTAACTTGTCTGCGCTGTGGATCCTGGTTGCCAACGGCTGGATGCAAAACCCTGTGGGTAGCGTGTTCAACTATGAAACCATGCGTATGGAAATGACCAGTTTCGCAGACGTGGTACTTAACCCTGTTGCCCAGGTTAAATTTGTTCACACTGTGGCCTCCGGTTATGTGGCCGGTGCCATGTTTGTTCTGGCTATCAGTGCCTACTACATCCTCAAGAAGCGTGACTTACCTTTTGCCCGCCGTTCTTTCGCTATTGCAGCTAGCTTCGGTATGGCTTCTATCCTGTCCGTTATCGTTCTGGGTGACGAATCCGGCTACAAGGTTGGTGAAGCTCAGCGGGTTAAGCTGGCAGCAATCGAAGCTGAATGGCATACAGAACCTGCTCCGGCAGCCTTTACTGCCGTTGGTTTCCCTAATCAGGAAACTATGCATACTGACTATGCCATCAAGATCCCATACGCCATGGGTATTATCGCCACTCGCTCTATTGATGAAGAAGTGACAGGTATCAAGGATCTGGTTGCCGAGCACGAAGTTCGTATCCGTAACGGTATGAAGGCATATGCTCTGCTTGAGCAACTGCGTGCTGCCAAGGCCGACCCTGCTATTGAAGAAGACCCTGCGGTTCGCGCAGCCTTTGAAGAGCAGAAAGTTGACCTGGGTTATGGCCTGCTGCTGAAGCGTTACACAGACAAAGTGGTTGATGCCACCGAAGAGCAAATTAAGGCTGCCGCGCTGGATTCTATCCCAAGTGTTGCACCACTGTTCTGGACTTTCCGTATCATGGTTGCCCTGGGTGTTGTGATGTTGGTGGTGTTTGCTGCCGCATTCTGGCAGAGCACTCGTCACCAGATTGAAGAGAAGAAGTGGGTCCTCAAGGCCGCGCTTTACAGCTTGCCTCTGCCTTGGATTGCCATCGAGTGTGGTTGGTTTGTCGCTGAGTATGGTCGCCAGCCTTGGACCATTTCAGAAGTGTTGCCGACCTTTGTGTCTGCATCCAGTCTGACCGTGAGTGATCTCTGGTTCAGTATCATCAGCATTACTTTGTTCTACACTGTGCTGCTGGTTATCGAACTCTTCCTGATGTTCAAGTTTGCGCGCCTGGGTCCCAGCAGTCTCAAGACCGGCCGTTATCACTTTGAAAAACTAGAAGCCTGAGCAGAGGGATTTCATTATGTTTGATTATGAAATAGTAAGATTTGTCTGGTGGTTGTTGGTTGGCGTTTTGCTTATTGGCTTCGCTGTGACCGATGGCTTTGATATGGGGGTTGGTGCCTTGTTGCCAATCCTCGGTAAAGACGACACTGAACGTCGGATCATGATTAACACGGTTGCTCCTCATTGGGATGGTAACCAAGTATGGTTGATTACCGGTGCCGGTGCTTTGTTCGCCGCTTGGCCAACAGTTTACGCCGTATCATTCTCCGGCTTTTATGTCGCCATGATCTTAGTGTTATTGGCGCTGTATCTACGTCCTGTGGGTTTTGACTATCGCTCCAAGATAGAAGATCCACGCTGGCGCAAGAGCTGGGACTGGGCCTTGTTTGTGGCCGGTTTTGTACCGCCACTCATCATAGGTGTTGCCTTTGGTAACCTGCTGCAAGGTGTACCGTTCAGCTTTGATGAATATATGCGTGCCCATTATGATGGCGGCCTGCTGGGTCTGCTCAATGGCTTTGGCTTGTTGGCCGGTCTGGTCAGTGCCTGTATGTTCATGATGCAGGGTGCTTGCTGGCTGCAGATGAAGACCGAAGGTGAGCTACGCCATCGCGCCGCTGCTGCCGCTCAGTTGACTGCTGTATTGCTGATAGTACTGTTTGGTGCTGCCGGTGTGTGGTTGGCTTATGGCATTGACGGCTATGTGGTGACTTCGGTTCTGGATACTAACGCCGTATCTGATCCAACTCAGAAGACAGTTGAAGTGGTAGCCGGTGCTTGGCTGGCCAACTATGACAAGTATCCAGTGACTATGCTGTTCCCGGCTCTGGGCCTGTTGGCTCCTGCCTTGGTACTGCTGACCAGCCGTTTCGGCCGTAGTGGTTTCGCCTTCCTGTTCAGCTCACTGGCCATTGCCGGTATCATACTGACTTGTGGTGCAGCTATGTTCCCATTCGTGATGCCTTCATCACAGGATCCTAACGTCAGCCTGACCATGTGGGATGCCACTGCCAGTCAGATGGCACTGAACGTTATGACTTGGGTGGCAATTATCTTTGTTCCTATTGTGCTTAGTTATACTTGTTGGACCTACTTCAAGATGTATGGTCGCTTGAATCGCAAGCACATTGAAAACAACAGCGCATCACTGTACTAAGGAGCCTGAATTATGTGGTATTTCACTTGGATACTCGGCATTTTATTGGCTTGTTCTTTCGGCATCATCAATGCTCTCTGGCTGGAAAATACAGAGAACATGGATAGAGATACTGAAGATAAGTGATAGCTTGAGTTAAACTCAAAGGCCTCCGCTCTGCGGGGGCTTTTGTCTTTTTAAGGGGGACTATGGGTGATATACGATGAGTTCGAGCCCAGAGGGTCGCTGCAAGTCAGTGAAACCGAGGCGACTGAGCTGATTGAAAACTGGCTCAGGCAAGACAGGATGCGGATGCAGGCACTTGAGTGTGTTGCAAACCTTGGGCCTATTGATGCCTGGCTGGCGGCGGGGTTTGTTCGTAACCTGGTGTGGGACAAGTTGCACGGCACTGTATCCAGGCTCAGCGATATAGATGTGATCTACTTTGAGCCAAGCGACCACTCGGAAGTCACCGACAGGGCCTATGAGGCCAAGTTGGTCGCCGCGCTCGACTTACCATGGTCGGTAAAGAACCAAGCCAGGATGCACCTTAAAAACAATCATCAGCCCTATGTTTCAGTGTCTGATGCCATGAGTTACTGGCCTGAGCAGCAAACGGCCCTGGCTGTCAGGTTGAGAGCAGGGGAGTTGCAACTGCTTAATCTATTCCCGCTAGGCCCTTTGCTGGCGTTGGAACTCAGCCCTAATCCTAAGAGCACTCCCGGAGTATTCGAGAGTCGGCACAAGGCCAAGAACTGGTTGGCAGACTATCCGTTATTAAAGACTCCGTTATTAAAGACTCCGTTATTAAAAACTCCATTACTCGAAACATTGTTCTAGGCTCACACACTCAAACGCCTGTGGCTCCATTATTTTCGTTGAATCCCTCCTCACTTGAACAATTGGCTTGCCGTTATTGCAGATGAATATCTTCTGTCGAGTGGCCTCCATTTTTGATTTCTGTTCTCAAATATTCGTTGAACTCTCCGATATGTTTTAGTTGAAAATACCGCTTAAATAGTATTTTTCAGCATTTATATCTGACACCAGTTGTTAAGTTTTGGTTGCTTTTCGCTTGGGCGCGTCTGTTCGAAAAATGTACTTTTATTTCACTTTAGGGATAGTGAAGTTTTGAGCTGGCTCACTTAATTTAAAGGTGCAATATCAATAAATCTTTAGTTTGTGTGATCTGTTTCGCGCTTGTGCTATCTCAAACTGGGTATCACTCGAAACGCTTGATGCAGATCAAAAATGTGAAGGGTTAAATCTGGCAGTGTGGCCTCAGTTGTTATGGATGTAATAAAAAACAAAGCGCTGTGTTGTCGCTACGGAGTGAGATGATGAAAAAAAATATCGTATCAGGATTGATTGCCGCCGCCCTTTTTTCTACTGTTGCTGCCCCTGCACTGGCCCACAAGGCCGGTGACTTTATCGTTCGTGCCGGTGCTGTTGTAGTCGCCCCGGATGAATCCAGCCAAAATGTTGTTACCCCGGATCTGGGAAACCTTGGCACCTTTAGTGTGGACAATAACACCCAGTTGGGTCTGAACTTTGGTTATATGCTGACAGATAACTTTGGTATCGAACTGCTGGCCGCGACCCCATTCAGCCATGATGTTTCTCTCGGAGAGCTGGGCAAGATTGCTGAAACCAAACACCTGCCACCTACCTTGGTAGCCCAGTACTATTTCGGTAATGCCGAGTCCAAGCTGCGTCCTTACGTGGGTGTCGGTGTTAACTATACCAACTTCTTCGACAATGAATTTACCAATGATGTCGGTGGCAAACTCTCGGATCTGAGTATGAGTAACTCCTGGGGCTGGGCCGCACAAGTGGGTCTGGATTACCAAATCAATGATAATTGGTTGGTGAACGCTTCAGTTTGGTATGCCGAGATCAGTACTGATGTTAAGTTCAACTATCACTATGGCACCAGCAATAGTGAAGTTGCTGCTGTGACTATCGAAACCGATATCGATCCTTGGGTCTATATGGTCAGCATAGGTTACACTTTCTAACGTCTTCCAAGCCCAAGCTCCCAACCCAAGAGCTCTCAACCATAAAAAAGGCGCCTCCGGCGCCTTTTTTATGGTCAACAATGAGAAGTTTATTTTATCTCTATTGCCCTCTGCGTTTCTTCACCTTCCAGTGGCGGGTATTGTAGATAAACTCAGGCAGTAGTTTGGTGAGCCAGGCAACCGTCGCCCAGCGTTTGGTGACATAGACCCGGCGTTTGCCTTTTTGCAGGGCGCGGATGATTTGCCCGGCTACCACATCTACGGGTGATAACCACAGCTTACTTTGTTGCAGCGCTGCTTTATCCAGCAACCCCAATTGAATATCCGTAATGGTGATCGGTAGCTTGAGCCTTTGAGCATGCATGGACAACCCCTCGAGATAGTTGATTCCAAAGGCTTTGGAGGCATGAAAAGCCACGCTGGGGCCACCGCGAAGACCGGCAATGGAGTTGATGGCAGCGAGTTGGCCATAACCCTGTTCGCGAAACAGCCTGAAAGCTGTGTTGCAGACGGCGGCAAAGCCACGGACATTGACACTGATGATCTCATCTTCAAGCTGCCAGGGCAGATCCGGATGATAGGAGTTGAGTCCGGTATTGACCAACACCAGATGTGCGCCCCCTAACTGTTGCCAAATCTGTTCCAGCTCGGCTATCAAGGTTTGCGGTTTATCTATGTCCAGGCCAAACACTTGAGCCTCGGTTGCCAGGGTGGCGGCAAACTCTTTCAATGAGTCGGGATCCTGTGCCAGCAATGCCAGTTTAGTGCCTTCATCGGCCAGGCGGCGGGCTATTTCACGGCTGAGGAGTGAGCTGGCGCCCACAATAATCGCAGTTGCTTGTGTCATAAGGATATTTGAACTCAAAAATGGAGTCCTATGATAGGATTATCCTCACAGGTTCTCAATGATTAAACTTGGATGTATAGACATCCAGAAGTCTTTGTGTATGATTAGGAGCTAGCAATGAAAATGACAGGCAACTGGCTGCGCATGCCAATGATGGCGGCTGTAGCAGGAATGATGGCACTCACAGGTTGTGCAACCCCGAATGCCACAGTCGAAATTGATGGCGATGTCTGGTACCGCGAGCGCATTGCGCTGCCACCGGAGGCCTTATTGACGGTTCAGGTTCAGGACGTTTCCAAGGCGGATGCTCCGGCAGAAGTGCTGGCGGTTATTCAGCGCGACAGCGTAACCAGTCCAACGCCTTTTAAGTTCATTCTTGCCCGGGATCAGTTCCAGAGTGGCCACAGCTACAGTGTCAGCGCCAGGATCACCCTCAAGGATGACTTACTCTTTATCAATACCCAGGCCTATCCTGTCAATATCGACAAGGTTGAGCCTGTATCAATCATGGTGCAAAAGGTAGGGCGCTAACAGGAATAACGAGCCAAGCGCCTTGCCCTGAAAGTTCAGGAGAGGCGCTTTATGCCCGTAAGAATACCCGATAACCTGCCAGCCGCCGGTGTGCTTGAGTCGGAGAACATTTTTGTTATGTCCGAGAGCCGGGCGGCGATGCAGGATATACGGCCGATGAAGGTGTTGATCCTCAATCTGATGCCCAACAAGATTGAGACAGAAACCCAGTTGCTGCGGCTGTTGGGCAACACTCCGTTGCAGGTGGATATCGATCTGCTCAGGATCCACGACAAAGAGTCGAAACATACGCCGAGCGATCACCTCAATACCTTTTACCGTGACTTTGAAGATGTGCGCCATCGCAACTATGATGGCCTGATCATCACTGGCGCCCCCTTGGGACAGCTCGATTTCGAGGAGGTCACCTATTGGGATCATATCCGCGAGATTATCGATTGGTCACAGGAGCATGTCACCTCGGTACTGTTTCTCTGCTGGGCGGCCCACGCCGGTTTTTATCACCTGTATCAACTTGAGCGCAAGATCCTCACTGAAAAATGCTCCGGGGTATATCAGCATAGGCGTATTCGCGCCCACGTGCCCTTGCTGCGCGGCTTTGATGATGAGTTTTATGCTCCGCACTCCCGTTATGCCCAGATGGATGTGGACGAGCTTAAGGCGCATCCTGAACTGACTGTCCTGGCCGAGTCAGACCAAGCCGGTGCCTATCTGGTGATCAGTAAGGATAATCGCAACCTGTTTGTGATAGGGCATCCGGAGTATCGCAAGTCGACCCTTAAAGATGAGTATCAAAGAGATCTGGCGGCCGGTTTGGCGCCCAAGATCCCGCAAAACTATTTTCGCAACGATGACCCAGAGGCAGAAGCGATTGCCCGTTGGTATAGTCATGGCAGTCTACTGATCAGCAACTGGCTCAACTATTATGTCTACCAGTTGACCCCTTATGACTTATCGGATCTCAGTGCTATTACGCCCTGGGAACAGAGTGGCTGAGCTGTAACATCAAATGTTTTGTTGGCGGGAGTCGCAGTCTTGTGGCTCCTGTCAGGGCTTAGCTCATATCAAGCCAGATGGCGTCAGCCTCTACTGCTTATGCTTCCTTAAACTGATATTTCCTTCTCTAATATTTTCTAAGCCGTAGTGTTTTGGCTTTCTTTCAGGGCACGCGCTGTCATCCTGCTGTAAATCCTCCCTGACAAAAATACCTATAAACAGAGCCTGTATTAGACTAATTATTACTTGCCTTACGTTCGCGTAAACGTCAAAGTGGCAGCAACAGAGTGCAAATTTGCTGCACCTAACACCGCCGGCCTGCTGTTGGGCCGGTGTTTGGGTGCCCAACAAGGGAGTCAACAATGAGTCGTCCTCAGGATATTGTTATCGTCGCCGCCAAACGAACCGCCATGGGCGGTTTTCAGGGCTGTCTTTCCACTGTGCCTTCTCCTCAGCTGGCGGCTTCCAGCATCAAGGCCTTGGTGGAAACTACAGGAGTGAAGGGCGAACAGGTCGATGAAGTGCTGATGGGATGTGTATTGCCGGCCGGCCTCGGTCAGGCCCCTGCCAGACAGGCGGTTTTAGGGGCAGGTTTGCCCCAGTCTGTTGGCGCAACCACAGTCAACAAGGTGTGCGGCTCAGGGATGAAAACCGTGATGCTGGCGCACGATCTTATCAAGGCCGGCAGTGCCAATATCGTGATTGCCGGAGGTATGGAGAGCATGAGTCAGGCGCCATATTTGCTGGATAAGGCTCGCGGCGGCATGCGCATGGGCCACGGCAAGGTGCTGGATCATATGTTCCTCGATGGGCTGGAAGATGCCTATACAGGGGGCGCCATGGGAACCTTCGCCCAGAAAACCGCCGACGATTTTGGCCTGACCCGTGAAGCCATGGACGCCTTTGCCCTGAGCTCACTGGAAAAAGCCAATGCGGCCATTACCTCAGGTGCCTTCAAGGAGGAGATAGTCCCGGTAACCGTAAGCAGCCGCCGCGGCGATACTCTGATTGATACCGATGAGCAGCCCGGCAATGCCCGCCCTGACAAGATCCCGGCGCTACGTCCCGCTTTTGCCAAAGACGGCACCATTACCGCCGCCAACTCCAGTTCGATTTCCGACGGTGCCGCCAGTTTGATGCTGATGAGCCGTGAGCAGGCTGAAAACCTGGGGCTGGCAGTGATGGCTACCATCAAGGGCCATGCTACCCATTCCCAAGAGCCGGCCATGTTTACTACGGCGCCTGTGGGTGCCATGCAAAAACTCTTGGCACAGACCGGCTGGAGCAAGGATGAGGTCGACCTTTTCGAAATCAACGAAGCCTTCGCCATGGTGACCATGTTGGCCATCAGCGAGTTGGGGCTGGATGCCGCCAAGGTCAACGTCAATGGCGGTGCCTGTGCGCTTGGTCATCCGATAGGTTGCTCCGGCGCCCGTCTGCTGGTGACTCTCATTCATGCGCTCAAGGCCCGAGGCCTCAAGCGTGGTATGGCATCGCTGTGCATAGGTGGCGGTGAAGCCACTGCCATGGCGATTGAGATCTGATATCCAGTCGGCCGCGACAGCGGCCGGCAACAAATTAAAGTAATCAACAAGACAGGACACGGCGCCATCAAAAAGCAGCCACAAGAGCTGTAGGTGCGTCGTCCCACTACCTACAAGGAATTCTTATGAGCACACAAGTCAAGCACTACATAGATGGCGAATTCGTCAACGGTTCCGGCAGCAAGCAGATCAATGTTACCAATCCGGCCAACAATGAGACCATCGCCTTTATCAACTGTGCGACCCAGCCGGAAGTTGAGCGCGCCATCGCCAGCGCCAAGGAAGCTTTCAAGAGCTGGAAGGAAGTGGCCGTTTCCGAGCGTGCTCGGGTAATGCTGCGTTATCAGCACCTTTTGAAAGAGCACCATGACGAGCTGGCTACCATTTTGGCCCAGGAAACGGGTAAAACCTTTGAAGATGCCAAGGGCGATGTCTGGCGCGGCATTGAAGTGGCCGAGCATGCCTGCAACATCGCCTCCTTGCTGATGGGTGAAACGGTTGAGAACGTGGCCCGCAGCATAGATACCTACTCCTACACTCAGCCGCTGGGTGTCTGTGCCGGGATTACGCCATTCAACTTCCCGGCGATGATCCCGCTGTGGATGTTCCCGCTGGCTATCGCCTGCGGCAACACCTTCGTTCTCAAGCCGTCTGAGCAGGACCCAATGACGCCGCAGCGTCTGGTGGAGTTGTTTGAACAGGCCGGGGCTCCCAAGGGGGTGCTGCAGCTGGTTCATGGTGATAAAACGGCGGTTGATGTACTGCTGTCTCACCCGGATATCAAGGCGATTTCCTTTGTGGGCTCTGTGGGCGTGGGTCAGTACATCTACAAGACAGGCACTGACAACCTCAAGCGGGTGCAGGCCTTTGCCGGTGCCAAGAACCACTGCGTGATCATGCCTGATGCCAACAAGCAGCAAGTGATCAATAACCTGGTGGGCGCCTCGGTTGGCGCTGCCGGTCAACGCTGTATGGCGCTGTCGGTCGCTGTGTTTGTCGGCGCCGCCAAAGAGTGGATCCCTGAGCTGAAAGAAGCCCTGTCCAAGGTGCGTCCCGGTCTTTGGGATGACAAGGAAGCCGGTTACGGCCCACTCATCAGCCCGGCCGCCAAAGAGCGGGTGCTCAAGCTTATCGCCGAGGGCAAGGCCGAAGGCGCCGAGTGTCTGCTCGATGGTTCCGACTGCACTGTACCTGGTTATGAGTCAGGCAACTGGGTCGGTCCGACCATGTTCGACAAGGTAACCACGGACATGAGCATCTACAAGGAAGAGATCTTCGGCCCTGTGCTCTGCTGTATGGAAGCCGAGTCGCTGGAAGATGCCATTGAGCTGGTTAACGCCAGTCCTTACGGCAACGGCACCTCTATCTTTACTGCCAGCGGCGCCGCGGCGCGTAAGTACCAGCATGAAATCGAAGTGGGTCAGGTGGGTATCAACGTGCCCATTCCAGTGCCGCTGCCATTTTTCTCTTTCACGGGTTGGAAGGGCAGCTTCTACGGCGATCAGCACGCCTACGGCAAGCAGGCGGTGCGTTTTTACACAGAGACCAAAACCATCACCAGCCGTTGGTTCGAGTCTGATATCGCCTCTGGTCCCAACATGACTATCGCCCTCAAATAATAGTGTGAGCCCAAGGGCACCGGCAATGGCCGGTGCCCCTTTTTAATCGCAACAGTAAATAACAAGAGATCCGGCATCACCGGATCACCGCAAGACGCAGAGATCTGCGCACAGGAGTCAAGCATGGATTTCAATCTCAACGAAGATCAGCGCCAATTCGCCGAGCTGGCCCGCCAGTTTGCCGCCGATGAACTGGCCCCATTTGCCGCCAAATGGGATGAGGAGCATCACTTTCCCAAAGACGTGATCCAAAGAGCCGGGGAGCTGGGATTCTGTTCACTCTATTCTCCCGAGTCGGAAGGCGGCATGGGCCTGTCGCGTCTGGATGCCTCGATTATTTTTGAAGAGCTGGCCAAGGGCTGCACTGCCACCACAGCCATGCTGACCATTCACAACATGGCCACCTGGATGGTGACGACCTGGGGCCAGCAAAGTCTGCGGGCCGAGTGGTCTGAAGCACTGACCACAGGCAGCAAGCTGGCTTCTTACTGCCTGACCGAGCCGGGTTCAGGCAGTGACGCCGCTTCACTTGCCACCCGCGCCGAGCGCGACGGCGATGAGTATGTGATTAACGGCTCCAAGATGTTTATCTCGGGCGCCGGCGCCACCGAGCTTTTGGTGGTAATGTGCCGCACCGGTGAGGCCGGCCCCAAGGGAATTTCGGCGATTGCCATCCCGGCTGATGCCAAGGGCGTTATCTACGGCAAGGCCGAGGACAAGATGGGCTGGAACGCCCAGCCAACCAGACTCATTACTTTTGAAAACGTGCGGGTGCCGGTTAATCATCTGTTGGGTGAGGAAGGCCAGGGCTTTACCTTCGCCATGAAGGGCCTGGATGGCGGCCGCATCAATATCGCCACCTGCTCTGTGGGTACTGCTCAGGCTGCGCTTGAGCGCGCCACCGAATATATGCATGAGCGCAAGCAGTTCGGCAAACCACTGGCCGCCTTCCAGGCGCTGCAGTTCAAGCTGGCCGACATGGCCACAGAACTAGTCGCCGCGCGGCAGATGGTGCGTCTGGCGGCATTTAAGCTGGACAGCGGCGATCCCGAAGCCACGGCTTATTGCGCCATGGCCAAGCGTTTTGCCACAGACATAGGGTTTGCCGTGTGTGACAGCGCGCTGCAAATTCACGGCGGTTACGGCTACATCCGCGAATACCCGCTGGAGCGACATTTCCGTGATGTACGGGTACACCAGATCCTGGAAGGAACCAATGAGATTATGCGCCTTATCATCGCCCGCCGTCTGCTGGATGAGCATGCCGGCGAGATCCTCTAAGGCCACACCCATTTAACCGAATTGCAAGGAGTCATTCATGTCTTTTTTGATTGAGCATATCGAAGGCCATACGGCTGTTCTGACCATCAATAACCCACCGGCCAACACCTGGACGGCCGAGAGCCTCAATGAACTGCGCCTCAAGGTGGAAGAGCTCAACAATGATCCCGATATCTATGCCTTGGTACTGACAGGGGAAGGGGAGAAATTCTTCTCGGCCGGCGCCGATCTCAAGCTGTTTGCCGACGGTGATAAAGGCAATGCCGCCACCATGGCACGCTGTTTTGGCGAAGCATTTGAAACCCTGAGCGCCTTTCGTGGTGTGTCTATTGCCGCCATTAACGGCTATGCCATGGGCGGCGGTTTGGAAGTGGCACTGGCCTGTGATATCCGTATCGCCGAAGAGCAGGCGCAGCTGGCATTACCCGAGGCTACAGTTGGCCTGCTGCCTTGCGCCGGCGGCACCCAGAATCTGACCGCTCTGGTCGGTGAGGGCTGGGCCAAGCGGATGATCCTGTGCGGTGAGCGAATCGATGCCGCCAAGGCCCGTGAGATTGGCTTGGTCGAAGAGGTAGTTGGTAAGGGTGAGGCCCTGAGCGCCGCCATTGCGCTGGCGACCAAGGCCGCCAAGCAGAGCCCATCGAGCGTGACCGTTTGCAAGCAGTTGATCCAGGCCGGACGTAATATGCCAAGAGCTCAGGCACTGCCGCTGGAGCGTGAGCTGTTTGTGGCTCTGTTTGACACCCAAGATCAGAAAGAAGGGGTCAATGCCTTCCTGGAGAAGCGCGCAGCCAACTGGAAAAACGCATAAGGAGGCGCTGATATGAGTCATGAAGTGGTATTTCAGACCCTGGGAACCGCCAGCGGCAAGTTGATTGGTGTGGCCACACTTAATGTAGAAAAAGCACTCAATGCACTGAACCTCAACATGGTGCGTTTGCTGGCCAAGCAGTTGGCTGCCTGGAAACAGGATGAACAGATTGCCTGCGTGATCCTCGACGGCAGCGGCGACAAGGCCTTTTGCGCCGGTGGTGATGTGCGGGCGCTGTATCAGGCGCAGCAGGCCAATCCCGGCAGTTACACCCAGGAAGCCCGGGTGTTTTTCGAAGAGGAGTATCGGCTCGACTTTCAGCTGCATACCTTCGGTAAGCCTGTATTGGTTTGGGGTGACGGCATAGTGATGGGTGGTGGTCTGGGGCTGATGATAGGTGCCAGCCACAGGGTATTGACCGAGCGCTCGCGCATCGCCATGCCTGAGGTCACCATTGGCCTTTACCCGGATGTCGGCGGCAGCTATTTTCTCGGCCGCATGCCGGGTAAAACTGGGCTGTTTCTCGGCCTGACCGCCTACAATATGAATGCGGCCGATGCCCGTTATACCGGCATTGGCAATCATTTTCTGGCCTCAACGGATAAAGAGCGCATGCTCGATGCCATGGCGACGGTTAACTGGGGCAATAACACCAGTCTCAACCAGCAGAAGCTGCATGATCTGCTCAATGAATTGGAAACCCAGAGTGAAGAGCGTCCCGGCAGCAGTCGCTTGAAGGGCCATCAGGCTCAGATAGATGAGCTGATGACCGGGGATATGGCGGAAATTCTCGTCAAGATGCAGACCTTGGAAACCGAAGAGGGCTGGTTGCAGCGTGCCCGTGACACCATGCTGAGCGGCAGCCCGCTGAGCTGGGCGCTGGCCTACGAGCAGTCAAGGCTTGGGACTGACATGAGCCTGGCGGATTGTTTCCGCTTCGAGCTGGGTCTCAGCCTCAACTGCTGCGCCATAGGTGATTTTTGTGAGGGTGTCAGGGCGCTGCTTATCGACAAGGACCGTAATCCCAACTGGCGTTACGGCAAGGGCAAGATAGCACCGCAAGAAGCGGTATCTGCCTTGCTCGAGTCGCCATTTGAACATGAACACCCATTGGCCGATCTGTAACAGGCCTAACTGCAAGATTGACCGGTGTCTTTGGTTAAGGCGTCGGCAAACAAGATTCCAACAGGGAGAGCAAACAGATGACAACAGTGGCTTTTATTGGTTTGGGCAACATGGGTGGGCCGATGGCGGTCAACCTGATCAAGGCCGGGATGACTGTTAGGGTATTCGATCTGGTGCCGGCGGCGATGCAGAGCCTGGCAGAGCAGGGGGCTATAACTGCCCAGAGCGCCTGTGGCGCAGCGGCGGGTGCCGATGTGGTGGTAACCATGTTGCCGGCTGGCAAGCATGTGCGTAGTCTGTACCTCGGTAGCGAGCAGCAGCAAGGGCTGCTGGATGTTGTGGCCGAGGGAACCTTGCTTATCGATTCGTCGACCATAGATGCCGACAGTGCCCGCGCAGTGGCGGCTGGGGCGGCCGCCAAAGGGCTTGAGTTTGTTGATGCGCCGGTTTCCGGTGGCACCGCCGGGGCCGCGGCCGGTACGCTGACCTTTATCTGCGGCGGCAGCGACGCAGGTTTTGCCAAGGCTAAACCCGTTCTCGAGTGCATGGGTGCCAATATTTTCCATGCAGGCGGTGCCGGCGCCGGTCAGGTTGCCAAAATCTGCAACAACATGTTGTTGTCTGTCTTGATGGTAGGTACCAGCGAGGCACTGAGTCTGGGGATAGATAATGGTTTGGATCCCAAGGTGCTGTCAGATATCATGAAAGTTTCGAGCGGCGGCAACTGGACCTTGGAGAAATACAACCCCTGTCCCGGGGTGATGCCAAGCGTGCCATCGTCCAATGACTATCAGGGCGGGTTTATGGTGGATCTTATGGTTAAGGACCTCGGTCTGTCCCAGGAAGCAGCGCTGTCCAGTCAGTCGAGCACCCCCATGGGCGCACTGGCGCGCAGCCTCTATGTCAATCATGCCCGCAAGGGTAATGGTCGTCGCGATTTTTCCAGTATTTTTGAACAATTCAAGCAAGAGAAATAAGGATAACCCAATGGATGTAAAAGGTAAGGTAGTCGCCATCACAGGTGGAGCCGGTGGACTGGGTCTGGCGATGGCGCAGGAGCTGGCCGCAGCCGGTGCCCGTCTGGCGCTGATCGATGTGGATCAGGACCGTCTGGAGCAAGCCTGTGCCCTGATGGGCGAGACCGAAGTGCAGGGTTATGCGGTGGACATCACGGATGAAGAAGATGTGATGGCAACCTTTCAGTACATTCTGGAAGATTTTGGTCAGCTTAATGTGCTGGTAAACAACGCGGGTATTTTGCGTGACGGCATGTTGATCAAAGCCAAAGAGGGCCAGGTGACAGACCGTATGTCGCTGGAGCAGTTCCAGTCGGTTATCAATGTAAACCTGAGCGGCAGTTTCCTCTGTGGCCGTGAAGCCGCCGCCGCCATGATAAGCTCTGGTCAGGAAGGGGTGATTATCAATATCTCCAGCCTGGCTCGGGCCGGCAATGTGGGGCAGAGCAACTATGCCGCCTCCAAGGCAGGTGTCGCTGCCATGGCGGTGGGCTGGGCCAAGGAGCTGGCGCGCTACAAGATCCGGGCCGCTGCTGTTGCACCCGGGGTTATTGCCACCGAAATGACCGCCGCCATGAAACCGGAAGCGCTGGAGCGCCTGGAGAAAATGGTACCGGTCGGCCGTCTGGGGGATGCCGCTGAAATCGCCTCGACAGTTAAATTCATCATTGAAAACGACTATGTCAATGGCCGGGTATTTGAAATTGACGGCGGTATCCGCCTGTAATTAAATGCCTTGAGATCAAGGCCAAAATAGATATCATCCCTGTTCTTTACCGGGTTTCAAACAAAGGCAGGGATGATGTTTTCTTCCTCCACCGGGCAGCTTGTTTGTTAATTTTCTTTTGCCATGATGCGCCGCAGCTCTATGTGAACGACGGCGATAAGTTGGTGAATATCTTCTCTGAACTTATGTACTTCTATGAGGATTTGGCCGGTGAGCGGGATGAAACCGGCGAACGCGCCAGGGTCTTGCAAAAGTTATCATTCTGCAATGGTGAGGGGTAGATACTTGTCCGCTTTGTATTACAGACGTTGACAATTCTTGTCTCGGATTGAACAATCCCCCCTAATAAAAGTTAAAAGTACCAGAGGTATCGACACTCACCCATGCATTGGTTGGAGAAACAGATTAAGCGCCTGCTTTTGTTGGTGGGAATTGCGGGTGTCATGGTAATCTATTTCGGATTCTTCTATCTGCTTCTCAGCGGTCGCTCTACTGAACCCATCACCTGGTACTATTTGCTTTCACCTTGGATCTGCATCTTTTTTGGATTATCCAGTTTGCAGCAGTACAGGGTGTTGCAGTGGTTCTGCGCCAAATTTAAATAACAACACAAGACTTAAGTTGTAGTAGTTTCAATCTGCCTGAGGGTGGGTGTTGGGGGGAAACGAAACCATGATTTTCAATCCCGGAAAGCAAATTTTGGCCGTAGCGCTGATGGTGTTCGTGCTGCAGGGTTGCGGTCAACCTGCGCAGGAGCAACAAGCGCCTGCCGACAATGAGCAGAGGATTAGCGCCGCTTATGGCAGCTGGGCCTCGCCTTTGGGGGCCGCCGAAGTCTACGGCAGTGCCTCGGCAATAGGTGAGCTGCAGAGTGTCGGTGATGCGATTTATTTCTCGGAATCCAGCCCGGCCGAAGGCGGCAAGGTGGGGATAAAGCGTCTTGAAAAAGATGGCAGCATTACCAGTGTGGTGGCACCGGCCTTTGGTGTTGGCAGTCGCGTTCACGAGTATGGCGGTGGCGATTTTCTCGGTATAGGTCAGAGCCTGTTTGTCACCAAGGGGCAGGATCAGCTGTTTTACCGGATAGCGCCGAATCAGGAGGCGCTGGCTCTGACTCCCAATGGCACCCGTCACGGGGAATGTATCTCTTACCCCAAGGGCTCACGGATTATTTGTGTTCGGGAAGATCATCGCCAACCGGGTGAGCCCAAGGCCAGTTTGGTGACCATTAACCTGAATTTCTCCGGTGAAGGGGATATCTTTGTCGATGGGCACGATTTTATCAGTTCTCCGGCAATCAATGCCGACAATACTCAGCTTGCCTGGATCACCTGGGAACATCCCAACATGCCTTGGGATAATACTCAGTTGTGGCTTGGGGATCTCAATCGCAAGGGGCAGTTGACTAACATTCGCCAAATCGCACCCGAGCGCAAGGGCGCACTGATGCAACCCCTGTTTAGCCCAAACGGCGTGCTCTACTTTATTGCCGACTATGACAACTGGTGGAACCTCTATCGACTTGATGGCAAAGGCGATATCGAACAGGTTACCCAACTCAAGGCTGAAATTGGCGGCCCTGCCTGGAAGTTGGGGCAGCACGCTTACGCCTTTGAAAATGAAAATACCCTGATAGCCAGCTTCAACAAGGAAGGGGATGCCGGATTGCTGCGACTGGATCTGCAGACCGGGGTTATTGAAGTGCTGGCTGCTGACTTTGCCGATATCAAACAGGTGGTGCAGGGGGCCGACGGGGTTTATTTCGTTGGCAGTAGGCCAACACCCGAGCGCGGCATCTATAAGGTTTCCGGCCGCGGCACAGAACTTGTGTATGCACCTAAAATTTGTGGTCTGGATCCCAGATACATCTCCCGCGCCGTCAATGTTGAGTTCACCACCAAGGGGGGAGGCAAGGCTCACGGCTATTTTTATCCGCCGGTAAATGGTGATTACCAACCTCTGCCGGATACCCGGCCGCCTCTTTTGATGATGTTGCATGGTGGGCCGACCGCCAGCGCAAATAGGGCATACGACAGCGCCATTCAATACTGGACCAGCCGCGGCTTTGCCGTGTTTGAACTCAATTATCGCGGCAGTACCGGCTTTGGCCGCCAATATCGCCAGAGCCTCTATGGCAACTGGGGCAAGGCAGATGTTGAGGATGCTGTCTGGGCTGCAGGTTTTTTAGTTGACCAAGGCTGGGTCAATGCTGAGAAATTGGCGATTCGCGGCGGTAGTGCCGGTGGCTTGAGCGTGCTCTCGGCCTTAGCCTTCCATGATAAGTTTAAGGCCGGGGTGAGCTATTTCGGGATCAGTGATATCGAGGTGCTGGGCAAGGAAACCCATAAGTTTGAGTCAAGATACCTGGATCAACTGATAGGCCCTTACCCCAAAATGAAGGCTGTATATCGTGAACGCTCGCCCCTGTACCACCTGCAGGGCTTCAACGAACCCTTGCTGCTGTTGCAAGGGCTCGAAGATAAGGTGGTGCCACCGAGTCAGTCGCAGCATATCTACAAGGCGCTGAAAGACAAGGGGGTGCCCACAGCATTTATCGGCATAGAGGGAGAAGGACATGGCTTCCGCCAGCCTCACAACAAGATACTGGCGTTGGAATCAGAGCTGGTGTTCTATGGTATGGTGTTTGATTTCACCCCGGCGGGCACACTACCGGCACTGAAGCTGGACAATGCCGCAGCCTTGGCGCGGCCCGGACAACAAGTTGAGTGATAGCTTCAGGCCTGTTTGGCTTCGCTGGACAGGCCATCTATGATGGCGCATTCAGACTGATTGCCGCCGCGGCACTGGGATACCAGTTCGCTCAGTTGGGCATGCAGCGACGCCAGTCTGGCCATTTTGTCTTCCAACGCCTGCAGGTGCCCTTTGGCCAGACGTTTGACATCCTCGGCGCAGCGCTTGGGATTGTGTTTCAGTTGCAACAGATCCCGGCATTCATCCAAGGTAAAGCCCAGCTCGCGGCAGTGCTGCAAAAACTTGAGCGCCTCGATTTCAGCCGCCCGATACTCACGATACCCATTGTCGCCTCTGTGGGCCTCAACCAAGCCTATGTCATGGTAATAGCGGATACTCTTGATACTCAGACCTGTTGCCTTGGCCACTTCGCCTATTTTCATCGCTGAACTCCTGCCCTGTTGGGACTCTTGTGGGCTATTTTGTCGCGCCGCAAGCGCATTGTTGAGAGTCAGAGCACCTTTTCTGTTATGGATAATTATCCGGGCTTGACTCTCCCGTTACTGGAGACTTTAACCTTTATCTCAGTGTTGAGCCAGCCTCGCTTGCGAGGGGCACAGATGGGAGTTTCCAATGGACCAGATACAATTCACCATAGCGAATATGAAGTGCGGCGGCTGCGCCCGCAAGATAAAGGCCCTGTTCGCCGATGATACCGGCGTAGAAGCCGCTACTGAGGTGGCAGATAAGTCGTTGACGCTGACATTCGCCCCGGGCGCTGAGCTTACCCCCGCCGCGGCGTTGGCGAAACTGAAAGACGCAGGTTATGACGCCGAGCAGGCCAAGATTGCTGCTCCCGGTGCCGGTGACAGCGCGCAAGAGCCCAGCCCTGAACCCAGCCCTGAAGCCCCTGCCAGCTTTAACTTCCATGTTGCCGATATGAACTGCGGCCACTGTGAGAGTAAGCTTCGCAAGGCGCTGGCTGATGAGCTTGAGGTAGAAGTCGACCTTAAAGACAAACAGCTACGGGTGAAAAGTCACAAGAGCGCGGCCGAACTGGCCGAATTGATAACCGGCGCAGGCTTTACCCCGCAAACGCTTGCGCCTGGCAATACAAGTGAGCCGGAAAACTTCCGCTTTTATGTTGGCGATATGACCTGTGGCCATTGTGAGGCCAGTATTCGTAAGGCACTCAGCGATGAAGCTGAGGTGACGGTCAATCTGAACCAGAAACAGCTTGCACTGAAAAGCCATAAAACCGCCGCCGAGTTGACCGAACTGTTAAAGGCCGCCGGGTTTACCGCCGAGCCTTGGCGCGATGAGCATGCCGAGACTGATACTGATACTGATACTGATACCGAGACTGAAACAGAAGCTCAGGCTGACGCTTCGAAACCGGCAGTGGCCGCAACTACAACTGAAGCTGAAACTGGCAAGCATGCCGATAAAGCCGTCAAGCACAAGGCCGCCACGGCTTATCCTGCCAACCCCACACTACTGTTTGTGCCGGATATGAGCTGCGCCAGCTGCGTGGCCAAGATAGAAAAAGCCTTTGCCGCCAAAGAGGTCGAGGCCAGAGTCAACTTGGCCGACAAGCAGGTGAGCGTAGCCGCAGGGTTGCCTGTGGCTGAAGCCGTTGCGCTGCTGCTCTCGGCCGGGTATCGCGCCGAGCCAATAACCGACGCCGCCAGTGCCATGGCCGATAAGGCCGAGCATGATGCCAGGGAATATCGCACCCGGATCAGGCAGGCCATTGCCGGTCTTGGGCTGGGGATCCCCTTGATGATCTGGGGCCTGGCCGGTGGTGACATGATGATCCACGATAGCCAAAGCCAACTTATCTGGGGCGCCATGGGGCTGCTGACCTTGTTGTTGCTGGTCACCACAGGGGGGCATTTCTTCAGTGGTATGTGGCGCTCACTCAGGGCCAAGAGTGCCAATATGGATACGTTGATCGCCTTGGGTACGGGCACGGCCTGGCTTTACTCCATGCTGGTGGTGCTTATTCCCGGCTTTTTCCCCGACGGCACCCGTCATGTGTACTTTGAGGCCAGTGTGATGATCCTTGGCTTGATTAACCTTGGGCACGCATTGGAGCTGAGAGCCCGCGGCAAGACCAGTGAAGCGGTGCAGAAGCTTATTGGCCTGCAGAGCAATACGGCTATCAAGATCACCGAAAACGGCGATGAAACCGTGGCCATAGCGGCGCTGGTGGTGGGTGACAAGCTGAGACTGCGCCCGGGTGACAGAGTGGCGCTCGACGGTGAAGTGCTTTCAGGCAATTCGTTGCTCGATG
The DNA here is from genome assembly GCF_007636515.1 of Shewanella sp. MSW. NCBI lineage: Bacteria > Pseudomonadati > Pseudomonadota > Gammaproteobacteria > Alteromonadales > Shewanellaceae > Shewanella > Shewanella sp. MSW. The sequence goes on from NZ_LVDR01000001.1 coordinate 35,961, forward strand.
AGTCCATGCTCACAGGCGAACCCATTCCTGTGGCTAAATCCGTGGGCGACAGTCTGAGCGCCGGCACAGTTAATGGTAACGGCAGCCTTATTTACCAAGTTACTGCCGGGCCTGCCGATACCCGCCTGGCGAAGATTATCGCCCTGGTTCAGGAGGCCCAGACCTCCAAGATGCCCATAGGGCGATTGACAGACAAGATAGCCGCCGTGTTTGTGCCTGTGGTGGTGGTTATTGCGCTGCTGGCGGCCATCATCTGGTATTTTGCCGGTCCTGAGCCCGCGCTGTCCCATGCGCTGGTGGTGCTGACCAGTGTACTGATTATCGCCTGTCCCTGCGCCTTGGGGCTGGCGACGCCTATGTCCATCATGGTATCTGTCGGCCGCGCCGCTTCCATGGGGGTGTTGGTGAAAAACGGTGAGGCGCTGCAAACCGCCAGCAAGGTCAGCTGTGTGGTGCTGGATAAAACCGGCACCATCACAGAAGGTAAGCCCGCCGTCACTCAGGTGGATATTTTCGATGATGCCTTTGATGAGCGCGAGCTGCTGCGTGCCGTGGCGAGCCTTGAGCAACACTCAGGCCACCCCTTGGCGGCGGCGCTGCTGGATGCCGCCAAAGCCAAAGAGGTTGTGCTGAGTGAACCGCAGGGGTTTGACTATCGCCAGGGGCAAGGGCTGCTGGGGCAGTTTGAAGGCCGGCAGTGGGCGGTCGGCAACAGCAAGCTAATGGACGCACTGGGCATTAGGCTGACCGAGGCGCACCAGGCAAGGCTGGAGCAGGGGGCGGCGCTTGGACACACCCAGGTGCTGGTGGCCCGAGATAATCAACTGCTGGCGTTGGTGGGGATCAGTGATCCAATCAAAGCCGATGCCAAAGAAGCCATGACCGCGCTCAAGGCCCAGGGCAAGCGTTTGGTATTGCTCAGTGGTGATAACCAGGCCACAGCCGAAGCTGTGGCGCGTCAGGTGGGGATTGAGGAAGTCATCGCCGGGGTGTTGCCGGATGAAAAGCAATCCTGGGTCAGTAAGTTTCAAGCGCAGGGTGAAGTGGTGGCCATGGTCGGTGATGGGATCAATGACGCCCCGGCGCTGATGGCCGCCGATGTCGGCATTGCCATGGGCTCGGGCACAGAGATTGCTATAGAGAGCGCCGACCTGACCTTGCTTAACCCAAGGCTGGGCAGCTTGGCCGGGGCATTTGCCCTGTCGCGGGCGACGCTTGGCAACATCAAGCAGAACCTGTTCGGCGCCTTTATCTATAACACTCTGGGGATCCCGATTGCTGCCGGGGTGCTGTACCCGCTGACAGGGATCTTGCTGAGCCCTGTGGTGGCCGGCGCGGCAATGGCGCTGTCTTCCTTGACTGTGGTGACCAACGCCAACCGCTTGCGGCGTCAGTCTTTGGATTAAGCTTTTTCAGCGTTCGAGCCGGGGAAATTGCCCCGGCTTTTTCTTGTTTTATCGCCTTGTTTTTCCTGTTTAAATAAGGGGTTTGCCTTTGCTCAGCAATAATGCCTGCCGAAAAGAGAGCCTGCGGTCACGGCCTTAGCCAGTTAGAGCCTTTAGTCTAAAGAGCCTTTGGTCAATATAAGCTTGGGGCTGGATATCGCGGGCCAAGCGAGTCACAGCAAGGACAACAGGGAATAAGAAAAGAAATGGGAAAGGAGAAAAGGAATGGGGAAGGAGCCGGAAAATGCAATCCAGAAAATTCACCGCGGCAGCTAAGCTGAGTCTGCTAGGCGGCGCCTTACTGCTTAGTGCCGTCTCTGTACCTGCTCAGGCGGGCTGCGGCGTGAAAAGCACTGAGTGCATAGTGATCAAGGGCGACAGCCAAAAGACCCTGGAGTGTGAAATCACGGTTTGTGCCAATGTGCACTCATTTCTCAGTCGCTGGCAGTTGGCCGATGGCACCACGCTGAGCACGGATTACACCGAGGACAGCGAGAGCATCACTATCAATGGTGAGCCGGGATATGCCTTGCCGGCGGATATTTTGCGCCCCGAACTTGGCTGTTACAGCACTTTTGCAATAAACAAGACGGAAACTACCTTGGTGTGTGGCCGCGATCTGGATTTTTAATCTGCTTGCAGAAGATTTTTAAAGTCTTTTATAAACAGCTGGTTGCACTTTTTTATCTCGATGATCGACCGCGAGTTTGGTTGATAATTCACGCAGGAATGTTATAGTGCCCGGCTTTATTTACCCGGCCAATCATAGGCCTTGGGCTCTTGGACGCGGCTTTACATAGCCCGGTCCCGCATCTGGATATTTTGGAATCATACAGTGATAACGACAGCTAACATCACCATGCAGTTTGGCGCCAAGCCGCTGTTTGAAAACATCTCGGTTAAATTCGGCGAAGGCAACAGATACGGCCTTATCGGCGCCAATGGCTGCGGTAAGTCTACTTTTATGAAGATCCTTTCCGGTGAGTTGGAGCCAACCTCGGGTAATGTTTCGCTGGATCCCAACGAGCGTCTGGGTAAGCTGAACCAGGATCAGTTCGCCTATGAAGAGCACAGCGTTATCGACACAGTGATCATGGGCCACAAAGAGCTGTGGGCGGTGAAGCAGGAGCGCGATCGCATCTACTCCTTACCGGAAATGAGCGAAGAAGACGGCATTAAAGTGGCCGATCTTGAGATGCAGTTTGCCGAAATGGACGGTTATACCGCAGAAAGCCGCGCCGGTGAGTTGCTGCTCGGGGTGGGTATTCCGCTGGAGCAACATTTTGGCCCTATGAGTGAAGTGGCACCGGGTTGGAAACTCAGGGTGCTGCTGGCACAGGCCTTGTTCTCTGATCCCGATGTATTGCTGCTCGACGAACCGACCAACAACTTGGATATCGATACCATTCGCTGGCTGCAGGAGATGCTTAACCAGCGTAACAGCACCATGATCATCATTTCCCACGACAGATACTTCCTCAACTCTGTCTGTACCCATATGGCGGATCTGGACTATGGTGAGCTGCGGGTCTATCCGGGCAACTATGATGAATACATGACAGCCGCCTCACAGGCCCGCGAGCGCCTGGTGGCTGAAAACGCCAAGAAGAAGGCACAGATTGCCGAGCTGCAAACCTTCGTGGCGCGCTTCTCTGCCAACGCTTCCAAGGCCAAGCAGGCCACATCCCGTGCCCGTCAAATCGACAAGATCAAGCTGGATGAGATCAAGGCCTCCAGCCGGGTTAACCCCTACATTCGTTTCGAGCAGGAGAAGAAACTGTTCCGTAACGCTTTGATTGTTGAGAACATGAGCAATGGTTACGATGAGCTGCTGTTCAAGGATGTGAACTTTATCGCAGAAGTGGGCGAGCGTATCGCTATTCTGGGTGAAAACGGTGTGGGTAAGACCACCTTGCTGCGTACTCTGATCCACGAGTTGCCACAAAAGAGCGGTACCATTCAATGGTCTGAAAACCATCGTATCGGCTACTACGCCCAGGATCATGCCAGCGACTTTGAAAATGATATGAACCTGTTCGACTGGATGGGTCAGTGGCGTCTGGAAGGCGATGACGATCAGGCGGTGCGTTCAGTGCTGGGCCGTATGCTGTTCAGCGCCGACGACATCAAGAAATCTGTCAAGGTACTGTCCGGTGGTGAGCAGGGGCGTATGCTGTTTGGCAAGCTGATGCTGCAAAAGCCCAATATTCTGGTGATGGACGAACCAACCAACCACCTGGATATGGAATCGATTGAGTCGCTGAACAACGCCCTCGAGCTCTATGAAGGCACTTTGCTGTTTGTCAGCCATGACCGCGCCTTCGTGTCATCTCTGGCCAACCGTATCATAGAGATAAGCGCTGATGGCGTGAGCGACTTCAAGGGCACTTATGATGAGTTCCTGGCCAGCAAAGGCATTGAAGCCTAAGTCTTTTATGGCGAGCTTGGTTTAACACCAAGTAAAAAAATCACAATAAACAAGGCCGGTTCATTGAACCGGCCTTGCTGTTTTTAAAGGCTTGGATCAGAGGCGCGCTGACTTATTCTTCCGAGGAGTCAAGCTTCTGACTGTGGCCATATTGCTGGTGCAGATCAAAAATCTGCGACCATTGCCTTCCTTAACTAGTAATACCGCAACAATATTGTGTGAACTATATAATCTATTCACTTGAGTTGTCTTTTTTTGCGTTGATTTCCAATAGTTCAATATGAGTCGCTGCCGTTAGCCAAGGTTTAGGTATACAATTGCCGGCTTTCTTGCCTCAAAGGGCGTGTTGTAGGAAATGCTTATATATGTCGGTTGTATTGCCTAAAAAGTTTCGTTATGACATTAACGGACTAAGAGCTTGGGCTGTTGTTGCAGTTATTTTATTTCATTTTAAGGTGCTAGGATTTGCTGGAGGGTTTGTAGGAGTCGATATTTTTTTTGTTATTTCGGGTCTGTTAATGACAAAAATAATAGTGACAGGCTTAGAAAGTAACAGTTTCTCCTATAGCCGTTTTATGTTTGCAAGAGCCAAACGAATTTTTCCCGTATTGGCCGTATTATGTGTAGCATTATTGGTTTTCGGTTGGTTTTGGTTGTCAACGATCGATTATCAAAAATTAGGTACTCATATTGTTGGTGCGGCTTTATTCATTTCTAATCATAAGCTTTACAGTGAGGCTGGTTATTTCGATGCGGCATCTTATGAAAAATGGTTGCTTCATTCTTGGTCGCTGTCAGTTGAGTGGCAGTTTTATTTATTGTTGCCACTGGTATTGATGTTGGCTTGGCGCTGGCGCGGTAAACAAGCTGTATTACTCTCTTTGTTAGCTATTGCGCTGGTTTCCTTTATGTTGTCTGTGTATGCCGTGGAGACTAACCCTAGTGCGGCATTCTATCTTTTACCTTTTAGGGCATGGGAGATGGTAACAGGTGGACTTATTTGGTGGGTGATGAGACATAAGCAACTGGGACAGATGGCCAGTAAAGTCATAGAGTTGCTCGGGTTTACGTTAATTCTAATGGCTATCTTCGGTTTTAATGAGGCAACGCCATGGCCTGGAGGATATGCTTTAGTGCCGGTGCTTGGGGCTGTATTGGTGTTAGCTGCCAACCGTCAAGAGTCTCCTTTGACTGCTAATCCACTTATCGCACGTGTGGGATTGATTTCTTATTCACTTTATTTATGGCACTGGCCTATTGTCGTGTTTCTTGCTTATGCGGGGGAGCAAAATAATCCTACTTGGATTGTTGCTGGTATCTTGCTTACGTTTGCATTCGGAGAACTATCGTATCGATTTATTGAAACTCGCTCTAGTTATTACCTAGGTCAACTTAGCTTTAAAAAGGCTACATGGGTATTATTTTGCGTTTTATTATTGGTTGAGTTATTAGCAGTAACCGCACGACATTTAGAGGTTGAAGGACGGTTACCTAAAAAAGTTGAAAAAGCAAGTCAAGGGTCATTTGATCGTAACCCTAGATTAAATGAATGTCTTCTTGGACCTGGACGAGATATTCCCGAATCTAGCTGTATACATGGCACAGGAAAAGTACAAGCTGTGGTTGTTGGCGATAGCCATGCCAATGCGGTGATATCGAGTGTGGTATTAGCTGCTGAAGACAAAGGAAGTGTTGTGGAGATGACCTATAATGGCTGCTCAACCCTAATTGGAGCCAAGAGTCATATACCTAAATCACAATGTGATCTGTTTAATCAACATGTGCTTGATACCTTATCTACCACCAGTGATATACCTGTAATTTTAATTTCTCGATTAACAGGTAGTGTTTTTGGTTATAACGAACGGCACAAATTCCAAAATAGACCAGTGATCTACTTTGGTGATAATCCTGAACAGACTAGTGACGAGGTATATAAAGACTTTGTGATGAAACAGATCGAAACTGTGTGTCAATTAAGTCAATATCGTCCGGTATACCTGGTTCGTCCGTTGCCTGAAATGGATGTTGATGTACCAACTACTGTTTATCGTAACTTAATGTTTAACAATGGGTTACAAGATGTTTTTATTACTGATCAAGATTATATGCAACGTCATACCCTGATTTGGCAAGCACAGGATAAAGCTGCGGCCGCTTGTGGTGCTAAAGTGCTTAATCCATTGCCTTACCTTTGCGTTAATGGGCGTTGTATGGGAAGTAAGGATGGACTTTCTCTGTATTATGATACTAACCACTTGAGTGAATATGGGAATAAGTTTTTAACACCCATGTTTAAACCTTTATTTCAATAGTAAGACTAATTTTCGCATTGTTCCTAGTATACATGGTAGTGCTCATATGAGCTTGGGGGATTACATCGGATAGATGTAATCCCCTTTTTGATATAATAATGGAACTGTTCGGCATTAGAGGTTTGCAGTATTTTTTAAGCTAATAAGTTAGTGAACTATCGAACTATCCAGATCAATTATCGCTTCATACTGACTAATATAAACTTTGCCTTTGAAGTGTTCAAAGAAGTCCGATTTTTTAATATTATCCATGACCGGGCCTTTAACTTCTGATAAGTGTAGTTGAATATCGGAATCTTTCAGGCGGTCGTGAATTAACGTCAAGCTTTCCAGCGCACTGGCATCGACTGTGTTTACCCCGGATAACATCAATACCAGATGTTGGGTTTTAGGATACTGTTGCAAATATTCCATTATCTGATCTTCCAGATAACGAGCATTGGCAAAATATAAGCTTTCGTCAATCCGCAGGCTGAGTACCGTTTTACTTTGGATTACATTAAAACGAAGAATGTTGCGAAAATGTTGGCTTCCCTCGATTAAACCAACCACTGCAATATGTGGCCGACTGGTGCGCCATAGAAATAGCGCTAGAGATGTAGCCAGTCCCGCTAATACGCCAATCTCAACATTAAATGCCAGTACACCGATAATGGTGAGAAACATGGCGATGGCATCACTCTTGGCACTTTTCCAGGTATGGATAATGGCTTGCACATCAATCAGTGCCGATACAGCAACGATAATAGTTGCCGCTAACACCGCATGTGGCAAATAGGTAAACAGCGGGGTGAAGTAAAGTACGGTAATGCCGATTCCAATTGCGGTAAATGTCCCCGCCATTGGCGTTTCAGCGCCAGCATCATAATTAACGACTGAGCGCGACAGACCACCTGTAACTGGAAATCCCCCATTAATAGCTGATGCGATGTTGGCACCACTTAAGGCAATCAGCTCCTGATTCGGCTCAATTCTCTGGCGACGTTTCGCCGCTAATGTCTGCCCAACTGAAGCTGACTCGACGAAACCGATAACACTCAGCAGAATTGAGGCTGGAAGCAGGTCTCCGATTAGTGCGAGGTCGAGCGAAGGCAGTGAAAAGCTAGGCAAACCGCTTGGGATCTGGCCAACTACGCTGACGCCTTTTTTGTCCAGATCAAATAGGGCTACTAGCACAATACTCAATATCATCACTATCACAGGAGCCAGTTTGATTGCATGACCTGCCAGTTCTGATGAAAGTCCTAGTTTGATTAAATTGGGTTTGAGGCTTTTGCGTGCATAGATAAGGGCAATCAAACTGAATGCCCCAATCATCAGGGTATAGAGATTAGTTTGGGGTAACGCAAGAATCAGATTAGCCACGCGCTGCAGCACATTTTCCCCATGCAGTGGCAAGCCAAAAATATGTTTAAGCTGGCCAATAGAGATAAGAATACCAGAAGCAGTCATAAAGCCAGAAAGCACCGGATGGCTTAAAAATGTGGTCAGAAATCCCAGTCTTAGTACCGACATCAGCAATAGCACGATACCGGAAAGAAATGCCAAGGTTGCAGCGGCGGTGATATAACCCTGGCTACCAGTTTCAAACAGTGGAGCAATGGCCTCTGCGGTCATTAGCGAGATCACCGCTACCGGGCCCACGGCCAGTGTTTTACTGGTGCCAAGCATAGTATAAACAATCAGCGGCAGGATACTGGCGTACAGACCAACAACGGGGGGCAGACCAGCAACCATCGCGTATGCAAGGCTTTGTGGGATAAGCATCAAAGTCACGATAATAGCAGCTAAGCCATCTTTCGTGGCGTCATGACGCGAATAATCAGGCAACCAAGATGATATCGGCAACCATTCCAACCAAGAATTTTTCATGCTTTGGCTATCCTAACCAATGTGTGAATTCGGTTAATCGGGTTGCTTAACCCAACTAAGATCAAAACCCATTTTGGTAGCTTGGGCAATACGTCGATCAAATGAACCCAATTCGGTGCAGCTCATCGACCAGAGTGCGCTGCAACGTGTTCCCGTGCGACAGAAAGCCAAAATAGGTTTAGGGGCGTGCATAAAGAACTGACCAAACTGCTTTCCCTGATCCTGAGTAATATTTCCGGAAATAACCGGCAGGTGAAAATAGGTCATCCCCTGTTCTTTAGCCAGTCGTTCAATTTCTCTATTCAGGGGCTGATCATTTTCTTCCCCATCTGGACGGTTATTGATGATCGACTTAAATCCCATTGATGCCAGACGTGGTATGTCGCTGGGTAAAATTTGTGGTGAAACGGTAATTGATTCCGTTAAATAGATTGGTATTAGCATAATCGCAACTCAGTTTCAGATTTTATTTAATGGTATTTTCAGATAGCGCACACCATTATCTTCTTCCGGTGGTAACTCTCCGGCACGCATATTGACCTGAACCGAAGGCAAAATCAGGGTTGGCATATTCAGTGTGGCATCACGTCCTCTGCGCATCTCAACAAATTGCTGCTCAGAAATATTCTGTTTGACGTGAATATTGTATAGGCGTTCATCACCAATCGTAGTTTCAAACAGGTACTCTTCGCGATTTGGTGCTTTGTAGTCATGACACATAAAGACGCGTGTTTCATCAGGCAGAGCGAACAATTTCTGAATTGAGCGATAGAGGGTTGCTGCATCTCCTCCGGGGAAATCGCAACGGGCGGTGCCGTAATCGGGCATAAATAAAGTGTCGCCAACAAATACGCAGTTACCAATCATATAAGCCATACAGGCAGGAGTGTGGCCCGGAGTATGAATTGCGTGCGCTTCAATATTACCAAGAGTAAAAGTCTCTTGATCGGCAAACAAATGATCAAACTGACTGCCGTCCATCGCGAAATCACTACCGGCATTAAATAGCTTGCCGAACGTATCTTGTATCACAGTGATTTTTTCACCAATACCCAGTTCGCCACCAAGTTTCTGCTTGATATAGGGGGCCGCACTTAGATGATCAGCATGAACATGAGTTTCAAGGATCCACTCGACCTTTAAGCCACTTTTCGTTACAAACTCAATCAGTTTATCTGCTGTTTCGTAAGAAGTCCTGCCTGAAGCGGGGTCGTAGTCTAGTACCGAATCGATAACGGCACATTGCTGGCTGTTTGGATCTACGACTACATAGCTGTAGGTGAATGTTTTCGGATCGAAAAATTCGTAAACGCTGGGGGTCATATTTCCTCCTTGATTCCATAAAAGATGATTAACGTCACGTGGGCCGGATAGCATCCGTTTACATAGCTACTCGCATGGTTTGCGGATTACAGCTTTTTTTACTGAAGTACCAGTCAACCTAGTTATAACCTTGAACTTTAAGTACTTCGGCTTCTTGAGCGGTTGCCGGTGGTGGAACAATCACTTCATTGCCTGGGATCCAGCTTTCTGGAGTTGCACATACGTTTGCATCGCTAGTTTGTAGTGTTTCAGCTAGACCTAAAATTTCTGCCACAGAACGGCCATTGCTCATTGGGTAGTAAAGCATTGCGCGGAGTACGGCTTCAGGGGCGATAACAAAAGTGGCACGAACCGCAGAAGTATTACTCGCACCTGGCTGAATCATGCCGTAAGCACCAGCGATTTTTATATTTAGGTCAGCAATAATCGGGAAGTTAATTTCAACACCCAAGTTATCTTTAATGCTACGAGCCCATGCGATGTGTGCATGAATACTTTCGATAGACAGCCCCATCGGTTCACAATTAAGAGCTGTAAAATCTGCACTTGCCTGAGTAAACGCCATAAATTCAGTGGTACATACCGGGGTAAAGTTTGCCGGATCAGAGAAAAGAACCAACCATTTACCTTTGGAGTCTTCCAGGCTAAGCGTACCCTGGGTGGTTTTTGCGGTGAAAGGCGGAGCTGCTTCATTTAGACCTGGCATCGCAACTACAGTTGTCTGTTCAGTCATATAGCGTTTCTTACTTGTATCAGGATTTTGTCAATAAGATTTTTCTAATAGATATACTATAATAGCATTCGCTACTAAGTACAAATAGAAATTCTCAATTAGTCCGAGAGGGTATAGCGATTAGGGAAGCAGGAATTCAGATAATAAGCACCGGAACAAAAGTGCGTTAAACAGCGCGGCTTCAAACCAAGAACTACGGCTCCGGAGTTACCATAGGGAAGCATATGAAGGATAATTTGCAGCCTAAAGCTGACTTGGCTAAAATTACTGTAATTTTATCCAGTAATACTGTTCAGTGACAGTCAAAGGACGCAGTGGATGATCCTCTATATCGCCGAAAAGCCCAGCCTTGGGCGCGCCATCGCCGAGGTGCTCCCTAAACCCCATCGCAAACATGAGGGCTATATCGAGCTTGGCAATGGTGATTGTGTTTCCTGGTGTATAGGTCATCTGCTGGAGCAAGTTGAGCCGGATGCCTACGATCCCGCCTACAAGTCCTGGCAGTTGGAGCATCTGCCTATTGTCCCGTCCGATTGGCAGGTTAAACCCAAAGCCAGCAGTCGCGGGCAACTTAGTGTCTTGCGTAAATTGGTCAAGCAGGCCAGTGAGTTGGTCAATGCCGGCGATCCGGATCGGGAAGGACAGTTGTTGGTAGATGAAGTGATTGCTCACCTTGGGGTCAAGGGCGATAAGCTGGCGGCGGTCAAACGCTTGTTGATAAGCGACCTCAACCCGCAGGCGGTAAAACGCGCCCTGGGACAGATGCGCAGCAACCGCGAGTTTGTGCCATTGTCGACTTCGGCACTGGCACGCAGCCGAGCAGATTGGCTCTACGGCATGAATATGACCCGTGCCTATACCCTGCAGGGGCGCAAGGTGGGCTATCAGGGCGTGCTTTCGGTCGGTCGGGTGCAAACTCCTGTGCTTGGTTTGGTTGTCCGGCGCGATCAGGAAATCACCGCCTTTGTGCCCAAACCTTTTTATGAAGTGCTGGCCCATTTAAGCACTCAAGAGGGCAGCTGTTTCAGCGCCCGCTGGCAGCCCAGTGAGGCCTGTCAACCTTGGATGGATGAGGAGGGGCGGGTGCTCTCCCGCGGTTTGGCAATGAATGTAGTCGGCAGGATCACCGGCCAACCCGGCCGGGTAGATGAGCTGGAGCGCAAGCAAAGACACCAGGCGCCGCCTTTGCTCTATAGTCTATCGGCGCTGCAGATTGATTGTGCCAAACGCTTCGGCATGAGCGCCAAAGAGGTGCTGGATACGGCGCAGTCTCTGTATGAACGGCATAAATTGATAACCTATCCGCGATCCGATAGCCGCCATTTGCCCAAGGCGCAGTTACAGCTGGCCCCGGTAGTCTTGAATGCTATTACCCAAGGGGCAGCAGAGCTGCTGCAAGGCTGTGAAGCCCCCAATCCCGCCCTTAAGTCCAAGGCCTGGAACGATGCCAAGGTAGATGCCCATCATGCAATAGTGCCTACGGAAAAGACGGCTAACCTCGGTGTGTTGTCACAGCGTGAGCGTCAGGTGTATTTGCAGATTGCCCGTCAGTATTTGGCGCAGTTTTACCCCAATTATGAATACCTTGAAACCCGCGTTGTGATCGACATTGCCGGAGGTTGCTTCGTGGCTAAGGCCAAACAGCCATTAAAACAGGGTTGGAAGCAATTGTTTGGCAAACAAAAAGCCGACGATGAAGCGGAAGATATTCAAACTGTTTTGCCTGAGCTGACTCAGGGGCAGATGCTGGATTGCCTCAAGGGTGAATTAGTGGAGAAGATGACCCAGGCGCCCAAGCATTTTACCGATGCCACACTGCTGGCGGCGATGACAGGCATAAGCCGCTATGTGAAAGACACTGAGATCCGCAAAATTCTCAAGGAAACCGATGGGCTGGGGACAGAAGCAACCCGCGCCGGGATCATTGAACTCTTGTTTAAACGTGGCTTTTTGAAACGTCAGGGCAAGAGTATTTTGGCTACCGAGGCCGGCAGCGGGCTTATTCAAAGCCTGCCCGAAGTGGCCACCACGCCGGATATGACGGCGCTGTGGGAAAGTAGCCTGGATGCGATTTGTCGCCGTGAACTTAAATATCAGGCTTTTATGCAGCCCTTGACGGCTAAATTGGGCGAGCTTATTGAGCAGGCCAAGGCACAACTGCCTACGGCCTTGAGCGGCGTGAAAAGTACAGGCTTTAAAGGACGTAAACGTCGCAGTGGCGCTTATACCGCTAAGGCCGGTGCCTCCAAGGGCGCAAGCACCAAGAAGGGCACTGGCGTTAAGACCGGCACCGCCAAGCGCAACTATCGCTCAGCGACCAAGAGCAAAACCAAAGCCCAGTCCGCAACTTCCTGAGGACTGGCGATTATGTCAAGCGTCGGTATTGGTTGGACAGGGGATGGTACTCGTATCCCAGCGCACTGAGTTTATGCTCGAGCAGGGTAGGTGACAGGTCAAGCTCGTAATAAAGTGCATCTTTGTCCGGACAACTTAGCCTCAGTTTCTCATTGACTATGCCCAACAGTATTTCGGCGGGCAGATGTTGCAGGCTTTCCATATTCCCTCCAAGTGTCAGCTATTGACTGCCCCATAATGCAATAGAGTTGGCTTGGGTTGCAAATCCCGCCTGGGTGCATTTAAAGTTTTAAAAAGATCAACATCTTAATAAAGTAATTTTATTTTCTGTTCAAGGCGGTTTTATCAATCTTTTTACCGGTTCCTGCTAGATCAAATATTCGCAAACACTTTAACTAAATTCAATATAATTGTTTAAAAATCAATCTGTTAATATTTGTTGTCAAGGTACTTGATTCTGCCCTTGTCGATACGCATGCATTCCTTTTGCTGCAGAAAAAGTTCGCTTGTTACAACGATATTTAATTCTTCTCACGGCATTTAACGCTTTCCAATCACGATATTTCACGATTTGTCGATCCAGCGCAGGAAACCAGGGGCTGGAATTGGCTTTTTTACAGCTGGCACGCAAACTGCAGCCCTCGAGTAACACATATAAATATGTCTAATAAATCAGCGTATTAAACGCGTTTTACTTATAAAAGGGTAATGAATATGAACAAGAAGATCCTGGCACTTGTGATCCCGGCTATGCTGGCAAGTGGCGCTTCCCAGGCTGTGGAGCTGTATAAAGATCAGACCAACAGTGTAAACATGATCGGCTGGCTGGGTTTTGCTGCCTTCAATGATGGTCATGAAACCTCTGTTATCGATAATTTCTCTCGCGTAGGTTTCCGTTTTGATCGTCAGGAACGCAATGGCTGGCGCGCCTTTGCCCACACTGAGTGGGGCATCAACATGGTGACCAGTGATGACGGCCTGATCTACACCCAAGGCCAGGGCGGTGGTCAGATGCGCGCCGAGAAGAACAGTGACTTCTTGTTTAACCGCTTGGGTTATGTGGGTATGGCTCACGACAAGTGGGGTACTCTGACTTTCGGTAAGCAGTGGGGTGCATATTATGATGTGGCTTATACCACAGATATCCTGGATGCCTTCACTGGTTGGTCTGTTGGTGCCTACACCTTTGGTGACGGCGGCCTGACAGGTGCCGGTCGTGCCGATGCTGCCTTCCAGTATCGCAACACCTTCTTCGGCAAGCTGCATATCGCCCTGCAGTATGCTTCCAAGCAAAATGACGACGTTGCCCTGTTTGACGAAAACGGCGCCGCTCTGAACGATGGCTCTGAGCTGAGCTTTGACTCCAGCTATGGTGCCAGCGTGACTTACTATGTGACCGATAAGTTCAAGGTTCTGGCCGGTTTCAACCGTGGCGACTTTGAAGGCAACCTGGCCGGTGTTGCCGTTGATGATACCAACCAGATCGTCGGTATCGGTGCCCAGTACGGCAGCTTCTACCAGTATGCTCCAGGCCGTGACGCCGATGGTCTGTACGTGGGCTTCAACGCTCACAAGAGCAAGCAAAACGAACTGGTTGGCGGCAGCCTGTACGACTCCACCGGCGGCGAATTCATCCTTGCTTACCAGTATGACAACGGCTTTGTTCCTTCTCTGTTGCTGAGCTATCAGGAGCTGGACACAGATGCCAACACCGCCATCCAAGGCGATTGGACCCGCCAGTTTGCGGTTCTGGGTCTGCACTACCGTTACAGCCGTGACACTGTGATGTATGCCGAAGCCAAGATTGACTTCAGCACCATGGATGACAAGTCCTGGGAAGATCTGCAGGACAACAACTATGCGGTAGGTATCCGTTACTTCTTCTAAGGGGCTCCCTGTATTTCCCTGCACAGGCCACCTTAGGGTGGCCTTTTTTTTATTCACTTTATTCACGAGCTTATCCATTGCATTGGACAAGGGAAACTAGATGCCATCACGGACATGAGTCCAGGGTGTGAAGGAGACTCTGATTGAACAAGGAAAAGATGAAACTCAATAGTAAAATAGTCGGGTTAGCCGTTACCTTGCTTGGCGGTTTTGGCACGACTGATGCCGGCGCATCGACTCAAATAGAGGCCGGTTATCTGGGGTTTACGAGTGCCACCCGTGACGATAATCCCGGGGCTTTCAACCAAAGCTTTGCGGCGCTCAGTCATTTCAGTCGTGACGAGCGCAATACTTTTTATCAGATGCTCAAGGTGGAAAACCCCGGTAAATGGGTGGCGGATAAACGGGTCGCCTTCAAGTCATTGACAGTTTGGCATTATCGGCTCAACGAAGAGCGTACCGCCCTGTGGCTGCAAAACTTTCTCGGCACCCATAAGCACCTGACCGAGGACAATTTTTATCTCGGCTTGAAGCAGCATTTTGACTGCGGCGCGCTGCGTTTCAACCTGGGGTTGGCGGGGCATTATACTGTGAGTCAGTCCAATCTGACCGATAAAGATTACTCAGGATTATCCGGCGTGGTGCTCAATGGCAACAGTTACTACGATTTGCCAGTGCTCCCCAAGGGCTGGAAACTGAACCTGGATTATACTGCGGCTTTTGGGCGTGACCACGAGCATGCGGCTGTCTTTGGTTATGACGACGATTATGGTCATCAATTGTTTGCCGCTGTTTCCGGCCCATTGGCGCAAGACTTGAGTCTCAAGCTGCAGCTGACGCACTACAAGAGTTGGGGCACTGCACCCAACGATGGCCTTGAGTACAGCTTCTCGCTGCGCTACGCTTTTTAACGCCACTGGTATATGCGCTTTCAAGTCCGTCGATGCGAAAAGATGCAACAGCCAGACCCGGCAGCAAGGTGCAATAAAAAGGCCGAAAGTGATGACTTTCGGCCTTTTATGTTATTTTTCCCCGCCGGAATTAGCTTGCTCCTGCCCAGAGTCGTTTGCTATGTCCTGTTTCTAAACGATCCCCAGTTTTTTCATCTTGCTGCGCAAAGTATTGGGGTTAATATCCAACAGCTCGGCAGCGCCGCCGGGGCCGTAGAGCTTGCCGCCGGTCACTTTAAGGGCGTGCTCTATGTATTTACGGGTCATGGTTTCCAGCGGTACCAGTTGATTGCCCGCATGGCTGGGGTCGACCACTATGGTCTGGCCGCTGGCGGTGGCCACGGCTTCGGTTTGCGGCGCCAGGAAACTGAAGTCCAGTGGTCCGGCCGGGTTTTGAATGATGGCCCGCTCCAGCACATTGATCAGCTCCCTGACATTGCCGGGCCAATTGTACTGACTGAGAATGGCCAACTGCTCAGGGCGGATACAGGGCAGTTTGATCAACTGGAATCGGGCGCTCAGCTGTTCAATAAAATGCTGCACCAACAGAGGGATATCTGTGCGCCGCTGGCGTAAAGAGGGGATGTCTATCGGGAATACCGCCAGCCGATACCAGAGATCCTCGCGAAAATCCCCTTGATGCACCATGGCTTGCAGGTGTCTGTGAGTCGCGGCAATCACCCTGATATCCAAATGCACCTGTTCATGGCCGCCGACCCGGGTAATGGTGCTGTTTTGCAGTACCCGCAGCAGTCTCACTTGAGCCGAGAGTGGCAGTTCACCAATCTCATCGAGGAAGATGGTGCCGCCGTTGGCCTGTTCAAAATAACCGGCCTTGCGCGATTCGGCGCCGGTAAAGGCGCCTTTCTCATAGCCGAACAGCTCTGAGTCGATAAGGGTCTCGGGAATGGCGCCGCAGTTGACTTTGACAAAGGGTTTGCCGGCCCTCGCCGAGAGTTCATGAATGGCGTTGGCAATCACCTCTTTTCCGCAACCGGTTTCCCCCAGCATCAGTACTGTAGTGTTGAGATGGGCGATGGATTGCACTTGTTGCATCACCTGTTTCAGCCCCGAGTTGGCACCGACCACACCGTTTTGCACATCCAGCGTGCGTTTGAGGCTAACGTTTTGTTTGGCCAGCGCCTGATTTTCCAGCAGCAGATTACGACCTCTGAGGTTGAGGGCAGTGATCAGGGCAAAGGTGCTCATCTGCGGCGCCAACATATCTGCGTGTCGGGGGCGGAAGGTACCGGCACTCTTGGAGTAAAAACCTACTATGCCCAAATGGGTATCTTCCATCGACATACGTAAAATGATCAGCGAGCGGATCCCGGGGATCACCTTGGGGGCAACCTGGGATGTCACGGGATCATGATCAATGTCGTTAACAATCCTCACCCTCGGCCTATCGGGATCTTCCAGCGTTTTGGCCAGTCCCTCAGGGAGGGAAACCTGGACATCAAGCGTGCTTGCCTGCGTTTCGCTGGCCTGGGCGATAAATTGTATATCATTGAATTCTTTTCGATAAATATTAATGAACAGGCCATCGAGTGGCACTGAGTCACGTACATAGTCGAAGTAGTGTTTAAGCGAGGTTTCCAACTGCAGGCTACTACAGAGCCGCCTGGTACACTCGTAATAAAAGTGTTTTTCCATTGATATTTCAAATAAACCGCGAAGTTTCGTGATTGTAGATCTTTATATTTCGTGATTCTGTGGCCGTAATCATAAATCTCCCCCTGAGCACCTCTTTTTGGTTAGTTGGCATGGCCAGTGCAACTGGTTGACTGAGTTCTTTCCCTGCATGAAAGGAAAATAAGTACATGACAGAAAAACAGAAAATAGACAGTGGTCGTCGTCAGTTGCTCAAGGGCGGCGCCGCTCTGGCAGTGACCGGGGTGGGGATGGCTGTCAGCAGTGGTGCCATGGCCCAGTGCCGCGAACAGGCGCCGGAATCCTTTGATGAACTGGTAGACGTATTGGTAGTCGGCAGTGGCTTTGCCGGTATGGCTGCAGCCCTGCAGGCCCGTGAAGCCGGTGTCAGCGTAATGGTTATCGACAAGATGCCGGTTTTTGGTGGCAACTCAACCATTAATGGTGGTGCCATGGCGGTTGCCGGTTCTCCGTTGCAAAAGCAGGCCGGTATTGAAGATTCAGTAGATGCCATGGTGGCCGACATGTTGCGCGCAGGTCGTGGCATGAATGATGTTGAAATGCTCAAGCTGGTATGTAACGGCACGGCAGAATCCTGCCAGTGGCTGATTGACTACGGCGTCAAGTGGAAGCCTTTCGTACAGCATTTCGGTGGTCACAGTGTGCAGCGGGTACTGCAGACAGTAGAAAGCTCCGGCGCCGGTATCATACGTCCGCTGGTCAAGGCTGCCCGTGCCAAAGGCGTGATCATGAAAAATCAAACCAAGCTCGAATCTTTTATCCGTGATGCTGAAGGCCGCGTGATCGGGGTCGAGGTTCGTGAAGGTTATTATTTCCCACGGGAGCGGACAGGTAAGATACGCACCATAGGAGCCCGCAAAGGGGTGATCATGGCGACCGGCGGCTTTGGCCGGGATATCGAATATCGCATGATGCAGCTGCCTGAGTTGAACAATGACCTGGACTCAACAAACCATCCGGGGGCGACCTCTGAAGCACTGAAGCAGATGATGCTTCTGGGGGCCAACCCTATCCATCTGGATCAAATTCAGCTGGGCCCATGGGCATCACCCGATGAGAAAGGTTTTGGTACTGCATCCCAGTTCAACACCATTGCCACTTATCCTCACGGCATAGTGGTGGATGTGCGCACCGGTGAGCGTTTCTTCAATGAGCTGGCCGACCGTAAGGCGCGTGCCGATGCCATCATGACCCGCAGAGATGAGCACAACAACCCTGTGTATCC
Source organism: Shewanella sp. MSW (assembly GCF_007636515.1). Taxonomy (NCBI): domain Bacteria; kingdom Pseudomonadati; phylum Pseudomonadota; class Gammaproteobacteria; order Alteromonadales; family Shewanellaceae; genus Shewanella; species Shewanella sp. MSW. The sequence continues at coordinate 54,168 of NZ_LVDR01000001.1, forward strand.
CATTGGCTTTACCAATGCCGAAGGTGCCAAGAATGCCCAGACGCTGGATTGGGGTATCAAGTACAAGGTGATCACCAAGGCCGACACTCTGGATGAACTGGCCAAGGCCTATGGTATGCCGGCCGACAAGCTCAAGGCGCAGGTGGCCCGCTGGAACGAAGCGGTCAAGAGCGGTGAAGACAAAGAGTTTGGTCGTCCAATGCAGGAAGCCATAGTGTTGGATAAGGGCCCATGGTACGCGGTGCGTATGTGGCCGAAAGTTCACTACTGCATGGGTGGTGTCAAGGTTAATACCAATTCTGAAGTCCTGCATCTGGTCAGTAACCAGCCGATTGCAGGCTTGTATGCGGCCGGCGAATCCACCGGCGGTATTCACGGTGCCAGCCGCCTCGGTGCCTGTGCTGTGGCTGAAGGTATTGTCACCGGCCGTAATGCCGGCCGTAACTGTGCCGCTGCCAAGCCGGTAGCACTGAAGCAAGCGTAACAAATTCAATAACAAGGAGTAAGATGATGAACAAATCTCTAATGCTGGCGTCGCTGACGCTGGGCCTGATGTCAGGCAGTGCTCTGGCAATGGAACAAGTGGTTCTGGATGGCAAGCACATGACTCAGGAACAAGCCTGGGCCATTGCCGATGGCGCCAAAGTCAAAGTAGCCTCTCAGGCACGCACCAAACTGGTTAAGTCTCACGAGTTGCTGATGGAAGCTGCGCGTCTGGGTAAGCCTGTCTATGGTCTGACTGTAGGTGTGGGCCTGAACAAAGACCACAAGCTGTTTGATGCCAATGGTGAGCTGAGTGCCGCCGTTATGGATGCTTCCCGTAGCTTCAACTACAGCACGCTGCGCGCTCACAGTGCCGGTGTCGGCGAGCCAATGCCTGTACGTCTGACCCGTGTGGCTCTGGCCGTGCGTCTGAACACCATTTTGGCCGGTCAAACCGGGGTTCAGCCTGTGGTTGCCGACCTTTACGAAGCCTACCTGAACAAGGGTATTACTCCTGTCATTCCTTCACAGGGTACTGTGGGTGAAGCCGACATCCTGCTGGCTTCTCACGTCGGTCTGGCGATGATTGGTGAGTGGGAAGTGTTCTACAAGGGCAAGCGCGTAAGCAGCCGTGAAGCCATGGCTGATGCCGGTGTTCCTTTGCTGGAGCCTATGGGTAAAGATGCCCTGTCTATCCTGTCCAACAACGCAGTGGCTGTAGCCTATGCAATGAAGGGCTATCAGGATGCCAAGCATCTGCTGGAAGTGTCTCCAACCGTATTCGGTTTGAGCCTTGAAGGTTTGAACGGTAACGTGGCGCCTTTCCTGCCACAAACCAATGACATCCGTCCTTTCCCATATATTCAGGCCACGACCAAGGATATTCTGGCGCAGCTGGATGGCAGCTATCTGTGGCAACTGAATGATGAGCGTCCGCTGCAGGATCCTCTGAGCTACCGTACCACAGCCTATACTCTGGCCAGCGCCAAGAAAGCCCTGGTGGATCTGGGTGAAGTGATCGATATCCAGATCAACCACTCAGACGATAACCCAGCCGTAGTACTGGGTGCCTCCAAGGACTACAGCCAATTCCCTCAGGTTGCCAAGTACATGGTTGAAGGCAAGGGCGGTGTGTTCCCAACCACCAACTTCGAGCCTCTGCCTGTCGCCCTGGCGGTACAGAACCTGAGCACTGCTTTGACTCACGTGTCTCACAACAGCGTGATGCGTACTATCCACCTGTCTGATGCTCACTTTACCCGTCTGAGCCGCTTCCTGGCCGGTCCGGAAAATAATGGTCATGCTTTCGGTGCTATCCAGAAAGCCTTCGTTGACATGCAGGTACGTAACAAGCAACTGGCTAGCCCGGTTTCATTCGATGGTGTTCAGATTGCCGGTAATATCGAAGACACTTTCACCAACCTGAAACTGGCTTCTGACAATCTGGTTCAGATTGTTGATAACACCAACACCATCTATGGTCTGGAGCTGCTGCACTCTACTCAAGCTGTTGATCTGCGCAAGATGCACGATAAGAGCTTGAAGCAGGGTAAAGCCACAGGCGCCATGTATGAAGCTTATCGTCAGAAAGTGCCTTTCGTAAGCAAGGATCGTCCTTTCACTCCTGATATTCAGGCGTCACACGACTTTATTGCCAACTACTGATAGAAGAGCGGGGCAGGTCACTGCCCCGCAACAGGAAGCCCAAGATGTTGAAGATGATATCCACTGTTCTTGTAGCCTGCGCCTTGATGCTGCCTGGAGCGGCCAACGCCATGAAGATCAAGGACTACCATAAAGAAGTCATGACGACTGAAAATGGTCGTATTGATTGCGCCGCCTGCCATGGTGACGCTAAGCGCAAGACTATTCCCGATGCGACAGCCTGTGAAGCCTGCCACGGTACTCCTGAAGACGTTGCCAAGCAGACTGCACGTCCGGCCAACGCCGGTCATGATGTTGAACCCAACCCCCATGACAGCCTGCACTATGGCACGGACTTGCCATGTACTTACTGCCATCAGGAGCACAAAGAGAGCAAGGTTTATTGCAATCAGTGCCATGAGTTCACTTATCCAGCAATGAAGCGCTAAGTCGGCGGTTCGAGTCTCCCTGTATTTTTGGATTGGACCCCGTCCGTTTTTTCCACCGCAGCCAAGGCTGCGGTTTTTTTTGGATAAAAAAAGGTCTGCCAAAAGAGCAGACCGGGACGACACCAAAACAAGCGTTTAAGCAAAGCGTCAATGGATGTGGAACCAAGTTCAGTGTGCGCTTTGTAAATTAACCTAAGCTGAAATCACCTGAGTGCCTGGCCACGATTGAGGGCGATAAGCTTATCCAAGATCCGCTCACCATCCATGCGTATGCCATTGTGCTCATACTCAGAGGTCAACCAATACTTGAGGTTGCCCACCTTGGCGGCGGTTTCCAGGCTGTAGGCCTGCTCGACATACATATCTTCGCTGTAGATGGCAGCGGCGACAGGTACGCGGTTGTTGGCGAGAATGTTAGGGTCATAGAGTGAGGGCCAATCGGCTTTGGCGGCCAGCAATTCGGCGCAGGCTTTCAGCGGCTTGAGGTTGGCAAACTGTTCGAACATCCAGGGATAAATCATCTCACCACTGAAAAGCAGCTCTTTGGCGTCCGGGGCAAAAGCCGGATATTCGGCTCGCACCCTGTGGGCAGCCCAGTTGGCGGCTTGCTGCTGGCAGTAGATGGACTCGTGCATGATGGCAAACAGTGGGTTGGTATTGTAATCCAGCATTTGGCAGAACTGCGCCTCAAACAGAGGATTCAGTGCCTTGCCACTTGGGGTATCTATCAAGGCTTGCTCCAGCAGATAGTAGACGGCCTCCGGCCCTTGCTCCATGCCTAAGTTGACCCCTAAAAGTTGCAGCATTTCCTGGGTCAGCCGCTCTCCTGTAGCCAGGCGCGCATCATGGTTATTGATAAAGTCTCTGAGCTCGACCAATAGGGCTTTGGCATCCTTGAAGCGGGCAAAGAAATCCTGGTTTTTGGCCAGCAAGCGCTGATAAGTTGCCCGGTAAACTTCGGCTGCGGTGCGCTCAAGGGAAGGGATACCGCCGGTAATATAGGCTTCCTTGAGTCCTTGCGGTGCGACGCTCAGGTATCTGAGTACGCAAAAACCACCGAAACTCTGACCAAGAATGCTCCAGGGAGTATCAGGACTAAGTTGCGCCCGAATCGCCTCGGCATCGCGGATGATGTTGTCGGCGCGAAAATGGCTCAGATACTCGGCCTGCTCGTCAGGCGTCATGCCGTCCAGCGTCTTGAAGCTGACCGGACTTGAAAGACCAGTACCGCGCTGATCCAACAAGAGTACCCTATACTCCTTGAGTGCTCTTTTAATCCAGCCACCATTGGCAAGGGGGCGGGCGGCACCAAAGCCAGGGCCACCCTGAAAGAACACCAAGAGTGGCAGGGTCGCGGCGTTATCTTGGGTGCCGATAAGCTCCCGGGCAAAAATTTGCAGTTGTTCCCCGGTGGGATGCTGATAATCCAGTGGCAGAGAGAAGAAGTGTTTGCGGCTCAGGATGCCAGCAAGACGGCTGTCTGTTATCATGTAGGGCCTTGGGCTTGACAGTGGATGGCTCAAAATTGTATACAAAAATCCCTGCGCTGCAAACCGGCGCCAGAAAAGCCGCCTATCTGGCGCTTTCCTGCCCGGGATCAATTTTTCTGTTGCAGGGTTGATGGATCATGCACCGAGACGATCTATCGATCATGGAACGATAACAGCCTGCGAGTGTGTGTAATGAAATACCAGATCATCCCAGTGACCCCTTTCCAGCAGAATTGCAGCCTCATCTGGTGTGAGAAGAGTGGCAAAGCCGCTGTGATAGATCCAGGTGGTAACCATGAGCGCATCATGGATGCCCTGGCGCAGCACGGCCTGCAGTTGCAATATATTCTTTTGACTCACGGCCACATAGATCATGTTGGTGCCGCCAAGGCTTTGGCCACCGAATGTGACGTGCAGATTATTGGCCCGCATATCGACGATAAATTTTGGCTGGAGAACCTGCCACGCCAAAGCCAGAACTTTGGTTTCCCGGCCTGCGCCGCCTTCGAGGCTGACCGCTATCTGGAAGATGGCGAAGAGGTTATCTTGGGCGAGCAGGCATTGCAGGTGTTTCACTGTCCGGGGCATACACCCGGGCATGTGATCTTCTTTGACCGCGAAGAGAACCTGGCCTGGGTGGGAGATGTCCTTTTCCGTGGCTCTATAGGCCGTACTGACTTTCCCGGCTCCAACTATCAGCAGCTGATTGACTCCATTCGTTACAAACTCTGGCCTTTGGGCGAGCAGGTCAATTTCATTCCCGGCCACGGCCCAATGTCGAGCTTTGGTGAAGAAAGGCGTAATAACCCCTTTGTTGCCGATCAGCTACTGGCCGATTGAGGCATTCCAGTCGCAACAGACCCGGGCATGCCCGGGTTTTTATTTGGCTAAAATTCACTCCATTATTGTTTTTTTACTACCAAACGTTTGCAAAGTGAGCCGGATCTCGGCATTAATAAGCCCTTTTTTGGTGTAGATCCGGTTTTTGTTATCAAAATCGGGGTAATTTAACCAATGTTTACATTTTGTGGAGATACTCCTATGCAACAGCGTTGGCATGCAGCAATATCTGCCGGTCTCTTGGCCACTGTCTGGTGTGGGATTGCCGACACCTTTGGGCTGATCACCTGGATAGGGTTTCTAGGATGCAGTACTTTCTTTGCTCAAGGACGCAGTGGTTTTGCCGGTCTGCTTCAGGCCTGGTGCACCAATACATCGGGAGTATTCTGGGCTTGGCTTATCATCAGTGGTAGTAGCTTCTTTGTCTCGCCGCTATTTGGCTGGATCTTCACCGGTATAGCCACCAGTGCCATGTGCCTGCAGGCCTGTTTCGGTAAACTTAACTTTATTCCCGGTGCCTTTATTGGTTGTTGCATCACCTTTGCCATGTCGGCGGATATTACAGCTATTATGCCGCCCCTGCTGATTGGCGCCGTATTCGGTTATGCCATGAGTCGCTTGACCGACCTCATGGGCTATTGCCAAACCAGTCGCAGTCGTCAAACTCAAACAAAACCTCTGCCGGTCGAAAGGGCGGTGGAGTAATAGATTATATTGCCAGGATCCTGTCCCGGCTTTTAGCTTCGCGCTGAGGAGCACTGATGAAGCAGATCCAGTTTAGAAAAGTTGATGCCATGCTGATTAAGTTCAGTCTCAACGGTAAATTCTGGCTTGTGTGTTCGCTGGTTAGCGCCATAACCGTCGCTATCGCACTGGCTAACTGGTGGCAGTTGGATGCCAGTGTAACCCAGGGCGCTGAGGCGCGTTTACAAGCCAAAGCCGAGACCCTGCTCCAGTTGGCGCCCAAGCAGGGGCACGATCTTTGGCTACAGCAGCAAGGTCTTAGCCGTAATGAACCGCGCGCTGAGATCAAAGTTATGCTCAGTAGCCATGATGGTAACTACTGGCTCGGTGACAGCTTAACACTGCAAGAGCAAGAGATGCTCAGCAGGGCGAACTGGTTGCTGCTGTGGGCCTTTGTCGGGCTGTTGCCGCTGTTTCAACTCAGCTATTGGATCTCCACCTCTCTCGGCGGCGGACTCTGGGATATGTATATGGCGATCAAACGCCTGGCTGACGGCGATTTGAGCTTTAGGCTCAATTTCTTCGGTACAGATGATTTCAGCCTGATAGCCCGTGAGATTGACCGCTGCGCCGATAACATGAGCGAAATGGTCACCGCCATCAGCAGTAATGCTGAAACCTTGTCGATGGCGGCTTCCGAATTTGCCGAGCAAGCCGCTGCCGGTGATGAGATGGGCAAAATTCAGTGGCAGTTTCTCGATACTGTGGCCACGGCGATGGAGCAGATGAGCAATGCCATTACCGAAGTGTCCCACAACGCCGCCGAAACCTCTTCCCAGACCCGGGACAATGCCTCTCAGATGGGCCTGGGTGCCAGACATATAGCAGAAACGGTTGCCAGCATAGGTGAGTTGTCGAGCCGGATTGCCGAGGCGTTCTCTTCGGTATCGCAACTGTCGCGGGAGGCTACCGAGATTGGCGCTGTGGTGACCACTATTGATGGCATTTCCGAGCAGACCAATCTGCTGGCGCTCAATGCCGCTATTGAGGCGGCCAGAGCCGGTGAACAGGGGCGTGGCTTTGCCGTGGTTGCCGACGAGGTGCGGACCCTGGCGGGACGAACCCAGGAAGCGACAGTGGAAATTCAACGTATGATAGAGGGGTTACAGGCGGGCAGCCGCAATTTGTCTCAGCTGACTGAGGCGATAGTGTCGCAGGCCGATGAAAGCCGCCAGGCGATCATTCAGGTGGGTACGGATGTTGAGGGGATGCGTGGCTCAGTGGATGCGGTGTTTGATCGCAGCAGCCAAATCGCAGCCTCGGCCGAAGAGCAAAGCGTGTCGGCCCGGGAGATCAGCTCGCAGCTTGGCGATATCCGCAGCCACTCGGATCAGATGCGCCAGGCCAGCGAAAGGGCGATAGAGCTGAGTCAAAAACTGGCCCAGGCTTCAGCCTCTCTGACTCGGCTGTTGGCACAATATAAAACCAGTTAAACGGGTAGACAGTAGCGCCATAAAAAAACGCCGGCATCATCAGATGTCGGCGTTTTGCGTTATAGCGTTTCCTGAGCTTTGTTTTTGCCTCAAGCGCGCCGCTTGCTGTGGTCAGCATCAGCAGCGCCATCAGCGCTCACAACAAGGTCAGCGAAAACAGCTCCAGATAGGCGCGTGATCCGAGGGCTTGTCGATGCCGCGAAGCGCGTAATCCACGTCGGCCTCACTCAAGCGGCTTGCCAGCGACTCGGTTGCCAGGATCACATCGATACGCAGGCCGCGGTTATCATCAAAGCCACGGCTGCGATAATCAAACCAGGAGTAGCGTTCGCTGCGCTGCGGGTGCAACTGGCGGAAGGTATCCACCAAACCCCAATCCAGCAGGGTTTGCAACCATTCACGCTCTTCCGGCTGGAAGCTGCATTTACCCGTCTTCAGCCAACGTTTGGCATTGGCGTCGCCGATGCCGATATCCAGATCCAGCGGCGAGATATTGATATCCCCTATGATGGCAATATCCTGATCCGGGCTGAATGAGTTTTGCAGATACTGCATCAGATCGGCATAAAACTTACGCTTGGCCGGGTACTTGGTCTCGTGATTGATATTCTCCCCCTGGGGGAAGTAGCCGTTGATCACTGTCAGTACACGGCCGTTGTCCTGGATGAACTTGCCGGCGATAAGCCGGCGCTGGGCATCTTCATCGTCGGTGGGAAAGCCTTTTTGAACCTCAATGGGGGCCTGTTTGGATAACAGAGCCACACCATAGTGGGCCTTGCCACCGTGGAAATGTACCTGATAACCCATGGCTTCCACTTCGGCCAGAGGGAAGGCCTCGTCGTGCACCTTGGTTTCCTGCAGCCCTATGATGTCCGGTTGGTGGCTGTCTATCAACTGTTGCAGCTGATGCAGACGGGCTCTCAATCCGTTGATGTTGAAGGAAACGATTTTCATCAGGGCAGCACTCGTTTGAAGGGTTTAACGATAACACTCAGATAAACGCCGGCGGCAACATAAGGATCGGCATTGGCCCAGGCCTGGGCGGCTTCCAGCGATTCAAACTCGGCCACCACCAAAGAGCCGCTGAATCCTGCGTCCCCCGGGTTTTCACTGTCCACGGCGGGATGTGGGCCGGCCAGCATCAATCGTCCTTCATCGGCCAGCAGTTGCAGGCGCTGTAGATGGGCCGGACGAGCGGCAAGACGTTTTTCCAGGCTGTTTTCAACATCTTGGGATGAGATCATATACCACATTATTTGAGTTCCTTGCGTTGCTCTTCGGGGATGTGTTTAAAGAGATAAACCACGGTTGCTATGGTGTTCAGCAGCGTCACTGCGGTCAGGCCAAAGACCTTGAAGTTGACCCAGGTTTCCTGACTCAGACTGAAGGCGACATAGATATTGATAATGCCGCAGACAATAAAGAAACTGACCCAGTACCAGGTGACTTGGGCCCATATCTTGTCGGCGACCTTGAGTTCTTGCCCCAGCATGCCCTTGAGTACAGGCTTATTCAGCAATTGGCTGACACCCAGACCCAAGGCGAACAGGGCATAGACTATGGTGACTTTCCATTTGATAAAGGTATCGTCGTGAAACACCAGAGTCAGGGTGCCGAATACGGCCACCATGGCAAAGGTGATGAGATGCATTTTCTCAAGCTTGCGGTACAAGAGATAGGTCACCACGAGTTGCAGCGCCGTTGCGGCTATCAGGGCGCCACTGGCGACGTAGATATCGTAAAACTTATAAACGGCGAAGAAGATGACCAGCGGCAGGAAATCCAGCAGTTGTTTCATAGTAATCAGACTGAGTGAAAATTGCCTGTGAGTTTAGCACGGCGGGCTTTGAGGGATAAACCTCTTCGGCCCTTGCGTGGGTCAGTGCACAATTATTACAGGGAACCTGAGTTGATCTTGCCGGTCTCCGGGATAATTTCCACTATCACCCAGGCCCGGCCCCGTTTATGCAGGCGAATGGTTCTGTCATCGACCCAGGGACGACCACCTCTACGACCGGTAAATTTGACCACGACAGTCACGTCATCGGTGAACTTGCGAAAGAAGTCGATATCTATCTCCTCAATCTCCAGGGTGACATCTGTCATCTGTAGATTGAGCATATGGCGCTGCACAGAGGCGGCGATATAGTAACTTTTCAGCACCTCCTTCATAGGGTCGTCGACATACAGGCTCGCCTTCTCGACATCCTTATCTACGTAGATGGCCTGAAAGAATCCCAGGGCGACTTGCTCTGGGGTATCTATGGTGGCTTGACTCGGGTCATCATTGCAGCCAAATAGGCCGAGCAGACAAAGAAAAAGCAGATATCTCATAGTGTTGACCCTGGTGATTGGTGCCAAACAGTATCGTTTTTTTTAGCATTTATCGCAAGCCGCTGCCTCGGGCTTGACGGGATCGGCGATCCTGTGGCATATAGAAAGGGTAGTATAAAGATTCTTATCCACAGAATCTGTGGACAAGTGTGTTGAAGACTCAATAGATACTTCCTAAGCGATTGATATCGTCGTTAAATTGTCGCTGGTCAATTTTTGACGCTTGGCGTTTTCCCCTATCAATTTCTTCCCTGATTACTTATTTCTGACTTAATCATCCCTGGCGTAAATGATCCTTTGCGTCGAATTTGTACAGCATTTGCTGATAAAAGCCGCAGTCAGTCCATAATACCGTTTAAATAACAAAATCAAACTGCTGAAGCGAATGGGCTATGGCTACCGGATATCAAATACTTCCTTTTGACTGTCAGAGTGGCATTCCCCGGAGAGCCGCGATGAACCAAAAAAAAGCGCCTGCAGTAGCAGACGCTTTTGAATTGGCTATAGGCCGTTAATCGTTCTGGGTGGCCTGAATGGCGGTCAGGGCGATGGTGTAAACAATATCATCCACCAGGGCGCCGCGGGACAGATCGTTCACCGGCTTACGCATACCTTGCAGCATAGGACCTATGCTGATCAGATCGGCGCTTCGTTGAACGGCCTTATAAGTGGTGTTACCCGTGTTGAGATCCGGGAACACAAACACAGTCGCCTTACCGGCAACCGGGCTGTCCGGCGCCTTGGAGCGAGCCACGTTGGGCATTACCGCAGCGTCGTATTGCAGTGGGCCGTCAATCACCAGATCCGGACGCTTCTCTTTGGCAATCCGGGTGGCTTCACGCACCTTATCCACATCCGAGCCTGTACCTGAGTCACCGGTAGAATAGCTGATCATCGCCACTCTGGGCTCAATGCCGAAGGCTTTGGCCGACTCGGCCGATTGGATGGCGATATCGGCCAACTGCTCGGCATTGGGATCCGGGTTGATGGCGCAGTCACCATATACCAGCACTTGATCCGGCATCAGCATGAAGAAGATGGAAGAGACCAGGCTGGAGCCGGGCGCTGTCTTAATCAACTGCAGTGGTGGACGAATGGTGTTGGCCGTGGTGTTGACCGCACCGGAAACGATACCATCCACTTCATTCTGGGCCAGCATCATGGTGCCCAGCACCATGTTGTCTTCCAACTGTTCACGGGCAACTACTTCGGTCAGGCCCTTGTGACGGCGAAGATCCAGCATAGGTTCGACATAGCGATCACGCACTTCATCGGGATCGATAATCTCGACACCTTCTCCCAGAACAACGTCCTGCTGGGCTGCGATACGCAGAATTTCATCGCGTTTGCCAAGCAGTACGCAGCGGGCAATGCCACGCTCGGCGCAGATGGCGGCGGCTTTGATGGTGCGCGGCTCATCGCCTTCAGGCAGTACCACTGTCTTGTGCGCTGCGCGGGCCAGCTCGGTAAGCTTGTAGCGGAAAGCCGGTGGCGACAGGCGGTGCTCGCGAGGCGAGTTTTCGGTGACGCTTTCTATCCAGCTCTGATCGATATGACCGGCAACGTATTCCTGTACCAGTTCAATACGCACTGCATCGTCCACAGGGACTTCGTGGTCAAAGCGTTGAATATTGAGTGAGGTCTGCCAGGTATTGGTGTCGATAAGGAACACAGGCAGGCCGGTTTCAAAAGCTTGTTCACACAAAGCCATGATCTCGGGCTCAGGTTCATAACCGCCACTCAGCAGCAAGGCACCAATTTTGACGCCGTTCATCGCCGCCAGACAGGCTGAAACGATAACGTCGGAGCGATCGCCAGAGGTGACCAGCAGCGAGTCTGTCTTGATGTGCTGCACCATGTTAGGAATCGAGCGGGCACAGAAGGTTACCTTGCGCAGACGGCGAGTGTTCATCTCACCGGCATTGATGATGCGGGCGCGCAGGTGCTTGGCTAAATCAGAGGCCCTGGGGGACACCAGATCCAGGTTATAAGGCACGCTGCCGAGGATCCTCAGTGGACTCTTGCCCGGCAACTGGAACATACCGGCAGTATCGCTGCGCTGAACACCCTGATGGTCGAATACTTCAGACAGATCCGGACGGGCACGGCCTTCGTCGTCCACCGGCGCACCAATCTTGTTGATGATGGCACCGATAAGACGTTTGTTCTTGTTGCCACCCCAGGAATTAAAGGCGATTTCGAGGCGGTTCATCAGTCCGGTCGGGCTGTCGTTGCCTGGGGTTGCCACAAAGATCACATCGGCGTCGAGCGCCTTGGCAATGGCATAATTGACATCATCGGCAAACGGATGGCTACGGGTGTGCACCAGGCCTTCGATGATCAGGGTTTCAGTGTTGTCGGCAATTTCACTGGCGCGGGCGATGATTTGCTCCATCAGCACATCTGTCTGATCGGCACGGATCAGCGCTTCGGCGTGGATCATCTCAAACGGTTCAAGCGGGTTGACCGTAGGGGATTTGCTGAGGATGGTGGTTGAACGCTCAGGGCCGTGGTCCTGCGGGCGCAACTGGGAAATGGGTTTAAAGAATTGCACTTTAACGCCGTGGCGTTCCAATGCGCGAACCATCCCCAGGCTGATAGACGTCAGGCCGACGCCTGTGCCTATGGGGATCAACATAATGTTACGGGACATAAAAACCTCTTCGGAGTCGATGGTTTTCCGGTGAATCTTGTAAAGTCAAAAACATGAAAGCCGCCAGGTTAACCCGGCGGCTGATTGGTCATATTATTCTTCTATCAAACTAATAGCGTCTTCGGCGATGACCCACTCTTCATTGGTGGGAATGACCATGGCCAGAGTGCCTTCATCTTTAGTGATAATTCCGCCATTGCCGAAGCGGGCGGCCAGGTTGCGTTCATCATCGACCTGGAAGTTGAAGATGGACAGTAGTTCCAGCACTTTCTTGCGGATAATGTCGGAGTTTTCACCTATGCCGCCGGTAAAGACCACGGCATCCAGACGGCCCAATGGCACAGTGTAGGAGGCGATGTATTTTGCCAGACGATAGCAGAAGATTTCCAGTGCCAGTGTCGCACCTTTGTGACCTTCGGCATATCCTTCTTCGATACCACGGCAATCATTGGTCAGTTCGCTGATCCCCAAAAGGCCACTTTGCTTGTTCAGCAGGTTGTTGACCTCTTCCAGGGTGTAGCCCAACTGGTGTACCAAGTGATAGATGATGGAGGGGTCGATATCGCCGCAGCGGGTTCCCATCACCAAGCCTTCCAGTGGTGTCAGCCCCATGGAAGTATCCATGCTCTTGCCACCTTTAACTGCCGTAACCGAAGCGCCGTTGCCCAGGTGAGCACAGATCACATTGGTATCAGCCAGCTCTTTACCCAGCACCTTGGCCGCTTCGCGGCTGACAAACAGATGGCTGGTGCCGTGCATACCGTAACGACGAATGCCGTGTTCACGGTAAAGTTTATAGGGCAAGGCGTAGACAAAGGCGTGCTCAGGCATACTTTGGTGGAAGGCGGTGTCAAACACGGCAACCTGAGGCAGGCTTGGGAACGAGGCCATGGCAGCACGAATACCTATCAGGTGCGCCGGGTTGTGCAGCGGTGCCAGTGAGGCACAGTCTTCGATACCTTTAATCACCTGATCGTCAATGATAACCGAGCGGGTGAATTTTTCGCCGCCGTGCACGATACGGTGACCCACCGCCAGGATCTGTGACGCCAGTTCAGGCAGGGGAGCCAAAATCTGGTTTACAATAAACTCCACGGCTTCACGGTGCGCGGTAAATGCGCCCAGTGCGGCTTCATGCTTTTCGCCATTGTGTTTCCATTTGATGCGGGAGTTTTCCAGACCAAAGCACTCGGCCAGACCTGAGATCTGATCATCGCCCGTGAGTGCATCCATGACTGCAAATTTCAAAGAAGAGCTGCCGCAATTTAGAACCAATACCAGTTTTTTAGACATGTTAAAAACCTTTCGCCGTTTTTAATTAATGAGTTACGGGTGAACTGGACTCGCCTGTAACCTGTTTCACTGTGTTCCTGCCGTCAAGCCGTTGTTGGGGCCGAATAGGGAACTGTGCTAAGGTAAAAGCAATATTATGCTTGTTTTCAGGTGCCTTGATTGAGCCTTAACTTTCTCAAAACCGTGAGGGAAGGTCATCGTTATATGAAGACCTGGCCCATGGTCAGACAACTGGGTTTCTTTTTTCCTGAGTTTCGCGTTATTCGTGCCACTCAGTTGGCGTTGCAATTGATGCCTGTGTTGGCCATGCTATCGGCTGCCGCGCCACTCTATTTCTATGGTTGGGACTATCTGCCCCAGGCCATTGCTATCTTTCTGTTCTTTCTCAGCCTGCCTTTGCAGGGCTATTTGTGGCTGGGTTGGCGTGCTCGCCATCCCTTGCCGCTGTCCTTGCTCGATTGGGGTAATCAACTCAATGCCAAGCTTTCCGGGCTTGGGGTAAGCAGCCGCCCTTTAGGGGCCAAGGCCTGCTATATGGATATGGCGCAGATCCTCAAATTGGCCTTTGAACGTCTCGACGCCGGATTTTGGGAAGAGCTCTGAATCAGTAGTCGGCGTTGATCCCTTTCTGAATAAATATAGCCTTTATTCGCTCCATGGTTTCGCGATTCGGTGGCGACACGCCGTCGAGTTCATAGTGCTCACCCATAGCTTCCCACTTGTGTTTGCCCAGTTCGTGGTAGGGCAGCAACTCTACTTTTTCCACATTGGTCATTGGCTTGATGAACTCTGCCAGTTTTTCGGCCGAGGCTTCATCGTCTGTATAGCCACCGACAACCACGTAACGGATCCAGGTTTTCTGGCCTCGTTGTGCCAGATATTCGGCAAACTGCAATGTTCGCTGATTACTGACCTTGGTGAGATCTATGTGCTTGGCATCATCCATCTGTTTGATGTCCAGCAGCACCAGATCTGTGTTATCCAGCAACTGGTCAATTACTTCTGTGTACTTACGAACAAAGCCGTTGGTATCCAGACAGGTGTGTATGCCTTCGGCCTTACAGGCTTTGAATAGCTCGGCAACGAATTCTGCCTGTAACACGGCTTCACCACCGCTGGCGGTCACGCCACCACCGCTGGCTTCCAAAAAAGGTCGGTAGCTGACTATCTGTTCCATCAGCTCCTCGACCGTCACTTCCTTGCCGCCATCCAGATCCCAGGTGTCGCGATTGTGACAGTATTTACAGCGCATCAGGCAACCCTGCATAAAGGCGATAAAGCGAATGCCGGGACCATCTACTGTGCCAAAGGATTCCACCGAGTGGATCCGTCCTTTTACTGTCATGTGCTCTCCTTGGAATGGCTGCAGCGGCGGCCGCTGCAGCCTGGTTTCAAACGTGAATTACAGTGCTTTGGTGAAAGTACGGGTAATCACGTCTTGCTGCTGCTCAGGGGTCAGTGAGTTGAAGCGCACTGCGTAGCCTGAAACGCGTATGGTCAGCTGTGGATACTTGTCAGGGTTGACGACAGCATCTTCCAGCATTTCACGGTTCATCACGTTGACGTTCAGGTGCTGACCACCTTCATGACCTGGCTTGTGGGCGAAGTATCCGTCCATCAGCGCGGCCAGGTTGGTGCGGCGGGCATCTTCATCTTTACCCAGTGCATTGGGCACAATGGAGAAGGTGTAAGAGATACCGTCCTGAGCGTGAGCGAAGGGCAGCTTGGCCACTGAGGTCAGTGAAGCGATAGCGCCTTTTTCGTCACGGCCGTGCATTGGGTTGGCTCCCGGGGCAAATGGTGCACCAGCGCGGCGACCATCCGGAGTGTTACCTGTCTTCTTACCATACACCACGTTGGAAGTAATGGTCAGGATTGACTGGGTTGGGATGGCGTTGCGGTACATCTTTTTGTCACGAATTTTGGCCATAAAGCCTTCGACCAGCATGCAGGCGATGTCATCAACACGGGCGTCGTTGTTACCGAACTTGGGATAATCACCCTCGATTTCGAAGTCTACGGCAATACCGTTTTCATCGCGAACCGGTTTCACCTTGGCATACTTGATGGCAGACAGGGAGTCGGCAGCAATAGACAGACCGGCGATACCACAGGCCATGGTGCGACGTACGTCTCTGTCATGCAGCGCCATCAGCGCGGCTTCGTAGGAGTACTTGTCGTGCATGTAGTGGATGGTGTTCAGCGCAGTGACATACTGAGTTGCCAACCAGTCCATCAGACCGTCGAGGCGACTCATGACGTCATCATAGTTGAGCACTTCGTCTGTGATAGGATCTGCCTTGGGAGCGACCTGAATTTTCAGCTTTTCATCCACACCGCCGTTGATGGCGTACAGCATGGTCTTGGCCAGGTTGGCACGGGCACCAAAGAACTGCATGTGTTTGCCGACAACCATGGGGCTCACGCAGCAGGCGATGGCGTAGTCATCGGACTCGAAGTCAGGGCGCATCAGGTCATCGTTTTCATACTGGATAGAGCTGGTGTCGATAGACACTTTGGCGCAGTATTTTTTGAATGGCTGAGGCAGCTGCTCGGACCAAAGCACAGTGATGTTTGGCTCTGGGCTTGGGCCCATGTTGTACAGGGTGTGCAGGAAGCGGAAGCTGGTCTTGCTCACCAGTGGACGACCGTCCAGACCCATACCACCGATAGATTCGGTAGCCCAGATTGGGTCGCCGGAGAACAGCTCATCGTATTCAGGAGTACGCAGGAAGCGCACCATACGCAGTTTCATCACGAAATGGTCGATCATCTCCTGAGCCTGCTCTTCGGTGAGCACGCCGTTTTTCAGATCGCGTTCGATATAAACGTCGATGAAGGTTGAAGTACGGCCCAGAGACATGGCGGCGCCGTTTTGGCTCTTCACCGCAGCCAGATAGCCGAAGTAGGTCCACTGGATGGCTTCTTTGGCATTCTTGGCAGGGCCGGAGATGTCATAACCGTATTTGGCTGCCATCTTTTTCATCTTGCCCAGCGCTCTGTGCTGCTCGGCAATCTCTTCACGCAACTGGATAACGTTGCTCAGATCTTCACCGGCTTCCATTTGAGCCTGCAGTGAAGTGAACTGGGCAACCTTGTCTTTCATCAGGTAGTCGATACCGTAGAGGGCTACGCGGCGGTAGTCACCAATGATACGGCCACGACCGTAGGCATCGGGCAAACCTGTCAGTACACCTGACTTACGGCAAGCGAGGATTTCCGGAGTGTAAACATCGAACACGCCCTGGTTGTGGGTCTTACGCAGTTCGGAGTAGACATATTTGATTTCAGGATCCAACTCGCGATCATAGGCGGCGCAGGAGCCTTCAACCATGCGGATACCACCGTTGGGCAGCATGGCGCGTTTGAGTGGCGCATCAGTCTGCAAACCAACAATGGTTTCCAGTTCTTGATTGATGTAGCCGGCATCATGGGAATCTATGGTAGAGACTTTGTCTGTATCAAAGTCGACCGGAGCGTGGGTGCGGTTTTCCTGCTTGATGCCTTCCATGACTTTGTCCCACAGGGCTGTGGTCGCAGTGGTGGGGCCAGCCAGGAAAGACTCATCACCTTCATAGGGGGTGTAGTTCTTCTGGATAAAGTCACGTACATTGACTTCGGTCTTCCAATCGCCGGGAACAAAGCCTTCCCATGCGCTTGCAAACAGCTCAGTTTTCTCGGTCATAGTACTCATACCTTCTAGTTGAGATAAAGTTACTTGCTGGTTTCGCTGCCTTGCTTGGCCAGCAAAGGACGGCGATACACAAACCAGTAAGTCAACCCTACAAATAAAGCTCCCCCCACGATATTACCCAGAGTGACGGGAACCAGATTATGGAACACGAATTGGCTCCATGTGAGATCGGCAAACTGCTCGGGGCTGACCCCGGCGCTTGTCCAGAATTCAGTGCCGGCCATATTTTTGCTGATAATGGCCATAGGAATAAGGAACATGTTGGCGATGCAGTGCTCAAAGCCCGCGGCGACAAACATAGCAACCGGTAGCACCACGGCCAGCAGCTTGTCAGTGACCGAGCGACCGGCATAGGCCATCCATACCGCCAGACACACCATGATGTTACACATGATCCCGAGGGCGATAGCCTGGGTAAAGTCATGGTGCAGTTTCGCCTGGGCGGTTTTCATATAACCTAGGCCTATTAAACCGTGGCCGGCATCATAGTGTTTGGCGGTGATCATCAGGCCTACCAGTAGCATGGCGCCGATAAAGTTGCCCAGATAGACCAGCCCCCAGTTACGCAGTAAGGCTTTGGTGGTGACCCGTTTGCTGGCTCTGGCAGTAATGGTTAATACTGTTGAGGTGAAGAGTTCGCCGCCCAGTACCACCACCAACATCAGGCCCAGGCTGAAGCACAGACCGCCGATGAGTTTGTTGAGACCGTAGGGAAGGGTGCTGCCGCCAGCAGTGGCGACGACATAGAAGATAAACGCGAGGCCAATAAACACCCCCGCAGTCATGGCCAGCAACAAGGTCGATTGGGTATCACGGCCGATTTTTACGACGGCCGCATCCTCGACCTTCTGCGCAGTATTGGCAGGGGTTGATGCATCAAATGGGCTAGGACTGTTGTTCATAGTTGCCTTCTTTCGCTCATTTGGTGGCTGGCCACCGGTTTAGGTTATAAAGTTCATTTATCGCTTATTCTATAGTGATGGCTTGCGAGCCATCGAGTTCATCAACTATAAGCAAGTTGTAATTAAATTACGTGATTCAGATCAATTTAACCGCTGATTAATCTAAATTATGAAATTAAACTACGTTTTGCTACTCTTTTTTGTCTAAAATTTCCTTGAAATAATTCACCGAAATTCGAGTTGTCTTCCAGTGTCATCTACCAAGGTTTGTGCTTTTAATTGGTTTTTGGTCCAAGTATAAGCTTGTAACACGTTATAAAAGTCCAGTCTGTGCTCTTGCTCGCGGTGAATGGCTGCAAACAGAAATGTTGGCCTTTCCCGTGTAGTCGCAATCCTCGCCTTCTTTGACTTACAGAGCCTTGATGAGGTTTTAGTGACCTCTGGGGAACAGTGTAAAGAATCGCCTCACATGTATTGAACCTTAAAATTGGTCTTACCAATTTACCATAAAAATATTAACACAGAGCCGTGCTGTCGGCATCTGATATCGGCCTTTACCCATAGGGAAAAGCTAAATTTTGCGAGCAGGTTAACAATTGTATGTCATTGCGTCGACGCGGGGGGAGCTGGCGCCAGTTTATTTCAGCAAAGGCTTATGCCTGTGGCCTCACAAACCCATATCAAAACTTGATTCGGGTCTTGATTTTTGGGCTGTTGTGACCCGCCTGGGAGCAGGCTCAGGGCTGTGAGTCCTGTCATGGTTCATTAGGCATGCAGTCAAAAAGTTAACGGAATATCATCAGGTAACCGGGTGGTAACTTTATCCAACAACCAAAGCGTAACTTGCGTCATGCCTTGGCACTCGAGGGAAGAGTTGATTAGAATCAAGGCTTTCTTTTGCTGTCACGCTCCATTTCAAGGAGCTATCCAAGGAGGCCGTTATGCCATCCATGGCACGTCTGGCCATCATACTTACCCTGATTTATGCCCTGTTTTGGGCTCTTGGGCCCTTGTTGACCGATATAGGGATCTGGGGAGCACAAGCTGATTATTACGGCCTGCCTTTGTGGTTTTGGCTGTCCTGTATTCTGACTCCATTATGTTTCATTCTGGGGCTCTTCTACCTGTTTGGCCGGGGAGGGCATAAAGAGTGACCACCCTTATCCCCGTATTGGTTTATCTGTTGCTCAGCCTGGTGTTGACCCGCTTTATTGCCGCCAGACAAGACAAGGCCAGCCTCTATCAGGATAAGGCGGCGCGCTTTTTTATCGGTGGCCGTTTTCTCAATGGCCCCATGTTGGCCTTGACGCTGGTGGCCACCTATACCAGCGCCAGCTCTTTTATCGGTGGTCCGGGCGCCGCTTACAAGATAGGTTTGGGCTGGGTATGGCTTGCCTTGATCCAGGTGCCGGTTGCCATGCTGACCCTGGGAGTGTTGGGGCCGAAAATTCTCGCGGCCAAGGCGCCTTACGCCACTTTGATTGAGTGGTTGGATGCTCGCTTTGAGCATAAAGGAGTCACCATGTTGGCGCTGGGCTCCTTGGTGCTTGGATTTGTCGCCATGATTACGGTGCAGTTTATCGGTGGCGCCAGGTTGTTTGCCGGCGTCAGCGGTATCGACTACAGCTTGGGACTGGCTCTGTTTGTGGTGACTGTGCTGGCTTACACCCTGAGCGGAGGTTTTCGGGCGGTGACCATCACTGATGCCTTTCAGGGGATAGTGATGCTGCTGGGGCTATTGCTGCTGTTTTTCACCCTGCTTGGCCATGGGGGGATGACAGAGTTGATGTCCAAGGTGGTCAGTGAAGACCCGGCATTGTTGCAACCCCACGGCAATGAAGGACAACTGGGCTGGCCCATGATGCTGTCGTTTTGGGTGCTTATCTGTTTTGGCACGCTTGGGTTGCCACATACTGTGGTGCGTTTGCTGGCGGTTAAAAATACCCAGGCGCTCAAGAAAGGTATTATTTGGGGCACCCTTATCAGTGTCTTGATGACACTGTTACCGCATCTCATTGGATTGATGGGGCGGGCGCTTTATCCCGATTTGCAGGTACCGGATGAGATCATGCCAACTTTGATCTCCGGACTGTTTTCGCCACTTTTGGCCGGGGTGCTGCTGGCGGCGCCCATTGCCGCCGTGATGTCGTCGGTGGACTCTATGTTGCTGCAGGCGGCGGTCAGTCTGGTGCGGGATGCCTGGGTTAAAGTCAGGCCACAAACCTCGGCGCAAAGCCAGCTGCGTTTGAGTCGCATTGCCATGTTGATGATTGCTGCGCTCGCCTGCTACTGGGCGCTGGAGCCTCCGGCCATGATAGTCTGGCTCAATCTGGCGGCTTTCGGTGCGCTGCAGGCGGTGTTTCTCTGGCCAATTTTAGCGGCGGTATTCTGGCCTTCATTGACTGGCAACGCCGTATTTGCCGCGATGATTTCCGGATTGCTGAGCTATGGAATGCTGCAATGGCAGGCCTTGCCTTTACCATTTCATATTCACCCTGTGGTCCCGGCCTTGCTGGTTTCACTCTTGGCCATGTTGGGTTGCCATGCATGGTTGTCTGCGCGAGCGGTTTTGGCGGTAGCGCCGGATAAGGCAGAGTAAAGAGCTATGCTTGATTGTTGAGTAAGGGATGAAACAAAAAAAGCGCAGTCATTGACTGCGCTTTTGGCTATTAAAGCGCTTATCAGAAACGGATCTGATAACCCGCGTAGACTACGCGGCCGATAATGTTGTGGGTATCGGCGTCATAACCTGGGTAGGACAGCTCATAGTTAACCGTAGGCATGGCATCGAACAGGTTACGGGCACCGACCGTGACTTTACCGAACTGGTCAAAGTCATAGTTCATGGCCAGATCCCAAGTGGTGAAGGAACCAAAGTCCTGCTTGTCGATGTTGGCAGCTTGCTGCTGTGGTGTTTCACCGGCATAGGAGTCGATGTACTTGGCGATCAGCGAGGCGCTGAAGGCATCGTACTCATAGCTAAAGGTGGAGTTGAAACGCAGCTCAGGATATCCCTTGGTACCCAGCACGTCGTAACGTGGATCGACCGGACTGGCTTGCTCTGTGTACTCCAGTGCATAGGTGCCGTCCAGGGCAAATTTCAGACTGCCGTAGTTACCCAGCTCGAAGCGCGAGCTGAAAGAGACGTCCAGACCCGAGGTTTGCACCCCGTCCATGTTGATGTAACCGGCGCCAATCTCTTCAATCTTGCCGTCGGTATCACGCTTCACATAGACATATTTAGGATCGTAGGCACCGAGACCTGTAGTGGCTTCCAGATCCAGGATAGTCTGGGCACCGACATAGCTGACCTGGTTGCTGATCTCAATGTTGTAGTAGTCCACAACCAGAGAGATATCATCTGTGATGTTCCACACAGCACCGAAGGCATACTGATCAGACTCTTCAGGTTTCAGCTCCGGATTACCTGAGCTCTTGCGCAGATACTGAGTTGACTCACACACATCGGCGCCTTCGCGTTGGTCAGGCGGTAGCATCTGACAACCTTTGGTGTCGATCACTCGGTCATAACTGGTAGCTGCTTCGCCCAGCAGATCATCCAGTGACGGAGCACGGAAGCCCTGGCCGTAAGAGGCGCGCAGGACCAGGTTATCCAACAACTGGTAACGCAGGTTGATAGAGCTGGACAGCTGGCCTTCATCCGGCAGGCTGTATTGGTCATAACGGCTGGCCAGTTTAACGTTCAGATCGTCGGTGACCGGCAGTTCCAACTCAACGAAGGCAGCCTTGTAGTTACGCTCACCGGCAGAGTCGCCACCGTAAGTACCCAGTACTTTGCCGGCAGCTTGCTGCGCATCGCGGCGATCGCTGAATTCCATCTTCTGGTACTCGGCGCCCACAGCGTAACCTATGTCACCGCCTGGCAGGGCGATAGGTGCCAGGGCTGCCCAGGAAATGGCTGTTGCTGTGGTCTTGGAATCCGCCTGACGGGTGGCTGTGTGCAGGAAGCTGTCCAGGGTTGCCTGAGTGGCATTACCGCCCAGAACAAATGGGTTATAAAGCCCGGCATCGACGGCTTGCTGCAGGTTGTCTTCAAACACATAAGAGTCTGTGCTTATATCCACCTGTTGATCAGAGTACTGTACGTACCAGTTCAGTGAACCGGCATCCAGCTCCAGGTTCAGCCCTGTCACCACGTCAACAACATCGGATTTGAACGTCGTGCTGCGATCGGCCACGCCTGTCAGACGGTGGTAAGCCTGTACTTCAGTTGCACCGGCTGTGCCATAAGTTGGGTTCAGTGGGTTGTCGGCTGCGATAAACAGGTTAGGGGTCCACAGTGCGGTTGAAGAAGTGGTGGACTTGTCACGCATCACAATCGCCTGACCGAACCACTCCAGATTATCGGTGATCTTGTAAGTCAGGTTGCTGAACAAGGAGTCTTTGGTCTGATCCGGCAGGTAATCGGTACCATCAAACATGCTGTAGCCACAACGTGGACCATCTTTACTCTGAACGATTTGATCGGCGGGGCAGTCTTTACCTGGAACATAGTCACCAGTGTAGCTTGGCGTCTCAAAGGTTCCATCTTCTTTTTTGCCTGGGCGAGCAGCTACTGGGCGCCAGGTGCCTTCCGGTGCATACAGAGAACTGCGACCATAAGCTTTATCCCAGTTGGCAGTGAGATGTTCACGCTGGCCACCCTTGAGAGGATCAAACTTCTTATGCTCTATGATAACCAGACTGCTGCTCTTGTCGCTGGTGTTACCAAAGGTCATCGACGCCGACATTTCATCACGGCCACCCTGAGTCGGGTTGGCGAATTTCAGATCAAATCCGAGGCCATCATAATTCTTCTTCAGAATGATGTTGATTACACCGCCAATGGCATCGGAACCATAGATGGCTGATGCACCGTCACGAAGAATTTCAATACGCTCGATGGCGTCCATGGGGATTAGGTTAAGGTTGGTTGCATCGGCACCGAAGGTGGCTGATGGTGCGATACGGCGGCCATTGATCAGGGTCAGGGTACGGTTTGAACCCAGGCCTCGCATGCCTGAGCTGGCGTGGTTACTGGCAGAGCTACCAGCGTCGCTGATAAAGCTGCCCGCCGTATTGTATGGCATTTGTGCCAGTACCGCAGAAACATCTGTCAGACCGGTTTTGGCTATGTCTTCAGAACTCATTACCGTCACCGGCAGTGCCGATTCCATGTCGGTACGCTTAATGCGCGAGCCGGTAACTTCGATGCGCTCCAGTTGTTGTTCGTTTTCGTTGGCTTGAACAGCGGGTAAGCTAAGAGAGGCTGCTGCAGCGCCGCCAAACAAGGCGAAGCGCACAGCTTTGCTGACACTGAGATTCATCATTTATATCCTTTTATGATATTTGTTTTATCTTTTTGTATTTATCAGGGCCGATAAAGAACAATTCGGCGATAAAATGTAACCATTAAGATACAAATAATACAAGTGGTTAAATGCTTATTGACTATCTTTTTGTTGTAATAAAGATGTAACCAAGTATTTTTAAATATTATTGATACAAAGGTTATTAAAATAAAACACACAAAGAAAACAATATTGCAACAATTGATAGGGAGTTAAGATGAGCAAATAATAAGCGGCGCGAATGCGCCGCTTATTTACAGGATTAAGTTCTGTTTAATCCAGTTTAGAAGGAATAGTTCAAACTAGTGTAGTAGAAGCGGCCGATGTTATCGTATGCAGCAGATCCTGCACTGGTTCCGGTTGAACCATAAGGCAAGTCCTTATCGAATAAGTTATCGATACCAAACTTGAGGGTTATGCCGGAATCAAATTGATAACCCAAAGCAACATCACTGATGAAGTAATCGTCGTACTGCATGTTGGAACTTGGGTTGGCATTAAGGGCCAGATCCTTATCTGTGTACAAGCTGACATCATTGACGAAACGGGTACGCCAGTAGCTGAGCCAGTTTTCATACTTGTAATTCAGAGTCAAGTTAGCCTGCCAATCGGCATATCCCAAAGTACCCGCCAACTCTTCATAATCACTGGGATCATCTTGGAAGGAGAAGTTACGACGTTTTATCAGGTGGGTCGCGATCAGGTTAGCACTGAAATCACCGCCGAGAATATCAGCCTTATAGGCCAGATCCAGATCCACCCCGGCTGCTTCCAGTGATGCCACGTTCAGCGCATGGCTTTGGATCAAGGTTATTTGGTGGGTTGAAGGATCGCGGGTGATCAAGTCACAGTACTGATTATTTATACCACTGGCCGAATCCAGGCATCGGTCAACTATGGTCTGTGCTCCGATGGAGCTGATGGCATCGTCGATCTTGATGTTCCAGTAATCGAGTGTCAAAGATAGACCTTCGATAAACTCAGGCTGGTAGATAAGCCCAACAGTGTAGCTGGTGGACTCTTCTGGCTTCAGTTCCCGGTTACCACTGCTCTTACCTTCTATCCTTTTGGCATCGTACTCATCATTGAAATCGGCAGGTACACCCATTGCAGCACAGTTCTTACGGCGGGTGGCTGAATCAGCCAATGTATTGAGGTTATCGATACGGCAGCTGTCTTTAACACTAAAGTATGTTTGACTCGGTGCACCAAACAGTTCGCTGATATTTGGAGCTCTGATGGCTTCGGCATAGGTACTGCGCATTCTCAGCTCATCGTTGATTTCCCAGCTTAGACCGGCTTTCCAGGTGGTCGCATTGCCTATGGTGCTGTAATCGGCGAACCGGACTGCCAGATCCATATCCAGCTGGCGGATCAGCGGTAAGTCGGCCAACAGCGGGATTGATACTTCCGCAAATACTTCCTTAACATCGAAATCACCTTTGTCTTCGCCCAAGGCATTGAAGAATGTACCTCCGGCATTCTCAGGCTCTTTAGTCTCACTTTCTTCTTTGCGGTACTCAACCCCGGTAGACAAGCCTACATAGCCCGCCGGTAATTCAAATAGCCCGGAATTGGTGATGGTGCCACCCAAAACAGTTTGCTTAATTACTGCATTGCCAACAGAAGTGGTATTGATATAGTCAATGGCTTCCTGGCTTGGATTACCGGCACCAAAAATGTTGACCGGTACACAACCTTCAGCGCGGGCGGTTTCGCTGCGACAGACTATGTTACCGTCGAGCATAACGGCATCGAGGGCATTTTGGTAGTTGGCATAGATCAGGTTGTTTTTGTTTACCCGCTCCAGATCTGTCTGACCATAGATGGCGTACAGATCATAGTCCCAATCGTCGGCCAAGACGCCTTCAAGGCCCAATACATAGCGCTGGGTTTCACGGGTGTCATCTTCTATACGTTGGCCCAGGTCAGCCATGAAACGGTTGATGACGATTGAATCCAGTGGTTGAGGAGTACCGTCCGCATTCTTGTTGTTCTTCATCAGAGCAACCAGGTTGGGATCCAGATAAGGGTTGTCAATCTTCACTGAGTTAAGCTTATTGCCAAAGAAGAAGGCCGGTTGGCTATAATTACTGGCCTGGCTGTTGACATATTTTGCCTCAAAGTAGAGGTTCATATCGTCATTCAACTGATAATTGCTTTTCAAGTTGAGGTTATAGCGTTTGAACTCGGGCTGCAGATCTTCAAACTGTCTCAAGTTGGTAAAGTCGCAGTCGACACAGTAGTTACCGTCGACTTTTGGGCCTATGTAAACATCACCTATGGTTCCGTCTGGATTGAAGGTTTTCCAACCATCCAAAAAGAAGGTACCGGCGTTGCTGATCCTGTAATGTCCACCGTTTGGCAGGAAATACTTGTCCGGGTCAGACGGATTGTTGGAGTCAATGTAATTACCGTTAGCATCCTTGGGTCTATCGGTATTTTTCAGACTGGTAAATGAGGTTCTGGTTTGATCACGATCGAAAGCTCTGAGTCTATCCTGAGCGCTGTATTCCGCAGCGAAGGCGATATTACCGCGACCATCATTAATATCTTTGCCGTAAGAAAGCGAAATTCTGTCTTTACCAAAGTTACTGTCATCAGCCCGACCTTTAATAGCCGAGATATCCAAGCCGACAATATCTTTTTTCAGAATAAAGTTAACCACACCAGTGACCGCATCGGCACCATAAATGGCAGATGCTCCGCCGGTAATGACTTCTACTTTTTCGACCCAGGCACTTGGAATCGTGTTGACGTCAACCGAAGAGCTTCCCGCTGAGCTGGCAACATGACGTTTGCCGTTTACCAGCACCAAGGTTCTGTCGGTACCCATGGTACGCAGATCCAACAGGTTGGCACCGGCAGTACCAATGTAACGCCCGGAGTTGGCAAGGGAATAAGTGTTACCCAGCGCAGGCAACTGGTTGAGGGCTTCACCTATGTTGGTCACACCGGTAGACAGGAGTTCTTCACCTGAGATTACAGTCACTGGCGTTGGCGCCACGGCACCTTCACGAATGATACGTGAGCCTGTGATAGAGATTCGCTCAACGGCTGAATTTGCCGTTTGTTGTTCTTGTTCTGCCGACAATGCTGGTGCGGAATAGGCTGCAGTTGCAACACCACCAATTAACGCAAAGCGCACCGCTTTGGCTAATTTAGAATTAACTTGCATTATATCTCCCTGATACTTATGTATGATTTTTTATTTTTACACCCGAATTAATTAATAGATGTTTACGGATGTATCAAGAATATAACCTTGCAGAAATAAAAAGTGCAACATAGATGAAACAGATATAAATTGTTTGAATTAATAACAAATAAAGCTCTTTTGGTAACAAAGATATAACGTACGGTGTTTATTTTTTTAATTGCTTGATAATGTCGTGTTGTGTTTTGTTTTTGTTTTTCCAGGGTGTGTTGTTTGTGGTGGTTTTGTTTTTATGGTGTGGTATTTTTGTTTTTTTACTTTTTTATTTAAGAGATGTTTTTATTTGTCTAGATACTTGAGTGAATATTTGTTGGCCATTGAAGATCTATTAATTTGCCAAAAGCGTGACAAGCGTCACACTTTTGGCGTTGTTGTAACTCGGTTTCATTATACAGATGACCAGGGGCGGTAGTGTCTGAGGTAACTGATAGCAACGAAGCCGACGATAGCACTGGCTATCACAAGCTCAATATTTCCAAGTAGCGCCAGTGGCCGGTGCAGTGATTGCAGCATGGGTTGGCTGTTGCACCAGGCGGCTGTTTTCAGTAGAGCTGTGGCGCCTATCACCATGGGGAAGGTGTAAGCAGCAAACCCAGGGCTGAAAGGGAGGCGCAGCAAGTGCAGGAAGGCCAGATAGATGACCAGGGTCATCAGCAGGGCCAGACTCAGCAGCAGGGCGACCAACCAAAGCTCAGGCTCAGGAGTCAGGGTCAGATAGCCGGCCAAAGACAAGCTGGCCGGTGCTGCCAGAATCGCTATGGTAGGTTTGGCTGCATCCGCGACCGGATTACAGAAAATCAAGCGATAGAGCATCACAGGCAGCATCACCAAGTAACTCACCAGGCCGAACATCAGAATGATGTGAGCGATTTGAGCGCCTACCTCGCCGGCTTCGGCGCCGGGAAAGGTCACAGCTGCCACCACCATGCCGATAGGGGGCACAAACCAACTTGGCACCATATGCTCCAGGTTGAAGTCCATTGCTCTATGCAGCACAAAGGCAGCCAGTAAACAGCAGTGAATGGCGATAGCTGCCAGCCAGATCAGGAAACCACACAAAGGAAGATGGATCCCTACGGCTTTGGAGATCACCATCAGTGCCATGGCAAAGGTGGGCAGCACACTGCCGACCACAGGGTGGCGCAGTTCTTCATTCAGTAATTCAGGATGCAGAATGAATTTGACTGTCAGCAGAGACAGTAATATGCCGGCAACCACCGCGCCCAATGCCAGACCGGGAAATTCTGCTGACACGTTTTCCCAGGCCCAGCCCAGGCTAGCGATAGCCAGCGCCAATCCGGCCAATGGGCTTGGCAGTCGCTTGAAAGCGGCTTTACTAAACTTGGACTCGCGAGTGCTGAGTTCTTCAGTGGTAGTGGCAACGAGTTTCATACTGTGACCTCTAGATTCTAATTTGATGGTCCTAGTCTAAAATCGGTCTTTGGTTAATAAAATTGAAATTAAATTATTCATTGATTCAAATTTATTTAAGCTTGCAGCGCAGCAGAGTATGTCCAAGTCCTATGTCATCGATATCTTCATCGACATAAAAACCCGCTTGTTGCAGTAGTTTCAGCAGTACCTTGGAGTGATACATACGACTGTTGCCGTTGGCCATGGCGGTGAAGTAGAGCGAGGTGGCATTGACACAATAGGCGGAGGCGGCATTGGGTTGTCTGTCCCAGAAGGTTTCCAGAATGCAGAGCTCGGCTGTCGCCGGCATGGCTTTGGCACAAGCCTGCAGGATGGCCAGGATTTGTGCCTCGCTGAAACAGTCGAGGAATTGGCTCATCCAATAGAGATCGCCGTCGCTAACAAAGGGGCCGTCAGGAGCAAGCAGATCGCACGCCAGACCGGATATCCGCTCGCTTAAACCTGCAGCTTTTGCGGCCTCTGCGGCCAGTTCAAGCTGGGGAGCGAGATCCATTATGGTTACCCGGCACTGTGTGTTGTATTCGGCACACTTCAAGGCCCACTTGCCGGTATTGCCGCCGATATCCACCAAATGAGTCGGCCCATTGGCAAATATGCGCGGCATCAGGCTGTCAAAGGCATGATCTGAATAATAGTGGTCAAAGGCGAACCAGCTGTGTTTGGCTTCTGTCGGTAACTGGCTCAGAGCCGGGTAAATAGTGGGCCAATCGCCGAAAACTTTCAGTCCCTCGGGAGCGCCTTGTTCCAGCGCCTGTTGCAGATGAAACAGGCCTTGGTAGCAAATGTCGTGGATAAAATTGAGATTGGTGGCGGCCATATCGTCATGCAGCAGAAACCAGCCTGTCTTGTCGAGAATGTAATTGTCTCCCTTGTGCCAAACTAGTCCCATGGAGAGCGCCATATCGAGTAAAACGCCCAGAGCATATTCTGTCAGCCCGGTTTTTTCTTTGAGTATCTCAAGGCTGGTACCTTCATCGCCTGCGGCATCTATATGCTTGAGGATGTCGAACTGCAGCAGGCAGCGGGTCACCTGAAAACTGACCGGAGCGAAGGCGATTTTTTGTGCTTCAAATTTGGCCTCGAAGGCACTGAGTTTGGCGGGTTCACTAAAAAAGGGCATTGTCTTAGCCGTGGAAAAGGTTCAAAAAGAGTCTTTATGGCGCAAAGCACAAGGCAAGTACAGGCCAGCTGAATGAAACTTTGATCAAGAGGGCAAATATGTGGTTAATGCCGCTTTTGATTTCGGGATCAAACGGGATATTTTGAGCGATAGAGTTCAGGACGAGAGACTGGCATAAAAAAGCCCCATCATTAGACAGGGCTTTCAAGTTGCGATTTTACTTACTGCACGTTTTCCTGATCGCCGAATTGGCCGACAAACAGGGCTGAGGACAGATAACGCTCGGCAGCCGATGGCAGGATCACCACTATGTTTTTGTCTGCAAATTCCGGTAGGGCGGCGATGCGGTTGGCGGCAACGACGGCAGCACCGGAGGAGATACCCACTAAAATGCCTTCCTCTTTCATCAGCCTGTGAGCCATCTCTATCGCTTCGTCATTGGTGACCAGTTCTACCTTGTCAATCAGTTCCAGATCCAGGTTACCCGGAATAAAGCCAGCGCCTATGCCCTGGATCTTGTGCGGACCCGGCTGCACGGGTTGGCCCGCCAGAGTTTGGCTGATCACCGGCGAGTCGGTTGGTTCAACGGCCACAGCTGTGATTGCCTTGCCTTGGGTGTTTTTGATATAGCGGCTCACACCTGTGATGGTGCCGCCGGTACCGACACCGGCAACAAATACATCGATTTGACCATCGGTATCGTTCCAGATCTCTGGACCTGTGGTTTTTTCGTGGATTTCAGGGTTGGCCGGGTTGTCAAACTGCTGCAGCAGCAGATATTTATCCGGCGCCGATTGGCGGATTTCCTCGGCCTTTTCGATGGCCCCTTTCATGCCCTTGGCACCATCAGTCAGTACCAGGTTGGCGCCCAGAGCCTTGAGCAGCTTACGGCGCTCGAGACTCATGGTGTTGGGCATGGTTAAAGTCAATTTGTAACCTCTGGCCGCGGCAACATAGGCCAGCGCAATACCCGTATTTCCTGAGGTGGGTTCAATCAGCTCTATGTCTTTGGTCAACAGGCCTTTTTTCTCGGCGTCCCAAATCATATTGGCACCAATACGGCATTTGACACTGAAGCTTGGGTTACGGGCTTCTACCTTGGCCAGCACCTTGCCGTTGCTGACGCGGTTAAGACGAACCAGTGGGGTGTTACCAATGGTATAGGAATTGTCTTCGAAAATTTTGCTCATGGCTTGCTGGCCTCCTTTGATTGCATCCCTAAAGCATAATCCTCATGAGATCAAAGAGAAGTGAATCTTTGTTCTTCTTTATTCTTTTTAGTTATTACATGAATCTCTGTTATTCGTAACTTCGGAGTAAGCCAGTTTCGCTTTATGTTAATCTCAACGCCGAATTGATGTTAACCAAAAAACAACATTCTATTTCAAATAGGAGAATAGCCTTGGATTACAAGGGTAATGCCCAGGAGTCAAATCCGAATAGCACCGGGGAACAGGGCGGTCGTAAACGGTATCCGGGTAAAGATCCCCGCAGCATAGTGACGCCGGCCGCATTCAGCGTGGCGCCGGAGCTGCTCTACACCCCCTTGGCAAAACCTTGGAAACGGGCGCTGGCTATCATGATAGATGGTTTATTGGTGGCTATACTGGCAGAACAGGCCGGCCCCTTGTTTGTGCTTTTGATGTGCTTGCTGGCTTACTATATACACAATCATGCCAACAGGATCTCCACTTGGGCCAAGGGGCTTTTGTATCTGTTTATGGCGGCGGTTTTGCTTTGGTCTGCGGTACCACAGATGATTAAGGTCAACGGCCTGCAACAGAGTCGCGATAATGAGATTCAGGGGCAGACACTGCTGACCTTGACGCCGCAACTACTGCGTTTGAGTCTGTGTGAGAACAAGGCCTGCGCTCAACATGAAGCGGGTTTGCTGGTTCATGCTGCGGCTGAGACTGAGATGTCACGCACCCAGCTCGAGGCCATGCTGCAAGGTGCATTGGATGAGTTGCCGCTTGCTTCAGCCGATATTGCGGCGATAAATGCAGACTTGATGCCGCAGTTGGCTTCAATAAAAACTGAGTCTGTAGCGACACTCAATGCACAAACCAACTTACCAGCCAATGCAAAGAACGATGCACAAGCCAAGCCAGCACCTACCGAGGATGATTCAAGACCGGAAGCAGAAGAGGACGAACAGCAGGAAGAGGCACAATACAGCTTGCTCGCTTGGGCCAAGGGGATGCTCAATGACCTCGGGCTTGGATTTGGCTGGGCGGCATTCTATTTTACCTTGTTCACTGCCTGGTTCGATGGTCAGACTTTGGGCAAAAAAATCATGCGGGTGCGGGTGATCGCCCTCGGAGGTGGTAAGCTTTCCCTATGGGACGCCTTTGGCCGTTACGGGGGATACGGCGCAGGCTTTGCCACTGGACTGCTGGGTTTCTTGCAGATTTTTTGGGATGCCAACAGGCAAGCCATCCAGGATAAGATCTCAGCAACAGTTGTCATTGATCTGAGTAAGCCACGCGTGAGTCCAACAGAGACGATGCTGCAGGCAGAACAGGTCACAAAACAATAAGAAGGTAGTTTATGAAGGATGCGATTGTCATTTCCGGTACCGGGCTGTTTACCCCACCGGAAGGAATAACCAATCAAGAATTGGTGGACAGCTTCAATCAGTATGTTGACCTATTCAATACCGAGAACCGCGCCCAGATAGATCTTGGCCATGTGGCGGCGCTGAATTACTCATCGAGTGAGTTTATCGAGAAGGCTTCAGGCATCAAACACAGATTTGTGATGGTCAAAGAGGGGATCTTGGATCCTGAAGTCATGATGCCGTTGATCCCTGAGCGTGCCAGCGACAACCTGTCACTGCAGGCTGAAATGGGCGTGCATGCGGCCAAGCAAGCGCTTGATAACGCCGGCCTCAAGGCGGATGACATTGACTTGGTGATAGTTGCCTGTGCCTACACCCAGCGGGCCTATCCGGCGATGGCGATTGAAATTCAGCAGGCTCTTGGTACCCGGGGTTATGGCTTTGATATGCAGGTCGCCTGTTCCTCGGCGACTTTTGCTCTGGTGACAGCGGCCAATGCCATTCGCAGTGGTAGTGCCAGGCGTGTGTTGGTCATCAATCCTGAGATATGTTCGGCTCAGGTCAATTATCGTGACCGCGACAGCCACTTTATTTTCGGTGATGTGGCTACGGCTTTGGTATTGGAGCCGGCTGCGACTTGCCGCGCCCAGCAAGCCTTTGAAATTCTGTCGAGCCGCTGTTTTACCCATTACTCAAACAATATCCGCAGCAACTTTGGTTTCCTTAACCGTTGTGATCCGGCCACGTCCGGCGAGGCCGATAAGCTGTTTCATCAACAGGGACGCAAGGTCTTTAAAGAGCTGCTGCCCATGATATACAAGCATTTGGATGTACAGCTCGAAGAAGCTGGTATCACGCCGGAACAGTTTAAGCGTCTGTGGCTGCATCAGGCCAATATCAATATGAATCAGTTTGTGGTGAAAAAGCTCCTGGGTGAAACGCCTGAGCCTTTGAAGGCGCCTGTGGTGCTGGATCAATACGCCAATACGGCATCGGCCGGTTCTGTAATCGCTTTCCATAAATATCACCAGGACTTCAAACCGGGGGACTTGGGCCTGTTGAGCTCCTTCGGCGCAGGTTACTCCATCGGCAGTTTAATTCTGCGAGCTTGTTAAGACCTGGCTTTCCTCTACCATGAAGCATAAAAAATGCCTGCAACAGCAGGCATTTTTGTGTCTCAATCGACCTACGGCGCTTAATCTGGCGCTATGGCCGGGTTGCGATAAGCTTCGCGATACTTGTCGACCCACATTGAAGTGGCACCGCAAATGGCAACCGGCATCACGATAAAGTTGACTATAGGGATCATGGAAAACAGGGTGACGGCGGCGCCGAAGCTCATACTGCTGCCCTTGGTATTTTTCAGGGCAAACTTCATCTCTTTGAACGCCACCTTGTGGTTATCGAAAGGATAGTCACAGTATTGGATACTCATCATCCAGGCACTGAAAATAAACCAGACCACAGGGAAAACGGTTTGGCCAATCACAGGGATAAAAAACAGCAGTAAGATCAATATGGCCCGCGGCAGGTAATACACCAGCTTTTGCCATTCGCGGCCGAGGATCCGCGGCAGATCCTTGATTAAATCCAAGGTGCCGCCGGTATTGAGCGGCTTGCCGGTCAGCAGTTGCTCTACCTTTTCGGCCAACAGGCCGTTAAATGGCGCTGCCAGCCAGTTCATCACGGAACTGAAGATAAACGACAGCAGCACCAGCAAGGTGATAATCGCCAGTGGCCAGAGGATCACATTAAGCCAACTGAGATAGTCCGGCAGTTGGCCTTCGAGCCAGGCAAACACATTTCCCAGTTGGCCTATGGCAAAATAGATGACGCCGGCAAACAACAGCAGGTTGATCATCAGCGGAATAAACACAAAGCTGCGCAAGCCCGGTTGCTTGATCAGGCTAAAGCCTTGGAGAAAATAGTTGACGCCGCTCTTGGCGGGTCTTGAAGATGCGGACATGTACCACTTACTCTCAATAAAAGAATACTTAGGCCGATTTTGAGCAACCAAGGCCACGAAAACAAGGGAAAAACGCAGCCAAGGGAATAAAAAGCGTTACAAAATGCGGCCCGCTTTGCTAAAGTGACAGCGCTTATACAGCTTCTTGGGCCAGGACGGCGGCGTTTCAATCAGGCTATTGAATTTCCTTCAGGATTGGCCCGTAAAACAAAAACAATCGGCACTGACATCCAACGGCAAATATGAGACTCAAACAGATAAAACTCGCTGGCTTCAAGTCATTTGTCGATGCTACCAAAATCCCTTTTCTCAATCCGCTGACGGCCATTATCGGCCCCAATGGCTGCGGTAAATCCAATGTGATTGATGCCGTGCGCTGGGTGCTGGGTGAAAGCTCGGCCAAACACCTGCGCGGTGACTCCATGGCCGATGTTATCTTTAACGGCTCCAGTGCCCGTAAGCCTGTTTCTGTCGCCGGCGTTGAGCTGGTATTCGACAACGCCCTTGGACGTATCGGCGGCCAGTATGCCAACTACGGTGAAATTTCCGTCAAGCGCCAGGTCTCCCGCGATGGCGAAGCCCTTTATTTTCTCAACGGTCAAAAATGCCGCCGCAAGGATATTACGGATATCTTTATGGGCACCGGCCTTGGGCCGCGCAGCTACGCCATCATAGGCCAGGGCACCATCTCCCGCTTGATAGAATGTAAACCCCAGGAACTCAGGGTCTTTATCGAAGAGGCCGCGGGCATCTCCCGTTATAAAGAGCGGCGCAAGGACACGGAAAACCGTATTCGCCATACCCGTGAAAACCTTGAGCGCCTGGGGGATATTCGCTCCGAGCTGGGTAAGCAACTGGATAAGTTGACGATTCAGGCTCAGGCCGCCAAACGCTATCGGGAATACAAGCAAAGCGAGCGGCGTTTGCATGCCGAACTCTTGGTGATGCGTTTCCTGGAGCTCAATGAGCAGGCCGAGGCGCAAAACAGCGAGATAGAAAGACTGGAGACCGAGCTGGCCCAGCAGCAGGCGCTGAAACAAGAGTTGGAGTTGAGTTTGACTCAGCAAAAGCTGGCTCTGGATGAACTCAGTGAAAAGGAGCAGCGCCAGGTTGCCGATTTTTATCATAACAACACTGAAATCGCCCGTATCGAGCAGCAACTCAAGTATCTCAAAGAGCGGGATAAACAGCAGGCATCTGAATTGGGTGCGCTGCAACAGCAAATCGCCACATTGAATGAACAGCTGGCTCAGGCCAAGCAGCAGGAGCAAACCCTGGATGACAGTTTGCAGCAACATTTGCCGCGCCAGCAGGTGCTGGAAGAACAGCAGTTTGAACTGAGCCAACAGTATGAAGCGGCGCTCTGGCAAAGTGAAAGTCTTGCCGGTGAGTTGCAACAAGCGGTGACTGCGGTCAGAGATATCAAGCATCAGCAGGAACTCGCCGCCACCCGGGAGCAGCATCTTAAGCAGCAACATGCACAGCGCAGCGAGCAGCTTGAGAAGCTCAGTGCAAGATTGCAGCAACCTGAGACCGATAACGGGGCAAACCCGGCTGAGCTTCAGCAGCAGGTCAGCTTATGTAAGTCACAATTGGCGGCAGCTAAAGCCGATGTCGAACGGCATGGCGCAGAGTTGATTAAGGCCCAGGAGGCGTTGGAGCTGGCAAGACAAGCGGAGCAACAGTTGGTGCAGCGCCGCTCGGGGCTAACTGGGCGCCTGGAGCTGATAAGTCAGTGGCTCGAAGGTGCCGCTCAAGCAACGCAAGAGACACAAACTGCCTTGATTCCGCTTTGGCAGGACATTCAGGTTGAGGCCGGTTGGGAGCAGGTGGTTGAGGCCTGGCTTGGCCCCTTGATGCGCGCCGCTGTCTATCCTGACTGCAAACCATTTGATGGCAAAGGTTTTGCTCAGACTCGTCGCCAAAGTTGGGGGCCGGTCAGCGCCGGCGTCAACTTAAGCCCCTGGCTTAACAGGGTGCGCTGGGCCGAGTCGGCGCAGCAGGCATCCAGCTTGCTCGAGCAGGGGCTGGCAGAGGGGGAGCTGATCCTCTGCCGTGATGGCGACCTTTTTGCGCAAGATGTAAAGCTGACGCTTGCCGAGGATGGTCAGTCACTGGTGAAGTTGACCGCCGAGCAGGGCGCCATTCAGGCTGAGCTCGATAAGCTTGCGAGCGAGAGCCGGCAGGCGCAGCAGCAAACTACAGCGGCCCAGGATAGGTTCAACGAATTAAGGCAGGCTCAGCAGCTCAAGTCCGAGGCGCTACAGCAACAGCAACTGGCATTGACCCGCGCAGTGATGGCTTGTGAGGCGGCCACCGAGCAGGCGGCACGCGAACTTAGACAAAAGCAACAGATAGAAGCGGAAATTACCGAGCTGAAAGAGCGCCTCGAGCAGGAGCAGTTTGAGCTGGAGACGCTGATTGAGAGTCAGTTTGCTGCCGATGATACTCTTTATGAGCGTCAGCGGCAGGAGCGATTGCTGAGTGAGCGTCACAACGAGACCAATCAGCAAAAAAACAGCCTTAAAGTCAGCCTGAGTGAACTTGAGCGCCAGTTAAAAACCTTGAACGGAACTCTGGCGGAGCAGAAAACCGCCTTGGCGTTGGCCGTGCAGCGGCGCAAACAGTTGACCGAGCAATTGCAGCAGGCCGAGCACAAACGCAGTGAGTTGCTGGATAAACCGCAGCAGGGTGCAGATAGTGCCGAGCTGCAACCGCTTGAGCAACGCCTGGAAGGATTGCTTACGCAGCAACACAGGATGCAGACGGAGCTTGAGCATACCCGGGCCAAACTTGCCGAGCAGCAACAGCAGTTGGATAGTACAGCTTTAAAGCAAAAACAACAGCTTGGACAACTGGAGCACTTGACTCAGACAATCAGCACGTTAAAGTTACGTCGCGAGGGCTTAAAAGGTCAGGCCGACAGCCAATTGGCGCAGCTCAGTGAGCAGCAGATCAAGCTGCATGAAGTGGCGGCAAACCTGCCTGATGAAGCAAAAATCGCGCCCTGGCAGGACCAACTGGAATCGGTTCGGCGCAAGATAAGTCGCCTCGGCGCCATTAACCTGGCGGCCATTGAAGAGTATGAGCAGCAAAAAGAGCGTAAGGCTTATCTCGATGCCCAGGATGAAGATCTCAACAAGGCGCTGGCCAGTCTCGAAGAGGCGATCCGCAAGATAGACAGAGAGACCCGCAGTCGCTTCAAGGCGACTTTTGAGCAGGTCAATGCCGGACTGGGAGAGTTGTTTCCCAAGGTATTTGGTGGCGGCAGTGCCTATCTGGCGCTGACAGATGATGATTTACTCGATACCGGAGTGACCATCATGGCCCGGCCACCGGGCAAAAAGAACAGCACGATTCATCTACTTTCGGGTGGAGAAAAGGCGCTGACGGCTTTATCATTGGTGTTTGCGATTTTCAGGCTCAACCCGGCGCCTTTTTGTATGCTGGATGAGGTCGATGCACCTTTGGATGACGCCAACGTCGACAGATTCTGCCGTCTTTTGCAGGAGATGTCGGACAGCGTACAGTTTATCTATATCAGCCACAATAAACTCACTATGGAGATGGCTGATCAACTGATAGGTGTCACTATGCATGAGCCGGGTGTCTCTCGCATAGTCGCAGTCGATATTGAAGAAGCGGTGGCTATGGCCGACGCCGGATAACCATAGGAAAACAGGTAACCAATGGAAGATTTGCAACTGGTATTGTCTGTGTTGGGCGCGATTGCCATTATTGCCGTGCTGGTTCACGGTTTCTGGTCTATCCGCAAACAACAGCCCAAGTCGCTGAAAGAAAATCCGCTGACAGGTTTCTACAAGGACCAGGCCCGGCGTGACAGTGAAGGTTTCGATGCCGATGGAATTGGAGAGGTGAGGGTGCGTAAAGTCTCACCGGATGAAAAGCCACCCAAGCTCAAGAGCAGCAAGTTGCGTAAACCTGGCTTTCAGTCGCCTCAAGCAGATGAGAGCGAAAGTGAACAGGCGTTTTCCCTCTCAGGGGCCAAACCCGAGCCCAGAGTGAACAGCAAGTCGCAACGGCAGGAGCCTGTGTTGCATCTCGATGATGACCAAGATACCGCCGAAATGCAGATGGAGTTGGGGCTGGGTGCCGATGCACAGACAGACAATGCCCATTCCACAGTTGAAGCCGAATATCAGGAAAACAGCCAGCCAGAGCCACAACTTGCCACTGAGCAACAGACCCGCGAGCAGGCCAAGGAAGAGTCGCGCCACGATGAGTTGCCCGATCCCACAGATGTTTTGGTTCTGCATGTGGTTGCCAAAGAGGGCGAGAGTCTCAGCGGTGCTGAGCTGCTGCCTTGCCTGTTGGCACTGAACTTCAAGTTCGGTGATATGAATATTTTCCATCGCCATGAAGACAACGCCGGTACGGGGCGGGTGCTGTTTTCCCTGGCCAACATGGTTAAGCCCGGGGTGTTTGACCCGGACAATATGGAGCAGTTCAGCACTCAGGGGGTAGTCCTGTTTATGACCTTGCCTTGTCATGGCGAGCCGCTGATGAACTTTTCCATCATGCTCAACTCCGCCCATCAATTGGCGGATGACCTCGGTGCCGAACTGCTGGACGGCCAGCGTCAGCCATGGCATCAGGATACCAAACAAGCCTACCTGGGCCGTATTCGGGCTCAGGGCTGATATTCATCAGGGAGCCAGTGTGAGTCTCTCTATCCAAGGCCGCCTCTGCGGCCTTTGTTTTGTGCGGAATTTTTATGCAAGCCATTGAAAACGAAATTGATCAGCTGATAAGCGCCATTAATGAGCACAACATTCGCTACTATGTGGATGACAACCCCAGCATTCCCGATGCCGAATATGACCGCCTGATGCAGCGGCTCAAGGCGCTGGAGACCGAGCACCCTGAGTTGCAACGTAGCGACTCGCCAAGCCTCAGAGTCGGTGGGCTGGCGTTGGCCAAGTTTGAACAGGTAACTCACCTCAAACCTATGCTTAGTCTGGACAACGCCTTCAGCGAAGAAGATTTTGCCGCCTTCCATAAGCGGGTGACTGACAGAGTAGGCGAGTTCAGCTATTGCTGCGAGCCCAAGCTCGATGGGCTGGCTGTCAGTATCCTCTATCGCGATGGCGTGCTGGAGCGTGCCGCCACCCGTGGTGATGGTGCGGTCGGCGAAGATATTACTGAAAACGTTCGCACCATTCGGGCGGTGCCGCTGAAACTCAGGGGCGATGACTATCCGCCGCTGTTGGAAGTGCGTGGTGAAGTATTCATGCCCAAGGCGGCCTTCGAGGCACTCAACGAGCGCAACCGGGTCAAGGGAGACAAGCTGTTTGTCAATCCGCGTAATGCCGCCGCCGGCAGTTTGCGGCAGCTGGATTCCAGGATAACCGCCTCTCGGGCACTGGCGTTTTACGCTTATGCATTGGGCGTGGTTGAGCCGGAATCCTTCCCGCTGGCGGACACCCATCTTGGGCAACTGCAGCAGCTTAAAACCTGGGGATTGCCGATCAGCAGTGAAATCCGCCTTGCTAAAGACCTCAGCGAAGTGGATGACTACTACCGGGATATTATGGCGCGCCGCAGTGCTTTGGCCTATGAAATCGATGGTGTGGTATTCAAGGTCAACAGCATAGAAGCGCAGCAGACACTGGGATTTGTCTCCCGTGCACCGCGCTGGGCCATCGCCTATAAGTTTCCGGCCCAGGAAGAGATGACTCTGCTCGAAGGGGTCGATTTTCAGGTAGGCCGCACCGGCGCCGTGACACCGGTTGCCAGGCTTAA
The DNA here is from genome assembly GCF_007636515.1 of Shewanella sp. MSW. Classification (NCBI taxonomy): domain Bacteria; kingdom Pseudomonadati; phylum Pseudomonadota; class Gammaproteobacteria; order Alteromonadales; family Shewanellaceae; genus Shewanella; species Shewanella sp. MSW. Next base: position 93,538 of record NZ_LVDR01000001.1, read on the forward strand.
GCCTGTGTTTGTCGGTGGGGTGACAGTTTCCAACGCCACTTTGCACAACGCCGACGAAATCGCCCGCCTTGGGGTCAAAGTTGGCGATACCGTGATCATTCGCCGCGCCGGTGATGTTATCCCGCAAGTGGTTGCCGTGGTGCCGGAAAAAAGACCTGAGGATGCCACAGAGATCCGTTTCCCGGAGCAATGCCCGGTTTGTGGCTCTCAGGTGGAACGTCTTGAGGGGGAAGCCGTGGCCCGCTGCACCGGTGGCTTGTTCTGCGAAGCGCAGCGTAAGGAAGCCATCAAACACTTTGCTTCCCGCAAGGCGTTGGATATAGACGGCATGGGCGACAAGATAGTCGAGCAGCTGATCGATAAGGAGCTGGTACAGAGCCCGGCGGATCTGTTCTCACTTACGGCTTCGGCCCTGACCATGCTGGAGCGGATGGGGCTTAAGTCGGCCACCAATCTGGTGCAGGCCATAGAGGCGGCCAAGCAAACAACCCTGGCCAAGTTTCTTTACGCCTTGGGGATCCGTGAGGTGGGTGAATCCACCGCCGCCAACCTGGCACGGCACTTCAAAGAGCTGGATGCCCTCAAGCAGGCGAGTGTCGAGCAGCTTATCGAAGTGGAAGATGTTGGTGCCATAGTGGCTCAGCATGTGGCGCACTTCTTTGCTCAGCCCCACAACCTTGAAGTTATTGATAAACTGCTGGCTGCCGGGGTGACTTGGCCGGCCATAGAAGCGCCGTCTGAAGACAAGCAACCGCTCAAGGGCCAGACCTGGGTATTGACCGGCACTTTGAGCCAGATGAGCCGCACTGACGCCAAGGCGCAGCTTGAGGCGCTTGGCGCCAAAGTGTCCGGCAGTGTCTCCAAGAAGACAGACTGCGTGGTGGCCGGCGAGGCCGCTGGCTCTAAATTGACCAAGGCCAATGAGCTTGGGGTCAAGGTGTTGGATGAAGCCGGCCTGCTGGCGCTGCTGCAATCCTGAGCTTAATCTATCTGCTTGAGCCCCGGCAGGCAGCGGGGCTTTTTTATCTTCACTCAGTGGCAACCAATCCGGGGGATATGGGACTCTTGAGATTGTAGAGTCAAAATAGCCAAACAGCTTGTACCTGGCTTCTATTTATTGCGCCACATAACTTGAATTGTGTTGCCACAGGACCCACCTCATTATTTCGTCAGATGGCTGGCCGAGACTCGCTCTCAGATCGCCTCATTGAGGCTGCTTATGGAAGAGGCGTATCCCGCTGCTTAAAAAAAGAGTCAGTCATACGGGTGAACGCGGTCAGTTATTTTTATCATGGCTATGCCAGGCCTTGCCGGGTGGAGTCACAATGATGGGATTATGTCCTTGCTTAAATTTGAACATGTGCGCTGGCTTGACAATGACGGCCATATTAAGCCGCCGTTACTGCTTTACATCATAGTGCTGTTTCTGGCCCGCGGCTGGTGTGTGTTTGTTGCATCCCTGACCCAAGCCAGCGACAGGGCCGCTCTGGTGCGACTGTTTTATCCGGAAAAGAGTGACTTTCTATCATCTCTGGCCGCCGGCGCCGGCGCCTTGTTGATCTATGGTTTGATCCTGGCCGAGCGTAAACGGGTATTTGAGGCATTGATCCCACTGTTTCGGCAAATTCGCGGGTGGTTGGTGCTGTTGCTAGGGATAGACGGCGTGCTGCTTATTCAGCGTCTTGGTCACAACGATTGGTTGTTTAGCTGGAATCTGGCGTTGGATGCCTTATTGCTGTTCTGGTCCTTGCTCTACCTCGTTAAGTCGGTTCATTTGCGCCATTATCTCAACGACTGGCAAAAACAGGAGAAATTGGAGTGAGATAAGGAGCGATCCAATAAGGCAAGGTCGACAAATTTTTACTATATAAAACAGAGAGTGGCTGGCAGATTTCGGCTTGAAAAGTTATCACTAGCGACTTTTGGGATGAAATCTGAACAGAAAATTGTATGTATGGTGGATTAACGACTAAAACACTGTCAAACAAGCGATTTTTGTCATAAATTTGTCATTTCATTCTTACGTTTGGTTTCCAATGGTCTATAGTTAAGATTCTTGGATTTCATTTTTTAAAACCTTGTTTTATCAAGTTGTTCTCTGGAGAAACTTTGAGTGGCCAAAGCTGAAAGGATCCATCTCCCTCTGTCACGCCTGCAAACCGGCATCACAGTCAAACTGCCGCTGTCCTGGACAGATCATCCTTTTTTGTTCAATCGCATTGAAATCAAAGATGCCGGTCAGATAGAAATGATCCGTAATCTTGGGGTGCCCTATGTCATTTTAATCTCTGACGAAGACCTACTTAATGATGTGATTGAAGAGGAAAACGAGGCGCAGCAAGCAACAGAGCGAACAAAGGACAACCAACCGGATCCCAAAGCCTCTGCCCGCAAGGCGATACGCAAGAGTCAGGGACGCTTTTTGAATGCCATTAATGACTGTCGTACCGTAGTCAGTAAGTTAGTGTCTGATCCTGAAGGCGCCATTCGTGAAGCCTCTGCTTTAGTTGAGCAAATGCTGGACCACCTATTGGAGTCTGGTAATCCCAAGTTGGCCTTGGTGTCCAGTGGTGAAGGGGCTCCCAGCGTGACACAGCACGGGATATCAGTTGCGGTACTGGCCTTGATGATCGGCCATTCACTTGAGTTGTCCAAGGACAAGCTGAGGGATATAGCATTGGGTGCGTTGCTGCATGATATCGGCAAACTCAAGGTGCCAGATGCCATCAGGCGGAAGCGCAATCCCTTGAGTCAGCATGAAAGCAACTTTCTCTCCATGCATCCCAATTTTGGTTATGACATGCTCAAACGCAGTGGCTTGTTTGGTAATGAGGTGTTGCATATTGTGAAGCATCACCATGAGTTTATCGATGGCTCAGGTTATCCCGATAGGCTTAAGCTGGCCAAGCTGCCATTGACCACTCAGATAGTCGCGCTGGCCAATGATTATGACAGTCAATTGGCTCGTCAAGAGATAGTCTCGCCGCAAATTGCTTTGGGATATCTGTTTAAGAATCGGGTTGGCAAGCATCAGGAGCAGCTGATTTCGGCGCTGGTGAAGGTCTTGGGGATTTACCCGCCAGGCACCTTGGTGAGCTTGTCTGATAATAATGTTGGTAAGGTGATGATGACCACATCGGAGGTGCGCCAACCTCAGGTATGGGCTTGTAAAAACGATGGCAGCGAGCCTAAGTTACGTTTTTTGATGGACGAAGAGGTTAGCGTGGAAGCCGTACTCAAGTCTGAAGAGCTGACTGAAGGTGCTTCAAGAACCCTGCAGGCCGGTGCTGGCATCAGTTTCTATTTCAGCGCGTTGGAGTAGCTTGCAACCCGCGTTCTCTTGCCGTGAGCGGCCAAACTTTGGCCATTCATATAACCACCTCTGGTTTTTATTCTCATTTGTCTTATGCTTGAGCTCGGTATACAGCGGAGTAGGTCGATGAAACATGTTGCGGTTTGGGGCTGCGGTTGGTTCGGTTTGCCATTGGCAAGGGAACTGGTCACCAGAGGAGTTAAGGTATGCGGCAGTAAGCGTACCGAGGAGGGGGCGGAGCTGTTAAGAAAAGAAGGGATGGATGCCGTGACCCTCAACCTTGCTGAGCCCGCACCTTTACCTTCGTTGCCGGATGACTGTGATGCTCTGGTACTCAATATTCCCCCCGGTCTCAGGCGCGGCGACAATGATTATCTAGCTTCTCTCGAGCGTTTATTGCCAGTGATTGCAGTAAGCGGTATCAAACGTCTGTTGTTTATCAGTAGTTCAGGGGTTTACCCTCAATCCCAAGGTGTAGTCACTGAGGTGACTCCTGTTGATGCATCGCCGGACAGTTATTCCGGCACCTTGGCGATGGCTGAGCGGAAGATACTGGCGCTTGCCAGTGAAGGTCTCAAAGTCACTGTCATTCGCTTTGCCGGTTTAGTCGGCCCAGGGCGCCACCCCGGGCGCTTCCTCGCAGGGAAGACCGGGTTGCCCGGCGCAAACGCCGTGGTGAATCTGGTGCATCTCGATGACTGCATAAATGCTTGCCTGCAGTTATTGACCGTCGCTAACCCCGGGGCCATCTATAACCTTTGCACGCCCTGTCATCCAACCAGGAAAGAGTTTTATCCGGCAGCTGCCAAAGCGATCGGTTTGGCGGTGCCCGAATTTGCTACTGATAATGGAACGGGTAAGTGGGTGGATGGTTCTCTCATCTGCCGCGAGCTTGAGTTTGAATACTGTTATCCCGAGGCAGAGAGTCTTATTGCTGCTTGCCAATAAAAAGCGTGACTAAAAAAGAACATGAGGAAAACCTATGTCTTTGTTATCCAAAATGGTTAGAGTCTTACCTTTGATACTCCTGGCCCTCAGTAGTGTAAGTGTCAGTGCGGCCGATTTTCAGGAAGGGCGAGACTATATCAAGGTGCCTGGGATCCCTGAAGCAAAGAGCGGTATAGTCAGAGAGTTTTTCTCCTATAACTGCCCCCATTGCTACTACAAAGATCCCTTGATGCAGCAGACTGCTGAACTGCTCAAGGGTAAGCTGGATTTTGAGCGCACTCCGGTCGGTGCGGGGCGCCCTTCCTGGATCCTCAGTCAGGAAGCCTATTATCTGGCGCAAAAATTCAGGATTACCAATCAGGTGCACGGCAATATTTTTAACCGGATCCATGAGAAGCATCAGGCCTTCGAACGACCTCAGCAGTTGAAGGACTTCTTTTTGGCGCAGGGGGTCAATGAGCAAGAACTCAACCAGACTTTGGGCTCGGCCGACAGCAAGCTGGCACTGGCCAATTATGATACTCAAACTCAGCTCTCCGGGATCCGGGGAGTGCCTTCTCTCTTGGTCAATGGCAAATATTTGATCACCTCGAAAAGTTCAGACCCCAAGGAACTGGCGGCGCTTATCCTCTACCTGAACCAGGAAGCGCCATAGATACAACACTGTTTTAAATACAATCAAGAGGCCAAAAGGCCTCTTTTTTTATCTCGTTTCTAATGCTTAGAGTTAATTCTGTACGGGTTAGTGGCTGGGTTTGGTTAGCCCTAACTCCATCTTGCCCACTTTTCATTAAGGAGATTGGACTCTTGCTCTATTCACTAAATGGGGGAATAGAGCAGCTTTTTTATCAAAATATCCTGAAAATCACTTCGACATTGGTCTAATAATTCGTAGCAAATAAACGAGCGTTTAACTGATGATTTTTATCTTAACTTTATGATTGTATTTGCTTTACTTTGATTGTTAATAGTGTGTGAATTTTAGCTTAGACTAAGGTCTTGATTGTAGCGCTCCCGGCGGTTGCTAGATTAACTGTGACTTAATAATTATTACCACAGGGGAGTCGCTATGGGTTTTGAAAACAATGACAAGGCAAAGGGGTACTGGCGCGAAAATTTGCGCTTGGTACTGGGACTGCTGGCCATCTGGTTTGCTGTTTCCTACGGTTGTGGGATTTTACTGGTGGACGTTCTCAATGAAATTCATTTTATGGGATTCAAGCTTGGCTTCTGGTTCGCCCAGCAAGGTTCCATGTATGTGTTCGTAGTGCTGATTTTCGTTTATGCGGCCAAAGCGAATGCCTTAGATAAAAAATATAACGTACACGAAGACTAAGGAGCTGGCCGATGGATGTTCAAACACTAACATTTTTAATTGTGGGGCTCTCGTTTGCCCTTTATATCGGGATTGCCATCTGGTCAAGAGCCGGTTCTACCAAAGATTTTTATGTTGCAGGTGGTGGGGTGCACCCTGTGATGAATGGGATGGCGACGGCGGCAGACTGGATGTCGGCAGCTTCCTTTATCTCGCTGGCAGGTATCGTCTCCTTTGTGGGGTTTGACGGCAGCGTGTACCTGATGGGCTGGACCGGCGGCTATGTGTTGCTGGCTTTGTGTATGGCACCTTACCTTCGTAAGTTCGGCAAGTTTACTGTGCCTGACTTTATTGGTGAGCGTTATTACTCCCAGGCGGCTCGAGTCGTGGCTGTGATCTGTGCCATTTTCATCTGTTTTACCTATATTGCCGGACAGATGCGTGGTGTTGGTGTGGTGTTCTCTCGCTTCCTGGAAGTGGATGTCGATACCGGGGTGTATATAGGTATGGCAGTAGTGTTCTTCTACGCGGTACTCGGAGGCATGAAGGGGATCACCTACACTCAGGTGGCGCAATACTGTGTGCTGATCTTCGCTTTTATGGTTCCGGCCATCTTTATCTCTGTGATGATGACAGGTCATGTCATTCCGCAAATCGGTTTTGGCGCTGAGCTGATAGATGCCGCCGGGAATGATACCGGGGTGTATCTGTTGCAAAAGCTCGACGGCCTGCAAACCCAGCTGGGGTTCTCTGAATATACCGAAGGCGCTAAAAGCACCATAGATGTATTTGCTATCACGGCAGCGCTTATGGTGGGGACTGCCGGTCTGCCCCACGTGATTGTGCGCTTTTTTACCGTACCCAAGGTAAAAGATGCCCGTATTAGCGCCGGTTGGGCACTGGTATTTATTTCCATCATGTATACCACTGTGCCGGCCTTGTCAGCATTCTCCCGGGTAAACATGATAGAAACCATCAATGGCCCTGAATCTACCGGTGTCGCCTATGAGTCTGCGCCGCAGTGGATTAAAAACTGGGAAAGTACCGGGCTTATCAAGTGGAACGATAAGAACGGTGACGGCAAGATGTACTATGCCAAGGGTAACCTCACCGACGACAGCAATAATGAAATGGATATCGATCGCGATATCATGGTGCTGGCGACCCCTGAAATCGCCGATCTGCCGGCTTGGGTGATTGCCTTGGTGGCGGCCGGTGGTCTGGCGGCAGCGCTGTCTACTTCTGCGGGCTTGTTGCTGGTGATCTCAACTTCGGTATCCCATGACTTATTGAAGAAAAACTTAATGCCGGACATTTCAGACAAGAAGGAGCTGTTCTATGCGCGAACCGCGGCGGCTGTAGGCGTTGTTATCGCAGGCTACTTCGGGATCAACCCACCCGGTTTTGTGGCGGCAGTGGTGGCTTTGGCATTCGGGTTGGCGGCATCGTCACTGTTCCCGGCAATTGTGATGGGGATTTTCTCCAAGTCGATGAACAAGGAAGGGGCCATTGCCGGTATGGTGATGGGGCTTGGTTTTACTGCGGGCTATATCATCTACTTCAAGTTTATCAATCCGGCTGGCAATAATGCCGATAACTGGTTGTTTGGTATTTCGCCGGAAGGTATCGGCATGGTTGGCATGATAATCAACTTTGTTGTAGCGATTATCGTTGCCAAGATGACAGCCGCTGTTCCTGAACATGTGCAGGAAATGGTTGAGTCTATTCGCTTCCCTAAAGGGGCAGGCACGGCGCAGGATCATTGATCTGCAGTCGCATAAATAGAAGATCCCCCGCTTAGCCGGGGGATTTTTTATCAATCTCGCTTGGGTTGGATGCTCACCTTGCTATTTTTCTTTGGTTTGGGCTTTCTGTTTCGGGCCTTCTGTTTCAGAGCCGGCGATATTCGACTAAAGCCAGATAGTCAGTACTCTTCAGAGTGGGCAATACTGTGATGAGTCAATTCAACTTTAAAGGCCGCCCATGGATGAGAGTGAACTGCTGCCCATTCGCAACTTTCTGCAACAGACGGTTCCTTTCGATGAACTGCCGCAACCCATGCTGGAGCAATGTTGCCGCGCCATCAGCATAGGGTATTACAGCAAGTCGATGAAAGCCGTGCCGCTGGATTCAGCCAATCCCATGCTCTATATCGTTCGCAGTGGCGCCTTTGAAGTACGTGATGCCGAGGACGAACTACTTGACCGCCTGGGAGAGGGCGATTATTTCGGCTTTCCCTCTCTGCTGTCGGGTGAAGATAGTTGTAACAAGGTACTGATCCTTGAAGATGGCTTGGTCTATCATGTGCCGCCGGCGCTGTTTGATACTCTGCGTCTGGAATGCCGCAGCTTCGATCGTTTTTTTAACCGAGCCTATGCCAAGAGGTTGCGCCATCAAGGGCGTTTTCGGGCCAGGGATCTGACCACTACCAGCCGGATCAGCACTCTGATGACCCATGATCCCATTGGCGTCGATCACCGCTTTTCCATCACAGACGCGGCCAAGCTGATGCGTAAGCACAGGGTGTCGTCTGTACTGGTACTGGATAATCACAAACTGGTGGGGATACTCACCGACAGGGACCTGCGTAATCGGGTGCTGGCCGAGGGGCTTACCGGCAATGAAGCCGTGTTTCAGGCCATGACCGGTCAGCCTGTGCATATAGAGGCTCAGGCTTTGGTATTTGAAGCCATGCTGCTGATGAGCGAGCACAATATTCACCATCTGCCGGTCATGGAGCAAGGGCAGCCGGTGGGGATGATCACCAGTACAGACATATTGCGCAGTCAGGCATCCCAACCTTTGCTGCTGATTGGCGAGATAGAACGGCAAAAAGATTTACAAAGCCTCATCAGTGTCAGTCGGCAGATCCCACTTTTGCTGCAAAATCTTATCAGCGCCGATGCCCGCGCCGAGGAGATTGGCCGGGTACTGACCTCAGTTACCGATGCGCTTACCCGCAGGCTTATCCAGCTCAATCAGGCGCTGCTTGGGGAGGCGCCGATGGCGTTTTGTTGGTTGGCATTTGGCTCACAGGGACGGCAGGATCAGGCCGCCTGCTCGGATCAGGACAATGGTTTATTGCTGGCCGAAGAGCCGGATGAGCATGCCAGAGGTTACTTTCAGGCCTTGGCAAAGGGGGTGTGCGCCGGGCTCAATGAATGCGGTTATGTATACTGCCCCGGGGATATCATGGCGCAAAACCCCAACTGGTGTTTGTCGCTGGCAAGCTGGCAGCAGAAGTTCGCCTCCTGGGTTAACACCCCTGAGCCCAAGGCCTTGATGCATGCCAGCATCTTTTTTGATATGCGCTCCGTATATGGGCCGGACAGCCTGTTTGCTGCGCTGCAGGACAAGGTGCTGGCGCAGACCAAAGATAACGATATCTTTCTGGCGGCCTTGACCGGCAACGCCTTAAGTGAGTCGCCGCCATTGGGGTTCTTCCGTAAATTCGTGCTTGACAGGGATGGCAGTGAGATCAAGGGGATGGACCTTAAACACAGGGGCAGCGCCCTTATCAATGATATCGCCCGGGTATATGCCCTGGCCGCCGGCGTTAAAGAGGTTAATACCGCCAAACGGATCCGCGCCTTGATGGAGAGCAAGCTGTTGAGCCGCAAAGATGCCCTAAATCTTGCCGATGCCCATGAATTTATTGCCCATATGCGGCTGGCCAATCAGGGGCGTCAGTTTGACCAGGGCCAGAAGATAAGCAATTTTCTGATGCCGCAGGCGCTCTCTTCGCTGATGCGCCACCAACTCAGGGATGCCTTCAAAGTGGTGCATGATGCCCAGGCGGCGCTGAAACTCAAATTTACCCGGAGTTTCTAGGATGCATTTGCTGCATAGAACCCGTCTGGCCTGGCATTGCTGGCAGGCAAGAGAGCCACTCAAGTCTTTTTATCAGGCCTTGAGCCTTGTGTTATCTAAGCCTGTGGCAGAGGCACCCCTGATGGCGCTGGACCTGGAAATGACCGGCCTTAAGCCGGGTTGCGATCAGATCCTTTCCATAGGTGTGGTGCCGATCAACAAAGGCAGACTGGAGCTCAGCGGCGCGCGCCACAAATTGGTGAGTATTGACGGCAGTGTCGGTCAGAGCGCCACGATTCACGGCATTATGGATCGCCATCTTGAACAGGGGGCGCTGGCGCCCGAACAGCTCTTGCCTTGGCTGCTACGGCAAAGTCAGGGGCGCATTTTACTGATGCATCATGCTCCGTTGGACTGCGCTTTTCTCAGCAGGCTTTGTCAGCAGGCGTATGGTACTAAGCTGCATCTTCCTGTGATAGATACGCTATTGTTGGAAAAGACGCGCCTGCAGCGACAGCAGGAGGTGTTGTCAAGCGGTAGTCTGCGCCTCGGTGCCTGTCGCAGCCGCTATCATTTGCCGCCGTACTCGGCCCACAACGCGCTGACCGATGCGCTGGCTTGTGGCGAGCTGTTTCTGGCTCAAAGTAGTGATGCCGCCAAAGAGCCCGTGGCCGATTTCCTATCCTGGATATGACAAGGTACTGAAAAATTATATTAAAAAACTGCATTTAAGACCGAGGATTAAGTCGGTTTAATCCGATAAACTTTTCAAGGCCAACCTTCCCCAAGGCTTTTCATGCTTACCTATGAGTCAACTACTAGGCAATACTGCCTCATATTTGGTACTGCAAAGCCTGATTCTTCAAATAAAGCTCTGTTTTATTTCTTCTTTAACAGCGTCCAGGTCTTGAGGATATTCGGCTACCAACACCAGGTAAGCTGAGTCGGTTTTTATCGCCTCTCCCCGGTATTCGCTATCGGCAAAGGCTTCGGCCAGCATTACCCTGTGTTCAGGGGGCACAATAAACACTGTTACCTTGCCTTGTTCACCGGCCAATACCAGGTGAATACTCTCAATTCCCTGAAAATCGCAGAAAGTGCTGTAAAACACCCGTCCTGGTTGGCTGTTGAATCTGGCATTGCCCAATCCCTTAAGTGATGCCAGTTCGGCATTGATCGCTTGATAAGAGATATCGGCATTACTGGTCATGGCCATGGTTTCATGGCGCACATGGGCAAGTGCGTGTTGTCCTAAGTCCACCGGTCCCTGACGCCAGAGACTGAAACTGACTCCGGCAACAAATGCGATGGATGCGGCCATCGCCAGCATCCAGCCTGTACGTTTGCGTTGATGATGGTGCACGGCCAACTGTTGTTTCAGCAGCAGTTTTTCGCTCAGGTCTTCGGCCACAGGAATTCTGAGCGCCTGACTTATCTTGCCATCGAGTGCCTTGAGTTCGGCGACAAACGCCTGATTGTCTTCGTTTTGGCTTAGGGCCTCGAGAAACTCGGGATCCTGATTATTGGGGTCGCCATAGGCCTGGCGGCGAAACTTCAGCTCATCCATTGGATTGACCTCTGACCTTGGAGTGTTCCAGTGCTTCTTTTAACTGATTTCTGGCCCGAAACAAGCGGGTCATGACAGTATTTCGGTTTAGATCCAGTAATTGGGCAATTTCATCGCCACTGAATCCGGCTATCAGCTGTAATAACAAAGGCTCCCGATACTCGGGTTCCAATTGGGCTATTTGACGCCTGAGCAGGTAGTGATCGGCATGTTCTTCCTGGCTCTGGGAACCGGGATCCTGCCAATGCTCTTCGCCGATATCGGCATAATCAAACTGCTTACGCTCAAAGCGGCGGGCATTTTCCCGCCGTAAAATAGTGATTAACCACGCCTTGGCCGCCTTGTCATCTTTCAATGAATCCAGCGAGCGCCAGGCCCGGAGAAACGTTTCCTGGGTAATATCTTCGGCTATATGGCGATCGCCGCAAAGCCAGAAGGCGTAGCGGTAGATATCGGCATGCAGCGCCCTGACCAGGCTATCGTAACGTCTTTGTTTATTCAGCATGTCAGAAATGACCGCATCATCAGACTTTTTCTTTCGCCAGCTATCGAACATTTTCATGCTTGTTTTATTTTTGTTGCCGCTAAGCTTAATGGCGTTGCAGGTGTTCTGGCAAATGGCGGTGGCATAAAGTGTGTCTAAACCATGAATTGGACTGGGTTTTGCAATATTAACGGATAAAACTCTAAGGCTATTAACGATATTTTTTGTTCATCTCGCAACTTTTTGATGACAATCGCGAGGCCGATAGCATGACTATGGTGCTAGTTTATGTTGCAACTCCATTGTTATCTTTAACGAATGCTCAATAGCGGACGAATGAGCTGATATTAATGGATAAGCATCTCCTCCAATGGGTATGCCGCCTAACCATAACATTAGCCATAACTTTAGCTATAACCATGGCGCGGATTCGCGGCGGTGGATCAGACACTGAAGTTCATTGGGATTACCCCGGGCTTAACAAGCTAGTAGCTTGATGAGCCCGGGGCCTGCTGTTAAGGGTTTAGCGGCGCCAGCGCCGAGGCCGAATCAGCCGCCTTGGAGTATTGGCTCTTGAAGCGCTCAAAGGTTTGCAGCAGCGCCGGGAAATACTGAGCGGGATCGCTGCCTCGTCTGCCATAGCGACTGGCCTGAATCTTGGCGACCACGACGGCCAACTCAGGTGCCAGTTTAGGCAGTTCATCGAGTGTGACGCTATGGCCCGTGATATCACTGAGTTCCTGTAGCAATGCCTTGAATACCCGGCTCAAGTCCCCTTGCTGACAAGCCTGAGCCAACCCCGGCCGGGTTTCGCTTGTTTGAGCTTGCGCCACTGTTGCCGGAGCGGCTATCGCTTGTTGTTTGCGCGCCTTTAGCCACAACACACAGGTGGCCAGCCACAGCAACGCAAACAGAGCGGTCAACCAAGGCCAGAAGCCGGCACTGAGGTTTGATTCTTCCTGCGGCGGGTTGATGACGGGCTGTGGCATATCGGCGGCGGGGGCTACCTGGATAGTGCGCGCCGGCAGCAGGGCGAACTCCTGCTGCTTTAAATGCGGATTCCACCAAGGCACCTTGATCTCCGGCAGGGTATAACTCCCCGGTTTGGAGGGCACTATGGCAATGGTTTGGGTCAGTTGAGACACAAGTTGGTTGTCGCGAACGAAGGTCTTGCGCTGCGCCTTTTCCGGATAGCTCTTGAGATTGTCCGGCAAGCTCAGTTTCAGCTCCGGCAGGCTGGTTTCATCGGCATTGGATGCCAGCAGTGTCAGGTTGCGGGTAATAGGGCGACCCACTTCAAAAGTCTGCTTGTCGTCCCATTCCTCTTTGAGCATCACCAGATCCGATACCAGCCAGTCGCCGTGATATTCGGCCGGGATCGGCTTGATGCTGACCAGCATGCTGTCACTCTGGGCCTGCATGGGGCGACTTTCCTGAAAGGCGAACATGCCGCGTCTTGGGGTATCGACCAGCACATCGCCAGAGAAGTTGGCACCGGAAATCGCCAGCTCGCCGGGTTCATCGGCTATGATGCCGTAGCTGCGCTCTATCACCCGAAAACGGCGGCCGTTGACTATTTCACTGCTTTCTTTATCCTCGCCGAGCTGTTTTATCTGGGCGCCGCTGATAGAGGGGGCCGACAACACTCCACGCTGCAGCTCAACGGCCAGAAAGAGTTTTACCTTGTAGGTGAGCAACTGGCCGACATAGGCCTCCTTGGCCGAGATACTGGTACGCAGGAACAGGTTTTTTTGCGCCTCCGGGCGGCTACCGGCCGGCATCACCTTCAATTCGATGGCATCGCTGCTGACGCCATCGATACTCAGGGCCGGAATAGTGACCTGACCTGTGGTTTTGGGGGTCAGCATCACTTGCCAACGGGTTTCCTTGCGGGCATCAAAATTGATGATCTGGGTACTGCGACTGACGCTGGTGCGGCCGACGATAAAGTCTTTCAACAGGGCCGAGGTGTCCAGTGCCTGGGCTTCGAGTTCATCATCTGCCACCACGGACAGCATAAAGTACTCGCTCTCGGTCACGGGATTGCGATCGACCGAGGCCTGAAGCTGTGTCAGTGCCAGTGCCTTGAGCGGCAGCAGGCACAGAAGCAATAGAGGAATAAGTCTAGTTACCACTGTTCATTGTCCTTGGGTGTCTCGCCGCGCTGGCGGCGTTTTTGATACTCGAGTTGCATCTTGTTGCGCAGCAAAGTGGCCGGGTCATCCACCAATGCCTTCAGCGCCCGCTCCATTTCGGGGGGCAGGGGCTCGGTGTCATCGAGTGACGAGGCGGCAACTTGTGCCTTAACCTGATCATCGCTTTGCTCATCGTTTGGCCCCTGTTGTTGTTCGGCAAGACTCGCCGAGTTGGCCTTGTCGGCATCAGACTCAGAGCCATCCTGCTTAGCTGCACCGTTTTGACCTGCAGCTGTGCTTGACTCATTTTGCGGCTCTTGCTCTTGTGGCAATGAAGCCTGCATCTCAGGCTCAGAGTCTGCGCCGGTGTTATCCTCGGCATTTTGCGGGTTCTGAGCGCCTTCGGCATCCTTATCGGCGGCATTGTCAGCAGCATTTTGCTGCGAGTCGGCAGTGGAAGGAGCGCTATTCTCTTTGTTAGCGTCTTTATCTGAGCCCTGGTGCGAGTCCTTGCTTGAGCCTTGGTCGGCTTGGCTGTTTTGACCTTGCTCTTTGCTTGGATTTTGGCCCTGGCTGTTGTCACCCTGGGCGCTGTCCTGACTGTCCTGACTCTGATCCTTGCCGGACTGAGAACTCTGTTGTTGATCCTGCTGGCTTTGATCCTCTTGCTTATCCTGGCTCTGTTGATCTTGTTGCTGCTCTCGCTGCTTTAGCAAGGATTCCGCCAACGCCTTATTGTCAATGGCATCCTGCATATCGGGCACTTGTGTCAGGGCGTCACTGTAGCGCTTGATGGCTTCTTCATATTGGCCAAGCTGCATCAGGGCATTGCCTTGGTTGTATAAGCCTGTGGCACTGCCATCTTGCTCGAAGGCTTGCAGCGCACCCTGATAATCGCCTGCGCGGTAGCGGGCGCTGCCTTGCCAGGCGGGGTCAACAAACTTGTCGGCAGCAGTGGCAAAATCCTCCTGCTTGAATGCCTGCATTCCCTGCTGATCTCGGGTTTGCCAAAGGTCATCCCAGCCGCTTGCCTGGCTAGATGGGCTGACAAGCAGGCCAAGGCTCAAGGGCAGCAATAGCACCGGCAGGCCGCTGCGAAAGCTTAAAAGCAGCGGCAACAACAGCAAGAATGCCAGATAGGGGCCAAGGTCGACCCAGGTATCGCCGGCAAGATCTGTTTCTGTGGCATCCGAGCTGGTGGCGAGCCACTGCACCAGCGTTTGCAGATCCTTGCCGTCGTTGCTGTAGGGCACCAAAATGCCGTTCCCGGCACTCGCCAGCTCGCTGAGCATGCCAAAGTCGGTGGCCGGTACTACCACTTCATTTCGGCTGTCCTTGAGCAGTTGCCCATCCGGCAGCCTTATCGGTGCACCCTGGGATGAACCTATCGCCAGAATGCCCAAGCGGTAGTGACTGCCCTCAATCGCCTGTCTGGCGGCGTTGAGCTGACGGCTGCCGACGCCATCTGTTATCAAGATGATATCGCCCTGCAGGTGGCCGCCCTGGCTGAGCAGCTCCTTGGCTTTCTCCAGCGCCGCGGTTAAATTGGAGCCGCGCACTGGCATGATGGCCGGGCTCAGGGTTGGCAACAGATTGAGCAGGGTGTTGCGATCCCGGGTCAAGGGGCTGATGATAAAGGCATCACCCGCGTAGGCCAGCAGCGCGGTTTCCCCCTCATTGAGTTGCCCCAGCAGATCCGTGGCGCGGAACCTGGCCTGGGTCAAACGGTTGGGGGCGGCGTCTGTGGCATACATGGACAAAGACATATCCATCACCAGCACCCGTCCTGTGCTGCTGGCAAATACCGGCAGGGGTTTCTTGTAAAGCGCCGGGCCGCTTAAGGCCAGTACCGCTACCAACCAGGCCAGACCAAGCCAGGGCAGGCGGTTTTGGCGGCTTTTACTGCCTTGGGTCAACAGCAGTGGCGCCAGATGCGGCGCAATATAACGATCCCAGTCAGATTGGCCCGCTTGGCGGCGACTTTGCAGCACTAACAGCAATGCCAGTGGCAGTATGGCCCACAGCCATTCGGGACGGATAAAGTGCAAACTCATGATTTCCTCCCCCAAGGCCCTGGCCAGACGCTGAGCAACAGGCTCTGCAGCTGCAACAATACGCTCAGCACCAGCGCCAGCCCCAGCGGCCAGTAAAACAGCTCGGATTGCGGCCGGTAACTGAGGGCGTCACGGCTGACGGGCTCCAGCTTGTCGATTTCCTGATAGATCTGCTCCAGTTCTTCGGTATTCCGGGCACGGAAATAGCGCCCCTTGGTGGCATCGCTTATCCGTTGCAGCTGGGCTTCATCCAGATCCATCGAGGGGTTGACCCGCTCACGGCCAAATAGGGTGCGACGCTCCATCACATCGGCGCCTACACCTATGGTGTAGATGGTGATGCCGCGCTTGGCGGCAATGGCGGCGGCCTGATCCGGCACTATGCTGCCGGCATTGTTGGAGCCGTCGGTCAAGAGCACCAACACCCGGTTGCTGTCTTTCACCTTATCGAAGCGTTTTACCGCCAGGGCAATGGCATCGCCAATGGCGGTCTGTTTGCCCACCAGGCCGATTTGGGCTTCCTTGAGATACTGAGCCACAGAGCGCCTGTCCTGAGTCAGTGGCGCCTGCAGATAGGCGGCATCGGCAAACAATATCAGGCCGATACGATCGCCGGCGCGGCGCTCGATAAAGTCGCTGACCACTTTCTGGATCAGGGTGAATCTGTCTACCGCTTTGCCATCGAGCACCATGTCTTCAATCTGCATACTGCCGGAGAGATCCACCGCCAGCATCAGGTCCCGCCCCTCTGTGGGCAGCTCTATGGGCTCGCCGAGCCACTGTGGCCGGGCGATCGCCAGTAATAACAGGCACCACAACAGCCAGAGACTCAAGGGCGCTCTGCGTTTGCTTTGTTGCTGCTCGCGGGCATGGGCATCGACGCCGGGCAGTTGCAGTTGACCACCGCTGTTGACGGCGGGGCGATAGGCAAGCAGCAGCGGCAATGGAATAAGCAGCAGTAACCAGGGCCAATGGAGGGTCAGCATCTTGGTTTACCTCCCTTGGCAAAGTGTTTCGGTGCGCACTTGAGCCAGCAAACACAAAGCGCCCGCAACTCGGCAGGGGCTGCGCTCGGTTGACCACTGTATTGATTTTCGAGCAAAGAGGCGAAGCGCCCACGCAGCTTGGCTGGCAGTGCGTTATCCAGATACTCGGCCCAGGGTTTACCGCTGAGTCCGGCCACCTGGGCACGCTCACCATAGCTGATGGCGGTGCGTTTCAATAATGCACTCATCTTGGATAGCAGCTCCGGGTCCTGGTCCTGCAACTGCATCAGTTCAGTCGTGGCGGCTTGAGCCACCGCCTTGTGAGCCTTGGCTGTCTGCAGGCGCCGATAGCCAAAGAATGCCGCGGCGCCAAGCAGTAACAAGGCCAGCAGCATCAGCAGCCAAATACCGGGAGCCGGAGGCCAAAAGGGCACCTCGGCCGGTAGTTGAATATCCTTGAGCGCACTCAGCGCCGGATTGGCTTGATTGGGATTCATCTTAACAGTGTCAATTGTTGATTGAGGCGCCGGCCGGCATCCAGAGTGCGAACCGGGACCTTGAGTTGTTGCATCAGGGTATCAAACTGCGTCAGGTTGGCGCGCTGACGACCGAGCCAGGCATCATAACCGCTGCGATCCAGGATCAGGCTGCGGCCCGACTCCCGTACCGGCAGGGCAAACTGCCGCGGCAGCTCGAGTGTGCCTTGGCGCATGGGATCTGTTACCACAAAGGCCGCCAGCTCGCAGTGGCGTTTGAGTTCCGACAGCGCCTGCTGACATTCGCTGCCAAAACCGTTGCCGTCTGTGATTATCCAGATAAGGGAGCCGGGTTTGGCCAGTCGTGCCAGACGTTGACAGGCCTGGAGCATTAACGCCTGACCATCTTCATGGGGGCTGTCCAGCGCTTCGAGCTGCGACTTGTGTACCGCCACCAGCGCCGATATCAGTGCCAGGATCCCCTGGTTGCGTGCTCTTGGCTTAAGCTCTCTGTGGGCGCTATCGCCCACCACCAGCGCGCCGAGACGGTCGCCCTGCATGATGGCATTCCAGCCCAAGGTCGCCGCCAGATGCGCCGCCTGTACCGACTGTAATAATAGTTGGGAGCCGAAATAGAGGCTGTGCTTCATATCCACCAACAGCAGAATAGGGCGCTCACGCTCCTCGACAAACAGCTTGGTATGCGCCTTGCCGGTGCGGGCTGTGACCCGCCAATCTATGGTGCGGACATCATCGCCCTGTTGATAGTGGCGCACTTCGGCAAATTCCATGCCGCGGCCCTTGACCAGGCTGGCTCTGTGACCGGCCATGGCTGCGCGGGCTTTTCCCTGCCGGTCACCCAGAGCGCGGGCGATATTCTGGCAGGCAAGCAGCTCGGCCTCACACAGGTGGAGGCCGTCGGCAAACAGTGGCAGTGAAGAGTCTGTTGCTGCGGCTTTCATCAGGGAACGGCCACCTGATTGAGCACATGGTCAATCACCTGATCGCGGCTGACGCCTTCGGCCTGCGCCTGATAACTCAGCAGCAAGCGGTGGCGCAGTACATTGGGCACCACGGCTTGAATATCTTCAGGGGAGACAAAGTCACGCTGATACAACCAGGCACGGGCGCGGGCGCAGCGCTCGATGGATTGGGTCGCCCGCGGGCTGACGCCGTATTCCAGCCACTTGGCAAGCTGGTCGCTGTAGCGCTGAGGCTGACGGGTCGCCATCACCAAGTCAACAATATAACGCTCCAGCGGCTCGGCCAGATACAGCTCCAGCGCCTGCTCCCGGGCGAGGAATACTTCCTGCTGGCCTATGGGAGTGACTTTCTCCATGCCGTGGGTCTTGGCTTCGCTGCGGGACAAACGCAGGATCTCAAGCTCAGTGTCTGCTTCCGGGTAATCCAGGTTCAGGTGCATCAGGAAGCGGTCAAGCTGGGCTTCCGGTAGCGGGTAGGTGCCCTCGTTTTCCAGCGGGTTTTGGGTCGCCATCACTAAAAACAGCGGCGGTAACTTGTAGGAGTGTTTGCCCACTGTCACCTGGCCTTCGGCCATGGCTTCCAAAAGGGCCGACTGCACCTTGGCCGGGGCACGGTTGATTTCATCCGCCAGAATAAGGTTGTGAAATATCGGCCCCGCCTCAAATTCAAAGGTTGCGGTTTGGGCGCGATAGATGTCGGTGCCGGTCAAATCGGCCGGCAGCAGGTCCGGGGTAAACTGAATGCGGTGAAAGTCGCCCTCAATGCCATCACACAGCGCTTTAACGGCCCGGGTCTTGGCCAGCCCCGGTGGTCCTTCCACTAACAGGTGGCCATCGGCTATCAGAGCGATAAGCAGGTTTTCGGTCAAAATTGGCTGACCTATGATCACTTGATCCAGATAGGTCCGCAGTGCATGAAATCGACTCAAAGGCATGATGCTACTCGTTTTATTTTAAGGCCCAACTATAGACAGCGGTTATGGTAAAGAATTCCCTGCGCCCTTGGCTAGTGTTAAAAAAACAAACAAGTGTTTAAAACCGGCCAACAAGAAGTTAGAATCAGATCACATTTTTAATGGTCAGACCTGTTTAGGGCAGTACGGGTCTCTTATGGAAAAACAATAAAGCGCAGTGTCAGGGCCATTTTCGGCGTGCGCTGCTTAATAAGAGGGTGACAAATGAGTGACAGACAACAGGTAACCAATGCCAGGGGCGAGCGGATTGCCATAGTGGCCGGTCTGCGTACCCCGTTTGCCAAACAGGCGACGGCGTTTCACGGCGTGTCGGCGCTGGATATGGGCAAGATGGTGGTCAATGAGCTGCTCAGTCGCAGTGAATTGGACCCCAAGCTGATTGAGCAGCTTGTCTACGGCCAGGTCGTACAGATGCCGGCAGCGCCCAATATTGCCCGTGAAATTGTCCTGGGTACCGGCATGAATTTGCACACAGATGCCTATAGTGTTACCCGTGCCTGTGCCACCAGTTTTCAGTCCACTGTCAATATTGCCGAGTCGATCATGACGGGCAATATCGAAATAGGCATAGCCGGGGGCTCGGATTCCTCCTCTGTGCTGCCTATCGGGGTGTCCCGCAAGTTGGCCCATGCCTTGGTCGATCTCAATAAGGCCCGTACCCTGGGACAGAAGTGGAACATAGTTCGCCGTCTGGGGTTTAAAGATCTCTTGCCTGTGCCGCCTGCTGTGGCCGAATATTCCACCGGCCTGTCCATGGGGCAAACCGCCGAGCAGATGGCCAAGAGCCACGGCATCAGCCGCGCCGATCAGGACGCGCTGGCCCACCGCTCTCATACCCTGGCGAGCCAGAGCTGGAACGAAGGCAAGCTCAAGGATGAAGTCATGGTGGCTCATGTGCCGCCCTACAAAAGTTTTATCGAGCGTGACAACAATATCCGCGACAACTCGTCCCTTGAGTCTTACGCCAAACTCAGACCCGTATTCGACCGCAAGCACGGCAGTGTCACTGCCGCCAACAGTACCCCGTTGACCGATGGCGCCTCTGCGGTGATCCTGATGAGTGAAGGCCGAGCCAAGGCACTGGGTTACACCCCCATTGGCTATATCAAGAGCTATGCTTTCAGCGCCATAGATGTCTGGCAAGACATGCTGATGGGGCCATCCTACGCCACGCCACTGGCGCTGAAACGCGCCGGTATGCAGCTCGAAGATCTGACCCTGATAGAGATGCACGAAGCCTTTGCCGCCCAGACTTTGGCCAATATGAAAATGTTTGCCTCGAAGAAGTTTGCCGAGGAAAAACTCGGTCAGAGCCGCGCCATTGGTGAAATCGATATGAGCAAGTTCAACGTGCTCGGTGGCTCGCTGGCCTATGGCCATCCGTTTGCGGCCACGGGTACTCGCTTGATCACCCAAGTGTGTAATGAACTGAAGCGCCGCGGTGGCGGTACGGGTCTGACAACCGCCTGTGCGGCCGGTGGTCTGGGTGTGGCAATGATAGTGGAAGTGGAGTAATTGCAGATGGAAAACAGCAACAAGAGTTTTAGCCTCAGCCGCCGCGACGACGGCATTGCCATTCTTTCCATGGATGTACCCGGCGAAAGCATGAATACCCTCAAGGCCGAATTCGGCCCTGAGATCAGTGCCTTGCTGAGCGAAATCAAAGCGGACAGCAGTATCAAGGGCTTGGTGATCATTTCAGGCAAGCCCGACTCCTTCGTGGCCGGCGCCGATATCTCCATGCTCGATGCCTGTCAAAGCGCCGCCGATGCCCGCGAGCTGTCGAGCTCAGGGCATAAGGTGTTTGCCGAACTGGAAGGGCTGAAAATTCCTGTAGTCGCAGCCATTCACGGCGCCTGTCTCGGTGGCGGCCTCGAGCTGGCACTGGCTTGTCATCTGCGGGTGTGCAGTGACGACAAGAAAACCATGTTGGGGGTGCCGGAGGTTCAGCTCGGTCTGCTGCCGGGCGGTGGTGGAACCCAGCGTCTGCCACGCCTGGTGGGGATCACCACAGCGCTGGATATGATGCTTACCGGTAAGCAGGTTCGCCCCAAGCAGGCGCTGAAGATGGGGCTGGTGGACGATGTGGTGCCCAAGTCGATTCTGCTGGAGGCGGCGGTTGAACTGGCATTTGCCGGCAAAGCCAAGCGCGGTAAAGGCAAAAATAATCAACCTATGATGAACAAGCTGCTCGAAAGCAACGGCTTTGGGCAGAAAATCATCTTTGATCAGGCCCGTAAACAGGTTGCCAGAAAAACCCAGGGTAACTATCCGGCGCCGGACAAGATCATCGACTGTGTGCGGGTGGGGATGAGCCAGGGGATAGAGGCAGGTTTGGCCACAGAGGCGCGCCATTTCGGCGAGCTGGTGATGACGCCCGAGTCGGCGGCGCTGCGCTCCATCTTCTTTGCCACCACAGAAATGAAAAAGGAAACCGGCGCCGAAGGTGCTGAGCCCAGTCCGGTTCACAAGGCCGTAGTGCTCGGCGGTGGCCTGATGGGCGGCGGTATCGCCTCAGTGACCACCACCAAGGCCAAAATCCCGGTGCGGGTCAAGGATATCAGTGAGCAGGGACTCAGCAATGCGCTGGGCTATGCCTATAAGTTGCTGGATAAGGGCGTCAAGCGTCGGCATATGACCCCGGCGGTGCGCGATAAGCAGATGGCCTTGATGACGACGACTACAGACTATGTTGGGGTCAAGGATGCCGACATAGTGGTCGAGGCGGTATTTGAGGATCTCAATCTCAAGCATCAAATGGTGCGGGATATCGAGCGCGAATGCGGTGAACACACTATTTTTGCTTCCAACACCTCGTCGCTGCCCATAGGTCAGATTGCCGAAGCCGCCGCCAGACCGGAAAACGTCATCGGCCTGCATTACTTCTCGCCGGTAGAGAAGATGCCGTTGGTGGAAGTGATTGCCCACGATAAAACCTCGCCCCAGACGATAGCCACCACAGTGGCCTTTGCCCGCAAACAGGGCAAGACGCCGATAGTGGTGAAAGATGGCGCCGGTTTCTATGTGAATCGTATTCTGGCGCTCTATATGAATGAAGCGGCGCAGCTGCTGCTCGAGGGCAACAGTGTCGAGAGCCTGGATAAGGCGCTGGTGAAGTTTGGTTTCCCGGTCGGCCCTATCACTCTGCTCGATGAAGTGGGTATTGATGTGGGCGCCAAGATTTCGCCGATACTCGAAAAAGAGTTGGGTGAGCGTTTCGCTGCCCCCTCTGCCTTCGATAAGCTGCTCGCCGATGACCGCAAGGGGCGCAAGAACGCCAAGGGCTTCTATCTCTACGGTCCCAAAGCCGGCAAGAAGAAGGAAGTGGACAAGAGTGTTTATCAGGTGCTGGGGATAGCGCCGGGTGTTGGCGCCGAAAATGCCAACCTGGCAGAGCGCTGTGTGGTGCAGATGCTCAATGAAGCGGTGCGGTGTCTGGAAGAGGGCATCATAGCCTCTGCCCGCGATGGGGATATTGGCGCCATCTTCGGCATTGGCTTCCCGCCTTTCCTCGGTGGGCCTTTCCACTATATAGACACCATGGGCGCCGATCAGTTGCTGGCCAAGCTGGAACGCTTCCAGAGCCGCTTCGGCGACAGATTCGCCCCGAGTGAATTGCTCAAGACCATGGCCGCAGAAGGACGACGCTTCTTCGACTGACACTGATTGGAATGGCTGTTCTTCAAATAGCCTTTGAGTAACAGCACTTTGAATAGCAGTGCTTTGAGTTACAGTGCTGCTTTAGTGTAAAAGCGGCCTCAGGCCGCAACCCTCCAACCAAACGCCCCGGTAAGGCTGTAAATCACCGGGGCGTTTTTTTATATTTTTCGCAGTCTGGAGTGAGCTAAAAATGAGTTCGGCACAGAGTAGACAAGGGGAACCAAGACGACAAAGGGAACCAGGACATCCTCGAAATAAGACTGTGGATGCACTCAAGGCAGAAGAGTTGAAGCTATGGAAGTTGATGAATAACTGCCATCTGCGTTCCTTGTCCGAGAGCGCCATGTATCGCGATAAACAACTTATCAGTGCCAAATTAAGCCTGCGTGATTATAACGGACAGGTGGGTGAAGCATTGGCTGGCGTTAAGGCATTAAACAAAGTCATAAGACTTGGTATGCCTGTTCGCCCGACAATCTTTTTCAGGAAGGGGAAAACAAGTAAGAAACTGGGCCTAGAACGGCCCAGAATTTGTTACTTAACGTTGGGCTTCATGTTTACCATTGCCATTACCAATATAGCGTTGCGAAAACAAAGTAGTCTGCCATCCACTACTGGTATAGAGCTGTTCCCAGGTATATACCCACCCTCCACGAGTTTGCACTATTGTCCTTTTATCTCCTTCAATCGGAGTGTTTGGAACCGGAACTGAGAGGGTATCCACTTCTTTTGGCGATGATGTGCAAACCTTCCCTGAATAAGTAACCTGGACCTCAATACTTGGGTCAAAGTTTGGGTCGTCTATGCCATCCTGCACGGAGTAACCACTGGCTACAAACTCTGTATCGTTGGTAAGGCAAAGTCTATTGTCGCTCGCTAACGTGGTTTGAGAGAACACAACAGCCGAAATCAATGCCATTGCTACACTTATATTATTCATATCAAATCCTTATGATTAACCAAAGTGAAACATCATGCTATCTGCTGTATGTTTTTTGTCCATGCCACTAAAGTATTATCTCAGTAATACTTTGTATCATCCTACTGATATTTAAGCCATTTAGTGGATAGTGTCAGTGCCGAATTAAGGTGATGTTCTGATCGGAATAGGTACAAAAAAGAGTACAGCCTCAGAAAGTGAATGCGCGTAATATTATGAATTAAAATGTTTTTTTGTGAGCGGGCTGGTTTAAATGGCTTTGGTCGTCAAATCCTGAGTCCTGTGGGATCTGAACGGGTAAATCCCTAGGCGCCGCCGCTTCCGTGCCCGACCCAGTAAATGGGGGGAGGACTGGTTTGCTTGTCCTCCCGAAACATAACAGCAGCCAAAAGTAGAATTTTCTCGTGTATTAGCCGCTTGAGTCTCGGCATGAAAAAATCGCAATGTTTCTAACGATATTTCTAACGATGTTTCTAACATAGGATTCGCTATTTCCCAGTAGTGGCGCCTTGTATCCTAGTCTGTCAATCTATGCAGAGCATACACAAGACTTGCTGGTATCTTCCCCGCAACTGCCACCCTTACGGCGCCTGTTCTTATCCAGCGGGCAATCGGCGCACATTGGGGTGCAGGGAAGCTTGTGCCGCAGGCAACAGGCGATACGCGGGCTTTGCTGCTGCTTGAGCCTTAGCTTTCGCCAAAACGGATGGGCAATCGGCGTAACATAGGTACGTGGCTGCAGCTCAGCTTGCTCGAACATCTCTCTTATCAATTGCCTACGCCAACTGACGGGCAGTGACAACTCACCCAGATACCAATGCACAATATAGGCTTGATGGCTGAAGTGCAGCTTTGATGGCACTGGCCCCAGCGCTGCCAGACGCTCGACAATCGGAATAAGCAACCGCTCTAGTAAGCTTTCCCAACTGGCAAGTTGCCCGGCGGGAGCCGGATGGCTGACATCCGCATCAAGCAGCAGATAAAAAGTTTCTGCCCGGCCGTTATCAAAAGGTTCAAGGTACCAGTTGTCACTGCAAGCTGCTGATGTTATGGCGCGGTTAAGTGCGCTGCCGGGCTGACTGGCAAATAACCACAGCAGCAGGGGGGGGAGTTGCAGGCCGAAAAACCACTGACTCCACATGGAGTGCAGTGCCCGGGCGTCGATCTCGGGCTTTGTGGCACAAGTCGTGGACACCTTGGTTTGATAACTCAGGGCAAATTGCTGCAGCAGCGCCGGGTAATGTGCCTGGCTCAAGACCGAGTTCAAGCTGATGGCTTCTTGGGGTAGCTGCTCCAGACTCTCTATGGCCTTGAAGTGCTCGCCATAGAAGGCGGCTTTTTGCGCCAGTAGTTGGTTGAGCTCGCTGGCAATACTCATTCCCATGACGGCAGTCCTCCGGTGGCAGTGTTGGTCGAATCCTCGCCGTCATGGTGTCCGGCAGATCTGGGGTGTGCTCTGGGCCTGGGGATAATCATCGGGCAGTTGGCCTCGGGATCTGTGATTATGCTGGCATTGATATCGAACACCTGTTCCAGCAGGGCCTCGGTCAACAGTGACTCGGGCGCGCCGCAGGCAATCAGCTTGCCATCACGCATCAACAGCAAGTGATCGCCGTAGCGCAGAGCCTGATTGATGTCGTGCAGCACCAATACCAAGGTGCGCCCCTGATCCACCAACGCTCGGCAAAAGTCGAGTACTGCCAGCTGGGCGCGGATATCGAGAAACGAGGTGGGTTCATCGAGCAGCAGCAAGTCGGTTTGCTGCGCCAGCACCATCGCCAGCCAGACTCGCTGTTGCTGGCCGCCCGAGAGCTCGGCCACAGGCCTTTGTGCCAGTGTCGTTAACCCTGTGGCAGCCAGGGCTTGGGCAACCGCCAGCTCATCTTGCTCTGACCATTGGTGCCACAGGCTCTGATGAGGGTAGCGGCCGCGACTGACCAGCTCCTGCACATCTATTCCTTCCGGCAATTCCGGCTTTTGCACCAGCAATGCCAGCTCCCTGGCTCTGGCCTTGTTGCTCATCTGCGCCAAAGGGGTGTGACCCAAGATGACCTGGCCGCGTGTGGGCGGCAGTACCTGGCTCAAACACTTGAGCAGGGTCGACTTGCCACAACCATTGGGGCCAAGGATCACCGTCAGCTTACCCTTGGGGATGGCCAGGTTCATGGCGCTTATGATGGGCCGCTGGCCGTACTCGAGATAAAGCTCATGCCCACTGAGGGCAATGTCATAGTTAGGGTATTGGGTCATGATCTTTCTCCTTTCAGTCCCTTGGCCAGTTGCGGTTGTCCCCGGATTTCGCGGCTCAAGAGCAGCGCCAGATAGACGCCGCCGATGAGGGCGGTCAATACGCCCACCGGCAGCCTTTGGTTGCCCGGCAGCAATAAGGTGAGGGTGTCGGCCCCTAGCAGCAACAGCGCGCCTATCAGCGCCGAGCGCAGCAGTGCCAGTTGACGATTGCCAAAGCGGGCCAGATGTGGCGCCACCAAGGCGACGAAGGCCACGGGGCCGGCGCAGAGTACGGCGCCCAGCGCCAGCAAGGTGGCAAACAGCAGCGCCAGTGTTTGGCTTTGGCGCACCGGGTTGCCAAGCGCCTGAGCCAGTTCCTGGCCCAAGCTCAGCAGTGACAGACGGCGGGAGAGCAGCAACAGAGCGGGCAGCGCCAGCAGTAACACTGAGGTTATCAGCAGCACATCACCCCAGGTGCGGTGTGCCAGACTGCCGGACAGATACCCCAGCATCTGCTGCGCTTGCTCTCTTTGCACCAGTGTCAGTACAAACTGCACCAGGGCGATGGCAAAGGCGTTGATAGCGATGCCCATCAGCACCAGATTGCGGGAAAACTGCCATTGGCGTCCGAGTCCTGCGAAAAACAGCAGGAGCACAACCCCAGTGCCCAAGAGGGCGCCGGGCAGCAATGGCAGTTCCGGCAGCCATAATAACCAGAGGACGGCGCCGGCACTGGCGCCGGCATTGACCCCGAGAATATCCGGGCTCCCCAGCGGGTTACGGCTCAGACTTTGAAACACGGCGCCGGAGAGTCCCAGCGCCATGCCGGCGCCGAGGGCGCACAGGGCCCTTGGCAGGCGTGATTGCCACAAAAGCCAGTTTTCATAGTCGGAAGCTTCGGCAAACAGGGCCTTGGCAAGGCTCACCGGCGCCAGGCCCTGATGTCCCAGCATCAGGCTAAGTAGCAGTGCACCGACAAGCAAAAGTACAGCCAGCAAGGCAGCCCTTATGGCGCCGGTGGAGGGGGCTCTTAAGGTTATCGGGCCCCATTGCCAGATGGGAAAACGGGTGTGTTTCATGACGCCTCCTTCAGGTTTTGCCCTCGGGCCATCAGGTACAGAAACGGCGCTCCCAGCAAGGCGACCATGATGCCGGTCAGCAGTTCGGCCGGCGGCATCAATACCCGCGCCAACAGATCTGCCAGTAACACCATGGCGCCGCCTATTAAAGCGGCTCCCGGTAATAGCAGGCGGAAATTGAGCGTCAGATAACGCCTGGCCAGATGGGTACTGGCCAAGCCGACAAAGGCCAGCGGGCCGACAATGGCGGTGGCTGCGGCGCACAGCAAGGTGGCACCCAGCCAGGCGAGCAGCCCCTGCCAGCCCTGGGAGGCACCGAGCGCCTTGGCGGTATGAGTATCCAGCAGCATCAGATTCAGCGCCGGTGCTAGCAGCCACAAGAGTGCCGCGGCGGGCAGCAGATAGGGCCAGAGCGCATGAAACTCCGGCCAGCCCAGCCCGGACAGGGAGCCTGCCATCCAATACCTGAAACCATCGAATAGCTGCGGGTTCAGCAGCACTCTGGCCTGGACATAGGCCCCGAGCACGGCGCTGATGGCGGCGCCGGCCAGGATCAGTCTGACCGCAGCGGATTGCCCCTGGGATTGCTGCGCCCTGGACATCAGATACACCAAGGCGCTGGCCAGCAGCGCCCCGGGCAAGGCCTGCCAGAAGAGACTCAAACCCGCGGTTGCGCTCCACAGCCCCAGAGTGACCAGAGAGGCACTGGCGCCGGCATTGACGCCGAGCAGGCCGGGATCCGCCAAGGGGTTGCGGCACAGCGCCTGGATAACGCAACCGGCCATTGCCAATGCCATGCCGGCCAACATGCCGCACAGCAATCTTGGCAGCCTTGCCTGTAACACCAGCGACAGATGATCGTCTGCGGCCGGTTGCCAGAGCTTGCCCAGCATAGTCAGCGGTAGCGTGCGGGCGCCAAACAGCAGGTTGGCCAATACCAGCAGCGCCAGAATCGTCAGCAGCCCAAGCAGGGCTAAGGTGTTACGTCCAAGACGGCTCGGGGACTGGGTAGCTCCATGTTGCAGAAAAGTTTTTGGGTGTGTCATCCCGGCCTCCCGTTTTTATTCGATGGCGCGCCTGTATCTGCACCTGAATGGGCGCCTGTATCTGCACCAGCCTGTGTGTCCGACGGTCTGTTTGGGCGAGGTTTTTTTTGTTGCCCTGCCAGGGTTTGTTGCAGTTGCGGCACCAGCTTGGGAATAGCCCATTTAACGCTTAGCAGCGAGCCGTAGGAGCTGGCCATCACCAATGCCGGGTCGGTTATTGCCAGATACCGACCGCGGCGCATGGCGGGCAGACGACGGATAACCGCCATGGCTTCCACCTCGGCTCTGGCCTTGTCCGAGCTGTACCAGCTGAGCAGCAGCTCGGCATCGTCCAGCATGTCGGCGTGCTCCAGTCCTATGTGGGCGGCGAAGTGGCCTCGGCTGGCATTGAGCCCAAAAAGTTGTGGCGGCAATACAAACCCCAGCGCCAACAGCAGATCCACTCTGGGATCGCCTGTGACATAAACCGAGAGATTGCCAACTCGACTGGCGGCATTGATATAGGCCAGGCGCACGCCATTGAACTCAGGGTTTTCGGCGGCGACTTGGGCGATATAGGCCTGTTGCTGTTTCAAAAGTGCTTTGGCCTGCGCTTCTTTGCCGAGCGCCTTGGCTATCAGTTCCACCTGCTGCTTAACCGGTGTCAGCCAGGGTTTGTCAGGATAGGCGATGACGGGGGCCAAAGCGCTCAGCTGCAAAAAGCTTTCGCGGGTGATACCGGACTGGGGCGCCAGAATAAGATCCGGTTTCAACGCCAATAATCGCTCCACATCCAGTTCGGGGTAACTGCTGATGATGGCGGGCAGCGGCAGCTCTTGCGCTTCCAATGCCTGGCGAAACCAGGGCAGATAACCCTCCGCATCGCCGCCCCAGTAATGGGGTTCAATGGCGATGGGGACAACCCCTAAGGATAGGGTCCAGTCTTCGGCCCCGGCTCCCAGGGTCACCACGCGTTTGGGCGGCGACTCGATGCAGCTGGTCCCGTGGGCCGTGGTAATGCAAACCGGATAACCGTCTTGCGGCGGTGTTTGGGCTTTGGTTTGATGAGGGTCATAACAGCCCGCCAGCCCCAGGCTCAGAAACACGATAAGCGCCAACAGGCGCCTTGCTTCACACAACATATTTGTTATTCGCCCCGCAGTGCGGGGCGCTCCTTATTATGGGTAGTTTCACGGCATAACGCGGCTCAGAAACGGTAGTCCAGGGTGACGCTGAAGTTACGCGGCGCGCCATACTGGAATTGGTTATAGAAGCCGAGCTGGCTGTAATAGCTTTTGTCGAGGGCGTTATCCAGATTGGCTCTCAGGCTCAACTGTTCATTGAACTTGTATCTCGCCATCAGCTTCACCAGGGCGTAGCTGCCTTGCTCCACTTCAACCTTTTTTCCGTCCGGTTTTGAGACTTGGCTATAGATGCGGCTCTGCCAGTTGACCCCGGCGCCCAGCTGCAATCCGTGAAGCCAGCCATCGAACTCATAAGTGGTAAAGAGCTTGAGTTGCCGCTCCGGGTTGGTGGTGTTGATCTTTTGGCCTTGGGGATTTTCGGTATCAAACTGGGTGTAGCCCAGGTAAAGATCCCAGTTGTCATTGATGGAGCCGTTGACCTCAAACTCGAAACCCCGGGTCTTGGTGCCGTCGACACTGAGATAAATAGGGATAGTGCTGTTGGGCAGGCTTTCGCCGGTTCGCTCACCAACATTGTCCTGACGGATCTCAAAGGCGGCCAGTGACAAGTCCAGCGCCTCATCGAACAGGCTGGCCTTGATCCCGGCCTCATAGTTGCTGCCCTTGATGGGGTCCAGGTAACGGCCATCGGCCTGAACCTTATTTTGCGGAGTAAAAATGTCCGTGTAGTTGGCATACAGGGCATATTCGTCGCTCAGGGCATAGGTCAGTCCCAGATAACCGGTGAACTCACCATCGACCTTATAGTCATGTTTGGCACCAAAGTTATCCTGATCAGTCTCCCAGTTATCCAGGCGGCCACCGAGTACCATGGACAGGGCATCGGTCAGCTCAAGTTGGGAAGCGACATAGACAGATTGTTGCTTGGTTTCACCCCAGGAGCCGTAGAGCACCTTATCGCTCCATTGTGGCTTTGGGTAATCAAAGCCGGGTTGGCGGAAGTCTCCCAAAGGTGGCCTGGCGCCGAGTGCGCCATAGTAGGGGTTGGCAAAATCCTGTTTTTGTTGATTGGCACCGGCCACCAGTTGATGGTTGCGGCCAAAGGCATTGAAGTTGCCGGACAGCTTGAGATCAAAGGTGTGCTGAGTGCGACTGCCGTCGATAAAGGCCAAAGAGCCGGGGACCATGCCTTCATTGGTGACGGGATCCGGATTTTTCATGGGCCAGAGCACATCAAACTCCAGGCTGTTGTCGCCATAGATATAGCTGCCTTTAAGGGTCCAGTCTGAACTGAAATGATGCTCCAGAGTCACAAAGCTGTTGAGCGCATCTGTCTTGGCGGAGGCCCAACTGGGGGCGGTGGATACATGGCGGTCGTAATTGGTGCGGTTGCCATCACTGTCAAACAGCGGCAAGCCGCCGGACATGGTGCCTTCCGGCCTGGTATGCTGGAAATCACTGCCCAGGGTCAGCAGAGTATTGGCTCCTAAATCAGCCTCCAGGATGCCATACAGGGTTTGCCGCTGCTGCTCATATCTGTGTTGCCAGTTCTCCCTGTCCTGATAGGCCAGCACCACCCGGCCACGGATGCTGGCATCCTGATTGAGGCCACCGGAGAGATCGACCACACCGCGCAGCATATCCCAGGAGCCGCTGCTCAGGCTGACGCTGCCTTGAAACTCGGCAGTGGGCCGTTTTCGCACCAAATTGATGGCGGCGGAAGGGCTACCGGCACCCAGCATCAAGCCGGTGGCACCGCGTACCACTTCGATGCGTTCGTAAAGGGCGCTGTCCATCAGGTTGTCGCCATAGTTGAAACGGGTGTCATAGGTGGTTGCCACACCATCATAGAGAATACTGCTGACCGAGATCCCGCGGGCGCTGATGGAGTATCTGTCGTTGTCCGAAGGGCGGGCGTTGATCCCGGCGACACTGGTCATAACATCTATGACAGAGTTGAGCTGCTGATCTTCAATGGCCTTGGCGGTGACGGCTGTGACAGACTGCGGCGTTTCGAGAAACGACAGCTTCATGCCGGTGGCCGTGCTCATGTCGCTCGCCTTGTAGCTTGCGGTTTTGTCTTTGGCACCGACGATTGTCAGTACCTCCATCTCTTTCTCATGGGCCTCACTCTTGTCGGCGGCGAACGCCGGGGCGCTCAATAGCACAGAGCAGAGAAGGGCGATGGGAGTCGGTTTGAAGCCATTAAGGGTTTGCATATTAATATCCATTTCCTGTTACTTCCTGGAAGGGTTATAAGGCCGGGTCTGCAAGACGCTCGGTCTGGGTTGATGTAATGCCAAAGCTGTGGCTGGCGGCAAAGGGGTGCAGCGGATTGTCGATATCGCCGGCAAAGCGCAGGTTCTTCTCCCTGTCTTCGAGATCTATCATCTGCTGGTTGTTATTGAGTTGGATCCGGTTCAGGCAGGTACGGACAAAGGTCGGCTGGAACAGATCGTAGCGGCGATACTTATCGGCAAACTGGGGGTGGGAGGCCTGATAATCACGTACCTTTCCAGCCACCAGAGCCCAGAATCCCTGTTCACTCAGGCTGGTGTGGCTATCGAGCAGCGGTGCCATAAAGCGGAAGATACAGTCGAAAATATCCAGCAGTATGTAGTTGAGTTTCATCTCCTCTTCGAGTGAGACCGCCAGTTGCGCCACTCGTCCCGGCAGCGGCGCACTGCCGTTGAGAATTGCGACTTCTTCGCCTATGTCCTTCATCAATATGGTGACAGGCACCTTGTCATCCAGCACCAGAATAAGGTTCTCGCCATGGGGCATAAACACCAGATCGTAGGCAAAGAAGGCGTGCAGCAAGGGGGTAAGGTAGAGATCCAGCAGCCGGCTCATCCAGTCGTGGGCGCTCAGGGGGGATGCTTTAATAAGCGCCGCCAGCAGGCTCTGCTGCTGATTGTCCTGGTGCAGCAGCGCCGCCAGGGTCATCAGTTGCTGGCCGGGTTTTACCAAAGGCTCGCCCTGGAAGCTCAGAGCATAAGGGCTTTCACGCCACAGTGCCGAGAGCATCTTCTTGTAGGGGGTGTCTTTCTCCAGAGCCTGCTCATAATACCTGTGGTGATAGCCTATGGCAGCGATTTCCCTGA
Source organism: Shewanella sp. MSW (assembly GCF_007636515.1). Classification (NCBI taxonomy): domain Bacteria; kingdom Pseudomonadati; phylum Pseudomonadota; class Gammaproteobacteria; order Alteromonadales; family Shewanellaceae; genus Shewanella; species Shewanella sp. MSW. The sequence goes on from NZ_LVDR01000001.1 coordinate 125,765, forward strand.
GCAGCACAAATCTTTGCTTGGCAAAGAAAGGGTCGCTGTCGATAAGCTCGGCGACAAAGGCGTTGATCTCCGGGGTGCGGCTCATGTAGTAGGGCGATAAACCCCGCATAAAGCCCATATTGAGAATCGACAGCGCCGTCTTCACGTAACAGCGCTTGGGTTGGCTCAGGTTGAAGAAGGTGCGAATGGATTGCTGCACCTGATATTCATCACGGCCTTGTCCCAGGTGAATGAGGCGATCGCGGGCCAGATCGGCGGCGAATATGCGGCTGATCTTTTCGCGCCACTGCCATGGATGAACGGGCATCAGAAAATAATCGTCCGGGTTTTTGCCCTGTTGCCGTATTTTCTGCTCAAATCTGAGCAGCAAGGCGTCGCCCAATTCATTTTGCAGCAGTTGGCGATAGTCGAGCCCAGCTATCAGCGCCAGGCTGGTATGTTCACTGCTGACCGCCAGCCACTCGAGTTGCAGCGGTTGGCCGCTCTCCGGCGTAAAGACACGCCAGTCATCGACATCAAAACCTATGCGGCCGTTGTTGGCGACAAACACAGGGTGGCCTTCGGTCATGGCTGCTTCTATCTGCTGATAGTCGCAATCCACCAGCTCCTGCACCGGCTTTGCCTGCCAAAGGAGTTTGAAGGCCTTGCTGTAGAGGGTGCTGGTGATCTCTTCAAGATAGGTGGGCAGCAGTGTATCGCTTATGCCGAGCCTCTCCTTGAGGGCGATGATAAGCAGCATGGCGTCCGGCTGTTGCAGCTCGCCATCTTTGAAACACTCGATGGAGTCCGGCGCTATCTGCAGCTGATCCAGCTGATAACGGCGGCCGCTGAAGCGGTAGCAGAGCTGACCATCCCGGGTATCCAGCTTGAGCTGCCAACAGGCCTCTTGCTCTGCTTCTGCTGGCAACAACAGCTCTGGCGCTATTAGCTTTTCATGACTGAATTCACTGAGAATTTTCGCCAGCAGATGGCGGCTTGCCTGGTTCCAGATGGCAGGCGTCAGATGGCTGAGACGGGGCTGTTCGATAATGGATGCTGTCATTGTGTGGCTCCTGTTGCCAGTGCGGCACTGAACCCAGGCAGGGTGCAAAAACCCAGCATGGCTTGTTTGTTTTCCAGTTGAATGGCGTGGCTGTAACAGATGCCTACCGCACGGTTCAGCGGGTGTATCTTGTGGTTGTTGATATCCGGCTCTACCACCAGGCGGGCAAAGCCCAGATGCTGCAGTATCAGAGACGCCACAGCTGTGATGGCCTGGCGGCTGAAACCGCGCTGCGGCTTAGTGGGAGGAGCCAGCAGCAAATGCATGCCGCAATCGCCGTGTTGGCAGTCAAAGTGTTGGCCCACTTCATCAAAGCGGGGATCGTACAGCTCGGTATAGAGCACAGGCTCAGCGCCGCGATAGGCCATCAGGCCAAACTTATCTGCAGCGGGGGCGAGCTCAACGCGGCGCTCGGTGGGCGTCAAGGATTGCATGCCCCAGAAGGCGGCATAGTCGCGGCCGAGCCAGTCGCTCAGGGTGTCAAAGTGCTCGCTTTCCTGATAGGCGCAAAAATCAAAGTCGTTGATCTTGAGGCGCTTGCCCGGCGCAAAGCCGTATCTGGCGCTGAAGCCGGCTGTGTCGGCAGCCGGATTGATTGCTGTTTGAGAGGTCATCAGCTGGCCTCCCGCTGCAATGCGTGATTGCTGCTGTGCCGGTGTTTGGGTGCACTGGCGTCTTGCTTGGGAATACCAAAGCTCTGGAAGGCAATTTGCTGCTCTATCTCGTACGGTGCTTGGCCCAGGATCTGTCGCAATATGGTGGCGTTGCGATAGCAGCCCATTCCGAGATCCGGCGAACACAGCCCGTGGGTGTGCAGCCCCAGGTTCTGAACAAAAATTCGCCCGGCCTTGTCTATGTGATAATGACGCTGGACATCGGGATCGCCCTTTTGATCGAACAGCAGCTGCGAGTGGAGCGGCTCGAGAAAGTCCGGCAGTCGGTAGCAGTAGCCGGTGGCCAGCACCAGTGCCGAACTGGTCAGTTCGAACTCCTGTTCAAGCTCCGTATGTTTGCAACCCAGCAGCAGTTGCTGTCCGTCGCTGTGAACGCTTTGCAGTGCCGTGTTGGTCAGCAGCTGTACATCAAAGTCACAGTGCAGGCGTTTTTGGTAAAGCAGATCATAGATGCTGTTGATCAGATCGGCGTTGATCCCCTTATAGAGGCTCTTCTGTGAGCCGATAAGCTCTCGGCGCTGCACCTCGGGCAGGGCGTGGAAATAGTCGATATATTCTGGCGAGGTCATCTCCAGTGTCAGCTTGGTGTACTCAAGCGGGAAGAATCTTGGTGAGCGGGTGAGCCAGCGCAGGCGATAACCGTATTTGTCGATATCCAGCAGCAGATCTTCGAAGATCTCTGCCGCGCTCTGGCCACTGCCGACTATGGTGATGTCATTTTGGCTCTGCAGCGCCTGTTTACGGTGCAGATAGTTGGCCGAGTGCAGTACCCGCTTGTCGGCGCCGGGGCAGAAGTGGGGCATCCAGGGTTGGGTACCGGTTCCCAGCACCAGGTGGCGGGCGCGCAGGCTTAGCTCTTGGCCACTGACTCTGTCCTGTCCCTTGACCAGATAGGTGTCGGTTTCGGCATCGAAACTGACCCGGGTGACCTTGAAATTGAATTTAAGGTTACTCAGCTCGGTGCAGACCCATTGGCAGTAGCGATTATATTCCTGCCGCGGCAGGAAGAAGCTTTCGCGAATATAAAAGCTGTAGAGTCGGCCTGTCTGTTTGGCAAAGTTCAAATAGCTGTAGCGGCTGGTGGGATCGGCCATGGTCACCAGGTCCGACATAATAGGGGTCTGCAATCTGGACGATTCCAGCAACATGCCGGGATGCCAGTCGAAACCGGCGCCGGCATCGACAAACAGACACTCAAGACCGTCAAGCGGCTCGGCCAGGGCCGCCAGGCTCAGGTTAAAGGGGCCGATGCCTATACCCAGGATATCGTAAATTTTGGTTTGCATCAGTTCCTCCTCAGGCGCTGCAAAGCGCGCTGGTCTTGTAGTGACGGGCCTGCTCGCGACCGATTTTGCAGATGTCGGTCAATACGGCTTCGATATCCTCGAGACGGGTGTGAGGGTTGAGCAGGGTAAACTTGAGATATTGGCTGCCGGCCACCTTGGTTGCTGCAATCATGGCGCGGCCTTCGCGGGCCAGACGGGCGCGGATATGGCGATTGCATTCATCCAGTTCGGCGCTGCCGAGTGCCGGGTCGTTGAAGCGAAACACCAGGGTGGTCAGCGACGGGCGCTGCGCCGTCTGCAACTCGGGGAAACGGCTAAAGCTTTTATAAAGCTCGGCTGTGGTGGCAATCAGGGTGTCGAACATCTCGCCTATGGCATCCGGCCCGGCGGCTCTCAGGCTCAGCCACAGCTTGAGGGCATCAAACCTGCGGGTGGTCTGCAGGCTCTTGTTGACCAGATCCGGTACTCCGGCCTGGGCCTGGGATTCAGGGTTGAGGTAATCGGCATGGTAGGTGAGGTAACCGAGCACGCCTTTGTCCTTGACCAACAGCGCCGAGCAGCACACGGGCTGGAAGAAGGACTTATGGAAATCTAGGCTAACTGAGTCGGCCAACTCTATGCCTTCGAGGCGTTGGCGTTGGGTAGGTGACAGCAACAAGGCGCCGCCGTAGGCTGCATCCACATGCAAATAACAGCTGAACTCGCGGCAAAGGGCAGCGATGGGCGCTATGGGATCTATGGCGCCAAAGTCAGTGGTTCCAGCGGTAGCGACCACGGCGATGGGGATCAGTCCTGCCGCTTTGAGCTGCCTGAGTTTGCCCGCCAGCGCCTTGGGATCCATGCGCCGATTGGCATCACAACCGACACTCACTACCGCCTCGTGTCCCAACCCTAAAAGTGCGGCCGCTTTTTGGATGCTGAAATGGCTGAATTCAGAGCAGAGAATGCGGTAGCGGTGAGCATTGGTAGCCAGACCGGCCAGAACATTGCCTCTGTGACCCGGCTCAAGGCTGCCGGCTAACTCCCTGGCAAGCAGCAGCGCCATCAGGTTGGACTGGGTGCCGCCGGTAGTGAAGACACCGTCAGCAAACCCCTGATATCCCACGCGCTCGCAGGCCCAGTCGATAACCTTCTGTTCAATCAGAGTCCCGCCGGCGCTCTGATCCCAGGTTTCCACCGCAGTATTGATGGCTGAACTCAACAGCTCGGCCAACAAGGATGTGAGCATCACAGGGCAGTTGAGGTGGGCCAGATAATCCGGGTGTTGGAAATAGATGGCGTGGCTGAGATAGAGCTTGTCCAGTTCGGCCAGAACTTGCTTCATGTCCCCGAGGGGGCGGTTGAGATTGATATCGGAAAATGCGCTCTGCAGCTCTTCGGGGCGAATGCCACTGCTGGGGCCATCCAGCCGTTCAAGGCGGTGTTTCAGGGTATCCATGCCCAGTTGCATCAAGCGGGAGTAGTGGTGTTCGGGTGCGATACCAAAGAGTTCAGTGTGGGGAGCGAACGGCAGATGGCCGGCGGCATCATAGCTCGGGTCATTGCTCGCCTGTTCAGGCTCCATGCTGGGGTGGGTCACTTTTGCCTCCTTTGCGACTGACATGAGGTCAGTCATCAATGACAAGTCACCCAGGGATAAGGAACTACTTCGGCCTTTCCCTGGGCCATTCCTTTTTTGCTGTCATCCTTTTCTTAACGACAGCGGCGACAAATTAGCACGCACTCAAATACAAATGCAAATGATTCTCACTTGATTTGTGTAAAGATGTAACCGCCTTGATTGGACCCCTGTATCAATCACAACAAATTGCTCAGATAAAGACTGAATAGAGAGTGGCGGAACTGACTGTGGTGGGATTGCCGGCGATTGAGTCAAGAGTGACGGAGTTGGCGCAATCGGCGGCGAGGCAAAGGGTGGAGTCCAAGGAAGGTGCGCACAAGTCCTATGTGTGCTCTTTGTCGGCTTACAGACCGGAATGCAAGAATTCCCTAATACAGCGGAGCAAGCTTGCGCAAATATCCTTCGAACCGGGCCGACTAAATTCCTCAACATAGGCATGAATGAAGAATTAACTCACTGCCATATAAGCACTAAACTGAGTATATTCATCACAAGAGGAATTTTTGAGGAGCAGGGGATGAAAGCCACAGCCGGTCGTCCTAAAGGCCATTCGGGGGCCCGGGATGCTTTGATAGAAGCCGCGCGCAGTTGCTTTACCCTGAAGGGGTATGAGCGGGTTTCCACCCGAGAGTTGGCGCGCAAGGCGGGAGTGGATGCGGCGATGATCCGTTATTACTTCGGCTCCAAGGCAGGCCTGTTTGAGGCCATGGTCAGAGACACTATCGCCCCTGTACTGGAAGCCTTCAAACACTACAATAATGCCGCGCAAAGTCGTCAATCTGCCTCTGAGGGCTTTGCAAACAGCCCTGAGCCCGGCAATAACAGCCCTGAGCTTGGTAACAATAGCCCTGAGCTTGGCAATAACAGCCCTGAGCCGAGCAACAAAGGTTCTGAGCGGAGCAAGATGAGTCTTGATCCGAGCAAGAAAAGGCCTGAGCCAGGTTTTGGCGGGCCATTTGAGTTGATGCAGGTCTATTACCGCGCCATGGCTGCCAACCCGGCCTTGCCCGGGCTTATCATCCAGGTATTGAATCACAGAGAAGGCAGTGAAGCCTTCGATGCCCTTGCCAGCGTGTTCAGTGACATGCTCAGCCGCTCGAGGCTGTGGATCCGCCAGCTTGGGCAAGATCAAGGCCTTAATCCCAACCTGGACCCTACCTTGGCGCGGCTGAGTTTTGTCAGCCTGATGGTGTTTCCGCTGATCGCCCCGGCCCATCTGATGCGGGACTTCGGCGTCGAATTGAACGAAACCTGGCTCAAACAGCTGGCAGAGCACAATGCCAAAGTCCTGCATCAAGGCTTATTGCGCCAGGATATTGCCGCCAACCCGGGCAGTGAGGAACCCCAATGAACAAGATATCCCTGATACTGACAGCGACACTATTGCTGTTGCAAGCTTGTGGCGACAGCGGCGAAAGCCGCGCCATGGGCACTCTGGAGCGGGATCGTATCCAGCTTTCAGCCCCCGTTGCCGAGCAGATAGCCGATATCCATGTGGCCGAGGGTGACAAGGTCGAGGCGGGGCAGTTGTTGCTGCAATTGGACAGCCGCAGCGCGGCAGCCAGAGTGGCACAGCGCCGCGCCGAACTGGCCGAGGCCGGCGCCAGGTTCGATGAGTTGCAACAAGGTGCCAGGGTAGAAGAGCGGCGGGCGGCCAGAGCCGCCATAGAGGCGGCGACGGCAGCTGCGACCGAAGCCAGACTCAGATATCAGCGCACCCGCGAACTGTTTGTCGCCAAAGTGGTGGGGCAGGCGGAGCTGGATGCGGCCATCGCCGAGCGGGATCACACCAAGGCCTTGGTCGAGCAGGCCAATGAACAATGGTTGCAACTGGAAAACGGTACCCGCAGCGAACAACTGGCTCAGGCCGAAGCCAGAGTGGCAGCCGCAGCGGCGGCGCTCAAGGCCGAGGAGAAAGCCTTGGACGACCTCAGTCTCAGGGCGCCGCTGGCATCAGAGGTGGACATATTGCCCTGGAAGAGGGGCGATCGAGTGGCTCAGGGCACTCAACTTGTCGCGCTTTTGGCACTGGATAAACCCTATGCCAGAGTCTATCTGCCGCAAACGGCCATCAGTAAGCTTTCCCGCGGCGACAAGCTGGAGGTCTGGGTCGATGGGGTGGCGCAGCCGCTCAAAGGCACAGTCAGAAATATCCGTTCCCAACCAGCCTTTACCCCGTTTTATGCCCTCAATGAGCGCGATCGTGCCAGATTGATGTATCTGACAGATATCGATGTCGAGGGCGCCGAGTTTCTGCCCTCAGGGCTGGCGCTGGAGGTACGACTGCCATGACTCAATCAACTGATGCCGGTGCTTCTTCGGCCATTCAAGCTACCTTGTCCATTGATTCTTCCAAGGCCATTGAAGCTCACGGGCTGACCCGGCGCTTTGGTGAGTTGACCGCGGTGGATAATCTCAGTCTTGCCATCCCCCGTGGCAGTATTTACGGCTTTCTCGGCCCCAACGGTTGCGGCAAGTCCACTGCGATCCGGCTGCTTACCGGCCTGTTGTTGCCGGATGCCGGTGAGGTAACCGTATTGGGAGAGCCGCTTGCCGGTAACGAAGAGGCGCTCAAGCAACGTATAGGTTATATGACCCAGAAGTTCTCTCTCTACGATAATCTGTCTGTGCTGGAGAACCTTAGATTTGTCGCCAGTATTTATGGCCTGTTCGGCCGCCGCGGCAAGGCGCGCATTGAAGAGCTGCTGCATCTGTATAGCCTGGAGGGCAGGGAGTCTCAGTTGGCCGGCTCCATGAGTGGTGGTCAGAAGCAGCGTCTGGCACTGGCCTGCGCCACGCTGCACTCCCCCGAGCTGTTGTTTCTCGATGAACCCACCTCGGCGGTCGATCCGGAAAACCGCCGCGAGTTTTGGGAGCGGCTGTTCGATCTCTGCGCCGCCGGGACCACTATTTTGGTGTCAACTCATTACATGGACGAGGCGGAGCGCTGCCATGCATTGGCAATCCTTGAGCGTGGCGCCAAGCGGGCCGATGGCTCCCCGGCCGAATTGATGCAGCAGATGGACGCCAGCGTGGTGGAAGTGAGCGGTGAGCAGCTAAGGGCGCTCAAACAACAGTTGGTGGCCTTGCCTGAGGTTGTTTCTGCCGCTCAGGTAGGCACCCGGCTCAGGGTGTTGGTGCGGCGTGATGCCACAGATCCCATCGCCTTTCTCAGCCCCTATTGCGATGGGCGCAAGCTCGCCATGGCGCGCCCCAGTCTCGAAGATGTGTTTGTATCCTGCACCGGAGGTCGACATGTGGGCTAGGATATTGGCGATCATGCTCAAGGAGCTCAGGCAGCTGTCGCGGGATAGGATGACCTTCGGCATGATAGTGATGATCCCTCTGGTGCAGCTGCTGCTGTTCGGCTACGCCATCAATACCGATGCCAGGCATCTGCCCGCCGGCTTGGTGGATATGTCCGCCAGCAGCTACAGCCGGGCCTTGGTGCAGGCGGTAAAGGCCACCCAGGTGGTGGACTTCAAGGCAAAATACGCCTCTATCGAACAGGCCGAGGCGGCCATCACCTCGGGGGAAGTGCGCGCCGTGCTCTATTTGCCGGCGGATCTCAATGCCCGTCCGGTGAATCATCCAGCCTTCGACCGTCGTCAGAGCGACAGCCAGCTTACCCGGCCCGTGGCCCAGTGGCTGGTGGATGGCTCGGATACGGTTATCGCCGCCGCGATCCGTAGCCTGAGAAGCATGCCGCTCGATGAAGTGGCCGATTTCAGCAGCCAAAACCGGGTGCCAAGCTTTGAGGTGGTGCAGTATTTCAACCCGGAGCAGCGCACTGTGGTTAACATAGTGCCCGGCTTGCTGGCGGTGATTTTGACCATGACAATGATCATGTTCACCTCTGCCGCCATTGTCAGGGAAAGAGAGCAGGGCAATATGGAGTTTCTGATCACCACCCCGGTCAAACCCATGGAGCTGATGGTGGGGAAAATCATCCCCTATGTGCTGGTGGGGCTTATTCAGGTGAGTATTATCCTCAGCGTGGGCCACTTCCTGTTCGGTGTGCCGGTGCGCGGCGGTCTGGACAGCTTGTTGCTGGCCTCTTTGCTGTTTATCTTTGCCAGTCTGAGCCTGGGCCTGGTGATCAGCACCATTGCCAAGACCCAATTGCAGGCGATGCAGCTGACGGTATTTATCCTGCTGCCCTCTATTTTGTTGTCAGGCTTTATGTTTCCTTACGAAGCTATGCCAATTGCGGCGCAGTGGATTGCCGAAGCGCTGCCGGCGACCCACTTTATGCGTATGGTGCGCGCCATAGTCCTGCGTGAGGCCGATATCCTGATGTTGGCTAAAGATGCCTTTTGGCTGGGGGCGTTCACCCTGGGAGGCGTGTTGCTCGCTTCATTGAGGTTCCGTAAGCGTTTGGGATGAGCGCTGTGATTCAGCGCTCTTCATCTCTGAGGGGCAGCACTTCATAGCCGGTATCTGTCACCAGTATGGTGTGCTCCCACTGGGCCGAGAGTTTTTTATCCCGGGTCACTACTGTCCAGCCATCTTTCTTGGTCTTTATTTTGGCGCCGCCCTGGTTGATCATCGGCTCTATGGTAAAACACATACCGGCTCACAGTTCCAGGCGTTTGGCCAAAGACGATGCCTGTGGCATCAGGTACATCTTGCTGGAGTCGGCAATAAAACCATCTTTTTCGAGGGTAATATCCAGATTGACAATATCGCTGGCCTTCAGCAACTGCTGCTCCGACTGAACCCCGTGACACACGACTTCATTGACCGAGCTGTTGAGCACATAGGCATAGCCGTATTGGCCCTTGCTGGCCGGGCGCGCCTTAAGGAAAGGGCTTAAGGCTTTCTTTAGACAAGCATAAGCAGCCTTGGCTCTCTTTGGGAGGGGGAAGCTGATGGGCGGGACAATGTTAACAAGCCTGCTTGGGGAAGCAGGCTTGAGATTGAGGGGGAAGGTGAAGCTAGAGAAGTGTTTGCTGCTCGCCTTCAGTTGGGCTGAAAGCGAGAGATGGTTTTTAACAGCCCTGATTTTTAACCGCCCTGATATTTAACCGCTTTGGTTTATAACGGCTTTGGTCTTAACTTGTTGCCAGCGGCAGATGGGCCTTGCTGCCCCAGTCGGCCCAGGAGCCATCGTAGAGTATCAGGGCATCGAGGCGTACCTGATAGGCCGCCAGGATCAAAATACAGGCGGTGATCCCTGAGCCGCAACTGAAGATCAAAGGTTTGCCGCTGCGTCTGGCGTCCATGGCACCCAGATGCAGAAAAATCTGCTCCAGTGTCGGCTGAGGTTTCAGGCTGTCGCCCTCCAGCACTTCGGCAAACGGCAGATTCACGGCGCCGGGAATATGGCCGCTGCGCACGCCTTCTCTGGGTTCGGGACTCTGGCCGAGAAAGCGTAAACTGGCCCTGGCATCCAGTATCATGGCCTGCTTGCCTGCCAGGGTATCCAATACCTGGGGGGCGTTACAGACCTTTTCCGCTTGATATTGCCCACAGGCGTTACCGCGCTGAAACTCGGTCGCCGGCTTGTCGGCACAGGGGCGCTGCTCTTTGAGCCATTTGGGCAGACCGCCGTCGAGAACAAACACCTGCTCAAACCCCATGACCTTGAAACACCACCAGCCGCGGGGTGATGAGTAGATACCCTGGTTGTCATAGATGACGACAGTGCTGTCCTGGTCGATGCCGAGCCGCTGCACCAGCTCGGTAAACTGGGCCTGACTCGGCAGGGCGTGTAACTCGCTGGACTGCAGATCTGTGCACTCCCGCTCCAGATCCAGCCGCCGGGCACCGGCAATAAAGCAGGGCTCATCGTAGACTATCGGCTCGCGGCCTATCACCTTGTCCATGCTGGCATCCAAAATGACCAACTTGGGATCAGAAAGATGAGCGGCCAACCACTCGCTGCTTACCAGTGCAGATTGCATCTCGACTCCTTAAAGCTCGGTAATGGCACCAAGCAATGAAACTTGGCCCAAATTACTGGAGCGCTACGGATTTCTCAAGCGGTTACTTTATCAATGGCTAGGTATCTGATGGTTTTATCGCCGTTATGCCGGCATAGACGGTTATGGATTCAGTCTCTGAACTCTTCGTCATAGGCCAGGCCGCTGACATCGGCCAGTTCTTTACCCAGCTCCTGCATGGCGGCCTTGCCCTTACGTCTCAGCAACGTCACTCTCTGACCATCCTTGAGCATCAAGATCAAGTCCCAGTATCTGGGCTTGCCGAAGTGAGGGCAGAGGCAAAATCCGCTGATTTCGGCCAGTGGCACCTTGAGTTGCCCTATGGGGTAGATACTGCGAATGCTGTGCTCCAGCACACAGGTATTTTTGTCTATCAAGATTTTATGGCGACAGAACAACGCGTGCCAGCCGAGTGTTGCCCCCATGGCCCAACCGAGCAGCAATTCAGGGTTAAGCCCGAAATACACCTGTACCAGAGTCAGCGCCGCCAGCGGCAGGCCGATTAACCAGGTCCAGCGGCCAAACACCAACTCGGCCCTTTGTGAGGAATACTTGTTCCAGTGCGCCATGGCTCAGCTCCCTAAGCGTGTCATCAGCAGTCCGAGCAGGGCAAAAAGCGGCAGCGGCAGTGCCAGTTTCCACATCAGGTGTTGCTCCCAAATGGGCCGGTACTGACTGCTGGATTGGTCAGTTTGCGTCGCGGCTTTCAGAGGCTTGGTTTCGGTATGGGGGGATGTTGCGGCCTGGCTCTCGGCCTCCGGCGCCGAATCGCTTGGAGCTGTGTCAAAGGGCACGGCTTTCAACTCGGGCCAGGCAGTGACTTTTTCATAAACTTCAAGTTCATTGACTGCAAGCGGGCCGGCGCAGCCGCGCAAAAAGCTTATCAGTGCCAGTGCTTCAGCCAGATCTGTCAGGGTGTGGCGCTGTCCGAGCAGCACCAGCTGTACCCCATTGGGCGTTTGCGCCAGTGGGGTAATATGAATAGAGAGTTGACTGTAGGGCAGGGTTTTGCGGGGCTTGGCTTTTATACGCCACCAGCCGGTGTATTCTTGAATCTCAGCGCTTTTGGGGTTAAACAGCCAACGCCTTCTTACCCCCAAACAGCCAATTGCCAGGGTTAACAACAGCAAGGCCGAGATGGCATGAAATGCCTGTGATTTACCTGTCAGCACCACAGCCATTAAACTTGAGGCCGACAGGGGAACCAGCATGATAAAGCCCCAGATGGTAGCCAGGGTTTGCTGTCTGCCAATAAAGTAGGCTCGCCCATCGGCATCCAGCTTTAAGTGCCAACGAGCGCCACGGGGCAGAGCGCGATATTTTTTGTTTAACTCATCTTCCTTGGACATCAATCAGTTATCCTTTAGCTGAAGTATCAAGCGCCAGATGCAAAATAGGGAAGGGCTTACCCATGGCATCGAGTGCCGAACGGGAGATCTGTTTAAAGCTTCTATGCCGGTAGGATCCTGTCACCTAGGTTATTGCCCGGCTTGCACCATTTGCAGAATTTTGCGGGCCTTCTCAAAGTGATCCAGTTTGTGGGTCTGGATCCACCAGCTAGCGGCCTCCATGAGCAACTCGGGATCATCATTCTTGTTGGCAAAGAAGGCATAGAAGGAGACGCCAACGTTCTCGCCCTTCTGGGCGATTTTTTGCTGGCAGACATGGATAACTTTTTGTCGCAGGCTGGCACGCATCTTGATTGTTCCCTCAATCTGAAAAGTCATTTTTAGGTGTTTTGCTGTTGCAACTGGGCTTGTTGCGCCTGGGTCAGTTTACTGACAACCAGAGCGTAGGATGCCTCAATCAGGTCACGGAGCATATCCTCGCTGACCTCACCATTCAAGGTTAGCGTGAACCAATGCTGCTTATTCATGTAATAGCCGGGCACTATCGCCTCAAAGCTATCGATCAGTGCCTGTACGTCGGCAGGTTTGGCCTTGAGTGTCACCCTAGGGGGCGTTTCCTGCTCGGCCAGCAGGGCAAACATCTTACCCATGACTTTATAGACTCTGGCTTCAGGACCAAAAGGATAGTCGGCAGTGGCGTTGGGGCATTGCTGTAACAGTTTCTTGAGTTGTGTCAGTGTCATGGCGTTCTCAGTCATTTGGGGGGAGGAGCATGATAATACCGGCTTCAGTCGACGTTTTGTTGAAGGGGAAGGGCATGTCGCAGCCTCGCCTTCAGTCATTGAAGCGTTTACACATAAAATACCTGTCCGGGCTGCCGGGAATTCCACTGACCGAGCCGACAACTTCAAACCCTTGTTTGGCATAAAATGCCGGCGCCTGAAACGACAGAGTGTCGAGCTGCGCAGCCAGACACCCCCGTTTGATTGCCTCTTGCTCGCACAGAGCCATTAAGCGGCTGCCAAGACCTGAACCTCTATGCTCCTTCGCGACCCAAACCACCTCAATCAGCAACTGGCGATAGATGCTGCGGCCACTCACGCCACCAATGAGTTGCCCCTCGGAATCGCGGGCGATGGCGGCCAGGGGTTGACTGCTTTCGTTTATATAGCTGTGATTATAGGTTCTGAGTTTGTCGATAAGCTCATTTTGCAGGTCGTCATCAACTTGCTGTAAAAGGTCAATCTGCATACCGATTTCCTTGAGTTGTTATTGGTTGTTTTGGATTCAGTCTTAATTAAATCCGGGGTCAAGGCTGTTGCTCAAGGTTGAGTGTCGCGTTATCTATCAAAGTCAGATATCCCTGATCTTCGGTCAGTTTGATCAAAACCGACAAGGTAATTTCCTTCACTGGCTTGCTCATCTCATCAAGACCTGCATCAATAGAAAAGCTATATTGGGTAGGTGTCTCGGTATTTATCAATGTTTGTACTTGCTGGAAGCTGTTTATTGCCGTATCAGTGAGTGCCAATTGATAATGATTTTGTGCGGGACTGCTGCTGAAAAGGCCCTCATTTTGGGGGATAACTTGAATAGACTCCAATTTGAGTGGGAAACTATACCGGGATACTCCCTGGCTGGTATCCAGTTCCAGGGTCAGTTCAGTGGCATCAATCTTGAGTTTACCCGGTTCATCGATGAGGATCTGCGATCTGATAACTCGCGGGTTTAATTCGGCAAAATCCTGCTCATCGAAAGAACTCAGGCTGAGCATGGTGCCGAGTGGTATATTGGCACAAGCGTTAATAAAAAATATTACCCCAAGGACTGTTAAACTCCTTCTTATCATAATTATTATTCCCTTTAATACGATATTTATAATGATTTTTGATGTTGGCACCGCGTCCATCTTTTATTAGTGCGTCGCTCAGTTAGCCATAAAAATGATAGCTTGCCAAGCTTCTTTATCAGCAGATAAGCCGGTTTTATAGACATCAAAATAAATAGTTAAATTCGAAGGAATTCGAAGCAGAGTAACCCTTGCTTCGTCAATCAGTGTGACTTTCCGCTATAGGTATTTGCTTTGTCATAGCGTCACTATCACTAGCATGAACAAGGAACGACAGCTCTGGGAATTAACTGCTATTGTTTGAGGAGCAGGAGGGGATTCAAGCCGGATAAGGGTCTTGATTGGCGTCCAGAAGACTGAGGTAAAGTCTCAACTCAAATTCCAACTGATGATAGTCCGGCTCCATATAGGTGCACAGCTTGTAGAAGGCTTTGTTGTGCTCTTTTTCCTTCAGATGCGCCAGTTCATGTACCACCAATATCCGCAAGAAGGCTTCGGGTGCCCGTTTCAGCCGGGAGGAGATACGGATTTCATTCTTGGTCTTGAGTTTGTGCCCTTGCTTTCGGGCGGCGTAGGTATGCAGCCCCAGCGCCTGATGGCTGAGGCTGATTTTGTCGTCAAAACACACTTTGGCAAGCGGGTTTGATTGACGCAGATAAGTTTGCTTCAGCGCTTGGGTATAGTCCCAAAGCGCTTTATCACTGCGGATCTGGTGTAACTCAGGATGACGTTTTCGCAGGTATTCAGCCAGTTTGCCCGCTTGGCTAAGCTGCTGAACCTGTTGCTTTATCTCGTCGCTGTAGTGGGCCAGATAATCAAAACCGCTCAAGGGCTCAGACCTTCTTGTAGATCCGCATCTGCTGGAAGGCATAAGCGGCTTCAAAGGCATTCTCCTGGAACTTTTTCAGTTCCAGGCCGCTGAAGTCCACTTGTGGTGGATTGCGTTTCAGCTGCTCTTTAATGCTTTGAGGTGTCAGCATTGTTACCGGTAACTTACCCAGTTGAATGGCCGCCTCGAACTTGAAGCTGACAGAGCTGCCGGCCAGCTTACCCTTGTATTCGCGCTCAATAATCACGACGTGTTCGACCTGATAGTCTTCCATCAGCTTATTGAAGGCGAATTGGAATTCTCTAATTGCTTCCTGGCTGGCAGGGTTGCTCAAGGTAAATGAGTGACGGCGGCAATCAGGAACGTTGAATACGTCCCCCTGGGCGCTCAGTAAACAGATGACGGCTTCGCCGCCTTTTAATTCAACCGCACAAACTTTCATGGTATTCCTTGTAGTTCATCATGCCGCACCGGCGGCTAATGTTAATCTTATGATTCGGAGTTGCTTTCATTGCCGTTATTTACTGGAGCGGGTTTACGCCTCATCGGGGCATCGCCCACATCCACCCCGGTAATAAAGCGCTTGTCTCTGCCTGACTTGGCCTTGCCCGGTTTAGCCGCTGTTTTGCTGCGGCCCTTGGGTTTGCTGGCCTTGGTATTCTTGGGTTTGCTGCTCTGGCGTTTGGGATCGGCCAGGCCACTGAATTTGGGTTCGAGCCCCTCCAGGGAACTGAACTCGAAGCGGCGACCGAGAAAGCTCTGCACCTTCTTGAAGTTGAACCAGTCCTTGGGGCCCACCAGAGACAGGGCGTCGCCCTTGGCGCCGGCGCGGCCGGTACGGCCGATACGGTGGACATATTCTTCGGCAAACTTGGGCATGTCGAAGTTGACCACCAAGGAGACGTTCACCAGATCCAGACCGCGGGAGGCCACGTCGGTTGTCACCAGAATTTGCTGCTGGCCGCGGCTGAACTGATTCATTATCTGGTTACGGGCACTTTGGCGCAGTTCACCACTGAGCGCCACCGCGCTGTAGCCTTGTTGCTTGAGCTTTTCGGCTAATCTGTCGGTATCCTGGCGGGTAGCGGTGAATATGATCACCTGACGCTGTTGTTCGCGCTTTAGCAGTTCAATCAGCAGCGTCTCTTTATGATCCAGATGGTCACAGAGGAAAATCCGCTGGTGTATGTCCTGATGCTCGGCATTGGCGGCGCCAATGGCCACATGTTGCGGGTCATTGAGCAAGGTGGCGGCGATATCATTGACCTCTTCATGTTCCAAAGTGGCCGAAAACATCAGGGTTTGCCGCCGTCTATGGTTGGCGGCGTCGTTGATTGCCTTGAGTTGTGGCGCAAAGCCGAGATCCAGCATGCGGTCGGCTTCGTCAAGAATAAGCAGTTCCAGCCCTTCCAGATACAGATGGCGTTGTGACAGGTGATCGGCAATCCGCCCCGGGGTGGCGACGATAAAATGCGGATCCCGCGCCAGCGCCTTGGCCTGATCGTTGAAATTTTCCCCGCCAAGCACACTGATGGCCCGGTACTGGGTATTGGCAACCAGTAGACGCAACTGAGCGTAGACCTGGTTGGCCAGCTCACGGGTCGGCAGGAGTATCAGTACCCTGGGATCGCGCTTGCTGAGCGCCTTGGTGGAGATCACCCTTTGCATCGCCGGCAGCAAAAAGGCCAAGGTTTTCCCCGAGCCCGTCTTGGATGAGGCCATCAGGTCTTTCCCGGCCAGCGCCACGGGAATCGCTTCACGCTGAATCTCTGTGGGCTCATCGATACCCATATGTTTAAGGGTTTGCAGCAGACGCTGATCCAGCGAAAAATCGGAAAAATGCAAAGGTGAAACTCCTCAATAAAAACGACCGCATATTATAACGGCTTTTACGCTGTGGGGCATGTATTTAGTCAATAGAGTGTCGAAATGGTTGCTGACTGGTTTTAAAATGTCTTGCGTTAACCACAACAGGCTCCAGGGATAAAATCTGGAGCAGCTCCGGCTTCGGGTGTATGCTGCTTTGGCTGATTGAGCTTAGGCTGCGTGATTGGTAGAAAATATTAAGGAGAGAGGATGGCGCAGAGTCATGAACCCTGTATCGGAGTTGCTCTTGGAAGCGGCGCCGCCAAAGGATGGGCCCATATAGGTGTACTCAAAGGCTTGGCAGCAATGGGAGTACAGCCAGATAAGGTGGCTGGTTCATCCATAGGTGCCCTGGTCGGCGCGGCTTATGCCAATGAGCGTCTCGAAGAGCTGGAAGACTGGGTGCGCAGTTTTTCCAGCTGGGATGTGTTGGGGTTGATGGATATTAGTTGGGGTAAGGGTGGACTCATCAGTGGTGATAAGGTATTCAGTGCCATTCAAGATCGCATCGGTGATCTCCTGATTGAAGAACTTAAGTATCCTTTTACTGCTGTATCAACCGACCTCTACTCAGGGCAGGAGATCTGGTTCCGTCAGGGGGATTTACGCCAAGCCGTCAGAGCTTCCTGTTCCATGCCGGGGATCATGTCGCCGGTGCGTCAGGGGCATCGCTGGCTGGTGGATGGCGCTGTGGTGAATCCCATTCCTGTGTCTGTGGCCAGAGCTATGGGCGCGAGTTTGGTGATAGGCGTCGATTTGCATGGTCATAGGCGCGAGCAACTGCAAGTGTTGCCGGTGGCGCTTAATAGCGAAGAACCTTCATTGCAGAGTAAAGTGGCGGAACACTCCTCTGAGAGTGGTTTTATGGATCTGTTGGCCAAGGGCAAGGATTATATTTCCGGCCTGACCGACAAGTTCTCTCTCGGCAATAAGGCTGAACCCGGTATGTTGGCTGTGATGTCACAGTCGATGGATATTCTGGAGCAGCGCCACAAGCGCGCGCGCTTAATGGGAGATCCACCGGATATCTGTATTGTACCCAAGGTGTCGGATATAGGCACTATGGAGTTCCACCGTGCCAGTGAAGCCATTGCCGCCGGTGAGAAGGCGGTGCAGCAGGCCTCGCATCTGATTGATGCGGCGTTGGGGCGTCTCTGAAGCAGGCGCTTTTTATTAATGCTTGGTGTGGGCACATTTTCTGCGGTGTGGGCACACTTTCTGCATAGTTCAGCACATCATTAGCATCAAGGCGCTCAAAGGGCGTTTTTCTGACATTTCTCAAGCAATTTTGTCTTAAAAACAACCAATAGAACGTCGATATGACGGAAAACTGACATGCAGCCAATCCATTCTTCTGTGGATCCCAGATTGTCCGGGGTCGATGCCTATGGCGTCAACAATCGTTTGACCAGCGGCAGCGGCCTCTCGGTTGTCGACACTGAAACTGTCAGTGACAACAAAAGCAAGGGCTCAACCTCGGCAAATATAGGGCAGGACAGCATATCTATCTCCAACGATGGCAAAAGAGCCGCACGGGTGCAGGAGTTGGCCAAGGAGTTTTTCGGCTCAGGCCAGTTCAGCAGTGCCGATTTGCCCAAGCTGTTGGCGCGCCTCGGCGAGGAAGGGCTGTTGTCTGAAAGTCAGATGGTCAAATTGCAGGGCAATGGCCTGATGGGAGTTGATACCAAGGATAACGTCAGCCTCAAGGAGTTTATTCAAGGCCAGATTGGTTTGCTCAGACAACAGGCCAGCCAAAGCCCTTTGCTCAATGCACTTGAGGGAGCGGACAGTCTTATGGGCAATATGGGGATGATGTATACCCCATCGAGCTCTTTGGCGGCCAACAAGGTGGCGGCTCAGTTGGATGCCGTGCTCAAGGGCGAAAACCAAACTGCCAAGAGCGCAGAGAGCGGCAATGGCAGCAGCAAGCTAGCGGCCAAGGTCGACTCCGCACTGCAAGAGCCGCAACTGTTATCCCGGCTCAGTGGTGTCAGCGCGCTGATGCGCACCGCTGCAGCCATGGGCAGCCAGCAGCAGGGCAGTGGGCAAATCAACAGTTATCTGGCCTTGGTAAAGAGGTACTGACTAGCGGCCGTTTGGAGCCCGGTCAAGGGAAAAATCTCCACAAGTTGTGCTCGTCGGCACTAATCCCATAGTGTTGTTCATCCTCTTCAA
Organism: Shewanella sp. MSW; assembly: GCF_007636515.1. NCBI lineage: Bacteria > Pseudomonadati > Pseudomonadota > Gammaproteobacteria > Alteromonadales > Shewanellaceae > Shewanella > Shewanella sp. MSW. Next base: position 144,401 of record NZ_LVDR01000001.1, read on the forward strand.
TACCATGATCCAGATCATGGTATTGAAGAGCGATTTGTCGCTTAATCTCCACATATAGTGCTTGGTTAATAAAACACCACTATATATGGTGTTAAATAAACAACATGGAGATTAAAGAAATGCCGGTAGTGATTAAGCGGGACGGGTGCCGTACTCAGTTCGACGAAACAAGGATAAGGGATGCGGTGCTGGCGGCCTCTAGCCACTGCGGTATAGAAGATGCGGACTATGCGGCCACAGTTGCAGCTTTGGTCACCCAGGCGGTAACCGACAAGGCCGAGGTCAATATCCAGGAGTTGCAGGACAGGGTAGAAAATCTATTGATGGAAGGGCCGTACAAGCAAGTGGCCCGTAGCTACATAGAATATCGTCATGACAGAGATATCTGCCGTGAATCCAGCAGCCGCCTGAATCTGGAGATCCGCGGCCTGGTCGAGCAGAGTAACGCGACCTTGCTCAACGAAAATGCCAATAAAGATTCCAAGGTGATCCCCACCCAGAGGGATCTCCTGGCCGGTATTGTCGCCAAACATTATGCTAAACATCATATCCTGCCCAAGGATGTGGTTGCCGCCCATGAGGCCGGTGAGATCCACTATCACGATCTCGACTATTCACCTTTCTTCCCTATGTTCAACTGTATGCTGATCGATCTCGGTGGCATGTTGACCCAAGGGTTCAAGATGGGCAATGCCGAGATTGAAACGCCAAAATCCATCTCGACTGCCACTGCAGTTACCGCGCAGATCATCGCCCAGGTCGCCAGCCATATTTATGGCGGCACCACAATCAACCGCATAGATGAAGTGTTGGCCCCCTTTGTGGCCAAGAGCTACGACAAGCATTATCAAACGGCGCTCAAGTGGGGGATTACCGATGCCAAGGCGTTTGCCACAGAGCAGACCAAGAAAGAGTGTCACGACGCCTTCCAGTCGCTGGAATATGAGGTCAATACCCTGCATACCGCTAATGGTCAGACGCCTTTTGTTACCTTCGGTTTTGGTTTGGGTACCAGCTGGGAGTCACGGCTGATCCAAGAGTCTATTTTGCGGATCCGTATGGAAGGCCTTGGCAAGAACCGTAAAACAGCGGTTTTCCCCAAGTTGGTGTTTGCCATTCGTGATGGTATTAACCACAAGGCCGGCGACTGCAACTACGATATCAAGCAGTTGGCGCTCGAATGTGCCAGCATCCGCATGTATCCGGATATTCTTAACTATGAGCAGGTGGTCAAGGTTACTGGCTCATTCAAGACTCCTATGGGTTGCCGCAGTTTCCTTGGCACCTATGAGGAAAACGGCGAGCTGCTGCATGAAGGTCGCAACAACTTAGGCGTCGTCAGCCTGAACCTGCCGAGGGTGGCGTTGGAGGCCAAGGGCGATGAAGCCGAGTTTTATCGCATTTTGGATCAAAGGCTGGAGATGGCCCGCAAGGCATTGGATACCCGCATCGAACGCCTGGCCAACGTCAAGGCCAGAGTGGCGCCCATTCTCTATATGGAAGGGGCTTGCGGCGTGCGCCTGCGCGGTGATGACAACATTGCCGAAATCTTCAAAAATGGCCGAGCTTCCATCTCTCTGGGCTACATTGGCCTGCATGAGACAATCAATGCGCTTTATGGCACAGACACTCATGTGTTTGACGATGAAGCATTGAGGCAGAAAGCGGTTGCCATAGTGGCTCACCTCAAGGCGGCCACTGTGCGTTGGAAAGAGGAAACCGGTTATGGTTTCAGCCTCTACAGCACACCGAGTGAGAGCCTGTGCAGCCGATTTGCCAAGCTGGATGTCAAGCGTTTTGGCCTGGTTGATGGTGTCACCGATAAGGGCTATTACACCAATAGTTTCCACCTGGATGTAGAGAAGAAGGTGAACCCTTACGACAAACTCGATTTTGAACAGCCGTATCCTGAGCTCGCCAATGGGGGGTTCATCTGCTATGGCGAATACCCGAATATGCAGCACAACCTGGAAGCGCTTGAGAATGTCTGGGATTACAGCTATAGCCGGGTGCCTTACTATGGAACCAACACACCGATAGATGAGTGTTACGACTGTGGCTTTACTGGTGAGTTTATCTGTACCAGCAAGGGCTTTACCTGCCCCAAATGCGGTAATCATGAGCCCAGTCGGGTGTCTGTGACCCGCAGGGTTTGTGGGTATCTTGGCAGCCCGGATGCCAGACCCTTTAACCACGGTAAGCAGGAAGAGGTCAAGCGTCGGGTTAAGCACCTCTAACGAAAGGAAGATGTAAAACAGTACTCTGTGTACTTACGCTTGCATTTTTGCCCCTTTCCCTAAATAAAGGCGCCCCAAGGGGCGCCTTGTGGATATAGCTATGAACTATCATCAGTATTACCCCGTGGATGTGGTCAATGGACCGGGCACCCGGGTAACCCTGTTTGTCTCCGGTTGTGAACATCAGTGCCGGGGTTGTTATAACCAGTCAACCTGGGATCCCCGCTCCGGGCATCCTTTTGACCAGGCGATGTCTGACAGGATTATTGCCGATCTCAATGACAGCCGGATCCCGAGAAGGGGCCTGTCACTCTCCGGCGGTGACCCACTGTATCCGGGCAATCTTGACGCCATCAAGGCCTTGCTGTTGCGGGTGCGCGACGAATGCCCGGGAAAGGATGTCTGGCTCTGGACTGGTTATCGTCTCGATGAGCTCAGTCCTGCGCAGCGGGAATTGCTCGGGCTTATTCATGTGTTGGTGGATGGTAAATTTGTGCAGGAGCAAGCGGACCCCTCATTGAAGTTTCGCGGTTCGGCCAATCAGGTGATACACCTGCTCAAAGCCCCTCAATAAGTACAAAAGTGAAAACTGGTTAACACAATTGCTTTTCCCTGCTAAAAAACCCCGTCACCTGAGCTTGAGTTGCTGTTATACTTCTGTCCGGCACATTTACGGCAACCAGGCCGTCCATTCTCAGGGTGCCGGGATTTTGTAAGGTAACAGAATGAATTTGAAGCAGGAGCTGCAACAGCTCAACGATAAGCTGGATCAGTATCGCCGTAAATTGGCCGCCGCAGAGCAACGTGGCGATGGTCCTATCATTGCCCAGTTTCAGCGGGAAATCGCCGCCGTCAGTAAGCGGATTGCAGCCATCAAGGGGCAGCAGAGTCGTCAGCTTGGCAAACAGGGGCAGTCTATTCGCGATCTGCCGTTTAGCCGTGCACTCACCAAGGCCGAACAGGCCGATATGGGCAAGCTCAAAAAGTCGGTTCGGGGGTTGGTCGTTGTGCATCCCATGACAGCGCTGGGCAGAGAAATGGGCATTACTGCCGTTACCGGGTTTGCACCCAAGGCATTTTAACTGCCGCCGTGACAGCAAATAATAACCAATGAATTCACTTGGGTATTTCGGTCGGTGGTAAAAACGCATAAAATGACCGGCCTGAGTACTGAGCGCGCTTCACTATTATCTTGATTTTGAAGGATGTTAACCGTCTCAGGGAATGAGAGCAGTCGTTAAGGTTAATTCATGTCTATTAAATTTATCGCCACCGCCAAATTGCCAACCCCTTGGGGGGTGTTTGCCATGCATGGTTTCGAGGATACCGAAACCGGTAAAGAGCATGTGGCGCTGACTTTTGGTGAGCTCCAAGCCGATAAACCCATGCTGGGACGGATCCATTCGGAATGTCTCACCGGAGATGCCCTGTTCAGCCTGCGCTGTGACTGCGGCTTTCAACTGCAGACCGCGATGCAAAATGTCGCTGAAGCCGGTCAGGGCTTTATTCTCTACCTACGTCAGGAAGGTCGTGGCATTGGGCTGTTGAACAAAATTCGAGCCTACGAGTTGCAGGACGATGGCGCCAATACAGTGGAAGCCAACGAGCGCCTGGGCTTTCCGGCCGATATGCGCAAGTACGATATGATTGCGCCCATGCTGGAAAAAATCGGTGTTCACAAGGTTAGGTTGATGACCAATAATCCGCGCAAGGTGCAGGCGATGAAAGATATCGGCATTGAAGTCGTCGAGCGGGTACCGCTGCAGGTTGGCAAAAACCGTTACAACGAAGCCTACCTCAAGACCAAGTCTACTGAGCTTGGCCATATGATGTCTGAGTATCATTTCACCGAAGGTCATCAGGACTGAGTCGGCAAAGATGAAGTCACCGGGGAAAGCATCAACCCAAGTTGGTTTATTGAGTGTGTCTTCCCTGGGGCTTTTGCTGCTTGCAGCGCCAATCTATGCTCAAGAGTCTCCCGGCCACGCTCGGCCACCGGACAACTCCCATTATGCCTTTGGCAGCTATCTTGGCAGTGGGGTCTATCGCGCATCCGAGCAGGATGCCACAGTCATCAGCTTACCGCTGGACTTTACGTTGGAGCAGAGTGAGGACTCGGAGTTCTTATTGCGCCTGCCTATCTCTGTAGGCTTTTTCAACTACAGCCTTGAAGATGCCGGTGAATTTGAACTGCCATCCAGTGTTGGTACCTTGACCGTGACCCCCGGCTTTGAAAAGCGTTGGCGTCTGGATGAAAACTGGCGCATGGAGGCCTATGGCGATCTCGGTTTTGGCAGTAATTTCGACCAAGGCGGTAATGTCGCCATCATGGCTGCCGGCATCAGTGGCTTACGTCATTTTGAACTGTGGCAGGCAGATTCTTTGTGGGTGACCCGGTTGAAATTTGCCGCCTACAGTGAACGGGCGTTCAGCATTAGCCAGAGCTTTTCCGTATTGCAAACCGGGGTAGATATCGGCTTGCCTTATCACTGGTCCTGGCAGGGGTTACAGATGCAGCCCAGGGTGTTCGCTTTGGGTTATTGGTATTTTGACCAGTTACAGTTTGCCGGCGACCTCAATCAGGACACCTTGGTGTCCGGCAGTATTGAGCTGGGCGCCACCCTGGCCCTTGCCAAGCCCGTACTTGGCATAGACAGATTGGGGCTCAGTTACCGCAGTGGTGATGGGCTGGAGATCTGGCGCCTGCTGTTCAGCATGCCTATCTGAGCGGCATCAGCCCTCAGTGGCAGCATTCTTGTCCTGGTGGGTTTTCTCTTTGATTAAGGCGACCAGTTGACCACTGACGGCGGCTATCTGATCCTGCAGCAGTTTACGCTTTATCTCGGCGGCCTCTGAGTCATCACCATTCAACTGCTGCAACTCCTGCTGCAACTCTTTGAGCTTGTTCTGCAGTTCCTTAATCTTCTTGTCAATTTCAGACATACCCGAGGTATCTTCCTCGGCGGCTTCCTGCGCTTCTGAGGTTTGCGCCGAATTATTTCTGTGCAACTGACCGCCCACATCATCCGCCAGTGCTTTGTGACCGGCAGAAGAGATATTCACTTTATCTTGGCTGTCGGGACTTGTGGCAGCGCTTTCCTTAGCTGTGTCCTTGGCGACCACAGTGACTTCACTCAGGCTTCGGGGACCTGTTCCTTGAGTGGCGAGTTGACCTAAGCCTGCAATGTTCATCATTAACCTCCCTGGCGGCATCTATTCGTGCTGATAGTCGATAACTGCTTATCGGCTGCATTGAGAGAGACTTTAGCAATTTTGAGGCAAAATTGTTTAAAAATATAGCGGGTTGCGTGCTGTATCTGGGCCTGGTTAGTCGGTTTTTTTGCCCCAGATATGGGCATTGGTCTGAGGTTTGTCGGCACAGATTTGTTTGGCCGGCTTTTCCCGTGTTGCCGGGGTTGAACTGTCCAGCAGGTGAGGCGGAATGGGCAAGCCCTTGCTGGTCAGATAGAGGCGTTCCAGTTTTTCCCTGGCCCATTGGGTCTTTCGCAAAAAAGTCAGGCTCGATTTAATGCTGGGATCATGGCTGAAGCAGCGCACTTTTATCCTTTGTGCCAGGCCATCAAAACCGTAATGCTCCACCATTTCTGTGAGTATCGCCTTGAGGGTCAAGCCGTGCAGGGGATCTTTGTTGGTTTGAGGGGAGTTGGGAGCTGTCATCAATGGGCCTTGGTAGCTGGTGTTATAAAAGCGGCGCCAGTATAACCGAGAAGCTTTTCAAATGCCTTGCAAAAAGGTTGAAAAAGTTGCGTCAAACTGTCCGGCAGCTCTTCAGCCAAGGGGAAACCATAGAGAGAGAGGAAAAAGGGGCCGTAGCGACCCCTTGAAAGAGAGATTACTTAAAGTGCAGTGACCAGCTGTCGATGTAGCCTAGGTCACGGCGACCCGAGTCGACGGCCTTGAGCAACCAGGTACCACTGGACTCGACACCTGTCATATCGACCGAATAGCTCTGGTTGATATTGTCTGTGCCTTTGCCTGTGTTGTCGTGCAGCACGGCAATCCGGCCATTGGGGCTGTGCAGTTCAATCTGCAGATCACCAATGTAAGGATGCACTATGCTGACATCCACAGTGACTACGCCCGAATCACCGCTGCGGCTGACACTGATGGGGCTGGTAATGCCAGTGCTGTTGTTGTCGGGAATATCGATATTGTCACCATTGGTGTAACTCGCTGCGCCACCTGGATTTGTGCTGCTTGAGCCTGTGTAGCTAGTCACCAGGCTGGCACCGCCGAAGCTGCTGTAACCGCGAACCATCACATAGTAAGTACCGGCTTGAGGACTGTTGACCGAACAGCTTTCAGTGTTGCCGCTTTTCCAGGGGCGACAATCGAAGCTGCTGGTGGTTGGAGCCGCGCCGTACTGCATGTAAAGGTCGGCATCACCAGTGCCGCCACTCAGGTTGAAGCTGAGATTGGAGGCGCCGGCAGGCACATCGAGGAAGAAGTGCAGTTCATCGTCTTTGGCACCGCTTAGGTTATTGACTGCCACACCGTTTTCCAACTGACCATCGCTTGGTGTGCCGGGATCGCTCGGGCCATTACAGGAGGCATCCAGGTATTCCTTGGCGGCCACGGCATTGACCAGACCATAGCCGGTGCGATCGTCACGGCCGGGCACATCCAGATCTTCGGCGGTAGCTTTCAGTGCCTGACGCACCTGGGCGGCGCTACACTCAGTGTGATAGCTCCATACCAGAGTCGCGACGCCGGATACGTGTGGCGTCGCCATGGAAGTACCGTTGTAGTACTCATAATCTTCGCCAATGGTGTTGGATACGCTGGCCTGCTGACCGATTTGGTTACGCAGCGCCAGACCGGTTTCACGGTCTACCGACACAGATGCCTTGGTCAATTCAGTGTTTGAGTCCACCAAGAAGGGGTTTTGCAGTCCGGGCAGAGTGCTGTTGGAGTAGACAATAGTCGCTGCCGCACCGGCGTTGTTACAGGCGCGAACCGCATTGATCTCGGGATAACCGGCACCTTGGTTTTCCAGACGCTGCACCAAACAGACTTTGCCCGTCATGTTGCCGCAGTTGTAGTTGCTGCCGCTGGTGTCACACTCGGCCAGTTCGCCGCCGGCACTGGCGCTGATGGGCGAGGGCACATAGTTGCTGCCCGATGGTACAAGGCGGTTGTGAGGCACCACGCCTTCGGCAAACAGCGACTGACCGGCAATGACAATATCAGCCAGACGTCCTTCGCCGCGAGTCACGGTTGAGAGGATAGCTTCACCCGGGCCGGAGATTTCGACCTGATTGGTATACTGTGAAAAGGCCGAATGGTCTTTGTTGCTGTCGACCGAGGCCACAGACATTACCGCATCATAGGAAGCCGGGTAGCTGTGGGTATTGTTGCCGGCATTACCGGCTGCAGCAATCAAGAGCACGCCGTTGTTAAAGTGGTTGGTCATGGCATTGCGCTCAGTGGTGCTGGATCTTGGGCCACCCAGGCTCATGGTGACCACATTGGCGCCATTGTCGACACAGGTATCCACGGCAGATACCAATGAAGAGGAGTAACCCCAACCTGACTCGTTGAATACCTTGATCACATGGATATTGGCGTTCTGATTCGGCATCACCCCAACCACGCCTTCATTATTGGCGATGGCGGCTATGGTGCCGGCAACGTGGGTTCCGTGGGCATTGTTATTGCCCGGCTCGAACCAGTTTCCGGTGCCCGAGTTGTTGGTACCTGTGACATTGTTGCCACTGAGATCCTGGTGGGCACGATCATAGCCGGAGTCTATGATACATATGGTGCGATTACCGCTGAGGTTATCGGCCAACTGAGTCGAGCCGACATAGGTTTGCCCCCAGGGCGTGGTTTCACTCAACAAGCGGCGGGGCATATCTTCTTCGACATACTCCACATCGGTGCGGGCACGTAGCGCCTTGAGTCCGGGGTTATCCAACTTGACGCTGTAGCTGTGGCTGCGACCAATGCGCTTCATTTCGCGCGCCTTAACGCCGTTAAGCGCTCTGTGCTGGCCGAATACCTGATTCAGTTCGCTTTGACCATTCAGGGTTTGCAGGCCGTTGTTGTCCTTGAACTTAACGATATAGCGTTTGGGCAGGGGCGACTGCTGTGACAGATCATTGGCTTGAGGCTGGAAAGGTGCACCATGAACACCGGCAGAAACTGCCAGGGCCAGCATGGACAGACTCAGGACCAGCTGTTTATTTGTTATTTTTTTCATACTTGTCTTCCGTGTAACAGATCTTGGTTTATTGTCCTCGGGCACTTCAGCGTTCACTTAAATGACCCTTTTGCAATCTACCGTCACGGAAAAATCATGTAAAACAAATGTTAGCGGTATGGTGTTCTGATTTCGTTTTGCTGTATTTCATTTTTTGTGAATAAAAATTCAATCAAGCGTTTAGTGTTACCAAATGTATCATTGTCTGATGCATGAAATTTTGCCGGTTTTGAATAAGGTTGGATGCGAGGTTGGATAGGGTTGTAAGCTGTGAGGTATGTGTAGTTTATTGATTTGTATGTTTAATTGTGCCAGATATTCCAATTTATCATAAGAAATTACTTTTAAGAATAATGTTTGCGAAAAGGATACTTTAGTATGAGGTAAAGGCGGTTTTTTGACTGGAGGTGCATTTTTTGACGCTTGTCCGTCATCTTTGGTTTCTGGCTTTTGTTAATTTTTTGTGTTGACTGTTTTGTAAAAAGGCCCACTTGAGTGGGCCTGGTTGCATGAGTGGCGCAGTAGTTAATGGCTATCTGGTCAGCTAGTTGCCGGCGCTGGCCTTGAGGCTATCATAGCCGCCACCATTGTAGACTTCCTGATAACCGGCTTTTTCCAGTGATTCTTTGGCAATGCCTGAGCGGCGACCGCTACGGCAGTAGACAACCACAGGGGTGTCTTTGGCAATGCCCTGTTTGGCAAAAGCTTCGGCTATCTGCTCAAAGGGGATATTAACCGCCTCTGGCAGATGTCCCTCTGCATATTCCTCCGGGGTTCTGACATCCACCAGCATGGCGCCTTGGGCGACCTTGGTCAGCGCCACCTCGGGAACCATCTGCTCAGCGCGAACACTGAGGCTCAGCAGTACAGCAAACAGCAGAGTTGTCAGCCACAGGAAATGGCGTTGGGTACGGGTTATTATCTTCACTTGCATTCCTTAATCAGTGGCCTTGGCCTGTTCAGCCTCTGTTTTCATACCGAATTTACGCATCAGCATGCTGGCAGGACAAAAGCCGGTAAAAGCACTTTGGAATAGGTTAGCGCCAACAAACAGAGTTAGCCATACAAAATTGTGATGGACAGTGGCGGTTAACAGTAATGACAACATCACCATAAATCCGGCAAAGGCCATAGTGGCACGTTCTACAGACATTTTAAGCTCCTTTGGCCACCTGGGCCTGGTTGATCACTGAGTCGATGCGCTTGCGCATCAGGGCATAGTAAAGTACCGGGATCACCACCAATGTCAGCAGGGTGGAGATCAGGATCCCGAAGATAAGACTGATGGCCAGACCGTTGAAGATAGGGTCATCCAGAATAAACATGGCGCCTATCATGGCCGCCAGGGCGGTGAGCATAATAGGTTTGGCCCGCACGGCGCCCGAGTGAATGACCGCCTGTTCAAATGGCACTCCGGCAGCGGTTTCCTGGTTGATAAAGTCCACCAGGAGTATGGAGTTACGCACTATGATCCCCGCCAGCGCTATCATGCCTATCATGGAGGTGGCGGTGAACTGGGCGCCGAACAAGGCGTGTCCCGGCATGACCCCGATAATGGTCAAGGGGATAGGCGCCATAATGATCAGCGGTACCAGATAGGAACGGAAGTGGGCCACTACCAGGAGATAGATGGCAATCATACCGACCCCATAGGCCAGGCCCATATCACGGAAGGTTTCATAGGTGATCTTCCACTCGCCATCCCAGAGTACGCTGATGGCATCCAGACCATCGGGTTGGCTGAAATAATGCTGGTTGAAGCCAAGGCCACCTTCTGAGTCGATATCCGCCGCCATTTCAAACATGCCGTACAGTGGGCTGTCGAGCGGCCCGGCCATGTCGGCAATCACCATGATCATCGGGATCATGTTTTTGTGAATGATGGGCGCGTCTATCTGCCCCTTGCGGATTGTCACCAATTCGGCCACGGGCACAGTGCCGCCATGGAGGCTGTCGAGGCGCAGGTTGAGTACTGAAGTCAAATCCAGTTTGTTGGCCTCCGGCAGTTCCAGGCGAATGGGCACCGGGCGTTTCTGCATCGGCTTATGCAGCACATTGATATCCTTGCCGCCGACAGCGGTGGCCACCAGATCCACTATGTTGGCGTAGGGTACGCCCAGCAGACTGGCCTTGCTGCGGTCGATAAGTACCTGCCATTTCTGCTGTGCCGCAGGCAGGAAGATATCGATATCCACCACATCTTCGGTCGCCTGGAACAGGGACTGCAGCTCGCTGGCCGCCTGCTGGCGAATATCCTGGCTGGGGCCATAGACCTCGGCCACAATCGGCGACCACACAGGTGGGCCGGGGGGCACTTCCACCACTTTGACATTGGCGTTGAAGCCCCGGGCGATTTGCTGCAGCGGGCCGCGCACCGCCAGGGCTATGCTGTGGCTGTCTCTGTCCCTGTGCTGTTTGTCACTGAGATTGACCTGAATATCGCCAAGCTCCTGACTGTTGCGGACAAAGTAATGCCTGACCAGGCCGTTGAAGTTGATCGGGGCATGGGTGCCGGCATAGAGCTGCAGATGCTGCACTTCGGGTACAGTCACCAGATAATCGGACAAGGCCTTGAGGACTTTTTCCGTCTGCTCTACCGGCGTGCCTTCCGGCATATCCACCATCACCTGGAATTCGCTCTTGTTGTCGAAGGGCAACATCTTGAGCACCACCAACTGGCCAACGGGCAGGGCAACGGCCATGCCTATCAGCACAAACACGCCGGCCGCCATGCCTACTCGGGCCTTGCGGCTCTCGAGGAATGGCTTGATAAGCCGGGTAAACAGCTTGAGCATTACAGGGCTGGCGTTGTCGCTATGCCCCTCGCCACCCTTGTGTCTGAGCAGTTTGTGACTGAGCCAGGGAGTGACCACAAAGGCCACCGCCAGGGAGATCAACATGCCCATGCTGGCGTTGATGGGAATAGGGCTCATATAGGGGCCCATCAGCCCCGAGACAAAGGCCATCGGCAGCAATGCCGCAATAACGGTAAAGGTCGCCAGAATGGTGGGGCCACCCACTTCATCCACGGCAGCGGGAATGAGTTCACTCAGGCTGCGTTTGCCCATGGCCATATGGCGGTGGATGTTTTCCACCACGACTATGGCATCGTCCACCAAAATACCTATGGAGAAGATCAGTGCAAACAGGGATACCCGGTTGAGGGTAAAGCCCCAGGCCCAGGAGGCGAAAAGGGTAATCGCCAGGGTAATGACAATCGCCACACCCACCACCAGTGCCTCGCGCATTCCCATGGTGAACACCACCAGGATAACCACAGCGGCGGTTGCAAAGATCAACTTGAAGATCAGAGTGTTGGACTTGTCAGCCGCCGTCACGCCATAGTTGCGCGACACGGTGACATTGACATTGTCCGGAATAAGCAGGTTACGGCTCTTTTCCACCTTGGCAAGGATAGCATCGGCCACATCCACGGCGTTTTCACCCGGTTGTTTGCCTATGGCTATGGTCACTGCCGGAAAGACGCCTTTAGCTTCTGCTTCGGCGCTGTGACCGTTCTGATGCCAGGCGCCATAGAGGGGCACGTCGGCCTTGAGGCTGATATCGGCAATATCACTGAGGAAGACAGGGGCGGCCTTGCCTTGGCTGTCATTGTGCACCGCGACCACCAGTTGCTGCACATCCTCCAGCGAACGCAGGAACTGGCCGGTCTGCACCTTGATCTCCTGGTTATCCTGCACCAGAGACACAGGCATGGAGACCGCATTGTTGGCGCCCAGCGCCCGGTTGATAGCATCGAAGCTGACACCATAAAAACTCATTTGGGCCGGACTGATGCGCACATTGAGCACCAACTCATGGGACCCCATGGACTCGACATCTCGGGTGCCGGGAATGCGTTTGAGTTCGGTTTCGAGCCCATGGGCCACATGAGTCAGTTGCTGAGCAGAGACTCCGGGATCCTCTGACCAGAGAGTCAGGCTGACAATGGGCACATCGTCTATGCCCATGGGTTTTATCAAGGGATCGCCCACACCCGCGGCTCTGGGCAGCTTGTCCAGGTTGGAATAGATTTGATTGTAGAGTTTGACTATCGCCTCGTTGCGGGGCACACCCACCTCAAAGATGACGATGATCATCGCGCCATCGGGCTGCGAGAAGGAGTAGAGGGTATCTATGCCTTTTATCTGCGAGATCACCTCTTCTGCCGGCAGGGTCACCAGCTGCTCGACTTCGGTCGGTGTGGCGCCGGGGAAGGGGATAAACACATCGGCAAAGGTCACATCTATCTGAGGCTCTTCCTCCTTGGGAGTGACCATAATGGCAAACATCCCCAGCAACAAGCCCAGCAGGGCCAGGAGCGGCGTAATGGCACTGAGCTGGAAACTGGCGGCAATGCGGCCGGAGATGCCGGTGTTATTTTCGCTGTGATTAGCCATGAGTTCCCCTTACTTGGCCTGGCGCTGCTCGAGCAGCAACCGATAGGCGTTGGCGGCGACTATGTCTCCGGCTTCGAGTCCTGCCAGTATGGTCACGCTATCGTCACGCACATCACCCAGGCGTACCTGTTGCAGGACAAAGTTATCGCCGCGCTTGAGGTAGACGGCCGACAGCTCATTGACGCTGTAAAGCGCTTCTTTGGGCAGCACTATCTCCTGGCGTTTGTCTATGGCAAAGCGCACCTTAACGAAACTGCCGGGCAGCAGATCGCCTGTGTTGGCCGGCAGTGGCAGTCTCACCTGAAAGGCGCGGCTCTGCTCATCACTGAAACCAAAGACCTTGGGGGTGGTAACGTCAAAACTGCGGCCATCGGCTAGGATAACCGTCATCTTGTCTGTGGCTTTAGCGGCCTGAAGAAAACGCTGCGGCAGCTGCATCACCACCCGCATCTCATCGTCGGCAAAACCGGACAGGAGCGGCTGACCGGGAGCGACTGTCTCTCCCTCTTCCACATGCCTGGCCGTGACTATGCCAGCATATGGTGCGCTGACGACTGTGTATTTCAGTGATTCTTTTGCCTGAATGATCCTCGCCTTGGCCGCGCTGGCCGCTTGGGAGGCTGACTTGGCATTGGCTATGGCCTGATCCATTTGGCCGCGGGAAATCGCGCCCTTGGGAAACAGTTCCTGATAGCGCTTGAGCGTCAGCTGCGCTTCGGTATCCAAGGCTCTGGCTCTGGCGTATTCCGCCTCGGCCGCCGCCAGGGACGCGCCTTGTTCTTCACTGGTGATCTCAAGCAGCGCCGCCCCGGCGGGGACTCGGTCGTTGACATCAAAGTAAAGCTTTAGGATCCGTCCCGAGGTTTGGGCCGACACGGTTGCGGCCTTGACCGCCTCGAGCCTGCCATCCAGGGTCAGCAATTGGGAGTGCTCTGTCTGACGGACAGTCACAGTGGCCGGTTCGGCTGCCTTAACGGGTTGAATAAGCAGCAGTGCGGGCAGTAACAGGGTCAATATTGGCGTTGTTCTGGGCATGAAACTGTTCTCAAAAAAGCATCTATGAGAAAATTCTAATGAATAAGGTGGTCGCCTGCAACTATTATTAGAAAAATATGATTAAATAAGGCGTGGCTTGAGTAACTGACTAGACCTTGAATACCCAGGCCAGAATATACACAGCCAGAATACAGATACGAAAACAGGCGGCCTTGGCCACCTGTTTATATTGAAAAATCCGTTTCAGGTTTGCGCTTCAAAAGTTCAGTCGTTGAGATAGTAGGTGAGGGTAGAGACGATTCGCACCTTCTTGATGTAAGGCGTATTACTGTCGCGATCGGAAATGGTGAAGGTGCCCTGACTGGCTTGTTTGATCTTCCCAAGTACCGAGTCTGAATCTTTGGCAAACTTCTCGGCCACTTCACGGGCATTTTGGGTAGCCTCCTGCACCATGGACGGCTTGATACTGTTGAGTTCGGTAAACAGGAATTCGATGCGACTGTCATAGTCCTGACTGGCGATGGCAATGCCTTCTTTGGCCAGGGCCAGCAGCTTGTTACGGCTCTCAAGCAGCAGATCCACCTGGTGAGTATAAAGCGACACTGTCACCCGGGCTGCGTAGCGATACTTAACATTGGGATCGACATAACCCTGGGCTTGCCTGTCTTCTATGGAAGGCAGAGAGACAGAGATTTCATCCTTGTTGAAACCTTGCTGTTCAAGAAAGGCCGTCACTTTATCTGTTTTTTGTTGCACCGTCTGATACAAGGTGTTGAGATCGTTATCCACCTCATTGAAGCGAATCGGCCAGATGGCGACGTTGGCCTTGACCTCGCGTTCAGCCAGACCTTTGACCGCCACGGTTCGCTCCATACCTTTCATTGCCAGCAGGCTGTTTCCAATACTGGTGCCAAGCAGCAGTAAACCGGCGCAAATAAAACCCCCAAGCAACAGGGCCGCCAGAGAATAATTTTTACTCATTTCGAAATCCTTTTGTGACATAGGAGAGGTACGAAGTACGCCTTATATCCGGCCCTGTAAGCCAGCCGAAGCAGCGCAGTTTACACCTTCCATAAGATAACCAAGCCTTGGCGAGAATGCATCTGTAAGCTTGAATGCTGCCTGAACAACTTGCTGTTAATCAACAAAAAAGCCGCCCAGAAGGGCGGCCTTGTCAGCTTAAACTCGTTGGAGCCTTGGCTCAGAATTGATAGCTGTACTGCACTGAGTAGTACATGGCTTCTGATTTGGTAATGGCGTTAACCGGGCCAACTACTGCACTGTTTTCTACCAGTTCCACTTCTTCACCTTTAACAAAGGCCATACCGAAGTCGATGGTTTGATGCTGGTTGATGTGGTAGCTCAAGCCTGCAGTGAACCATTGACGGTCAGAGTCTGGAATGGAGATAGAGCTGATTTCATCAACAACACCATTGTCGAACATGTAACCGGCACGCACGGTGAACTGCTCATTGATGTCGTAAGTTCCGCCTACACTCATCAGCCAGGAGTTTTTCCACTGATACTGCTTCAGAGGAGCATTGACATTATTGGCAATCACAGTACCTGTACCATAAATGCTGCTGACACCATCTTTGGCAGTAATTTGATCAAAGTTACCCCAGCGGGTGTATTGAGCCGTGTAATGAACCGCAAAGTTTTCGGTTAACTGGTGGAAACCGGCCAACTGGAATATGTCAGCCAAAGGCACTTCCAGCTCATCAAACAGGGTTGAAGCAAAACTGTTTGTTTGGCCTGGTAAAGGTGTCAGTGTCGCAATATGACCACTCACATCGACATTGGGGCTGTAACGGTAGCTCAGGCCAAAACGGTTGTTCTCATTTAGCTCAAGTGTGGCACCAACAATACCGCCAATGCCCCAACCATCGGCATCCACATCGACCAAAGGCATTTGATTGTAATAGCGATCAAGGTTGCCTTCGCCATAAACCAAATCCAGTCCGACGCCCAAACTCAACATATCATTGATGCGGTAGGAAACACTGGTGTTGAAGTTGATGGTGGTTACTTCGGTATTACCTATCAGATCATAAGGAGCCGCAACTGTTTTGCTATTGACCAATGATGCGCTGTCTGTGCCGGTACCGAAGTTGGAAAAGGCCGCAAAACCGACAGCCCATTTATCGTTCAAAGGCTGGATGTAATAGATGTTGGGGATCCATTTGACGCTGCCTGCATCATCAATCCCACCCAGATCCACCTGGCCGCCCATGAAGTTAACGTCTTTGATATCTACCTGGACGTCAACAGTGGTGACACCAACCGAGATAGCGGCTTTGTCAAACAGTGCCATGGCGGCCGGGTTACGGGATAACACGGATGCGTTGTCTGCAATTACGGCGTCACCGGCAAAGGCACGGCCGATACCTGTGGCTGATTGGCTGTTGAGCTGGAAACCGGCTGCCAGGGTCTGGCCACTGATCAGCGCGACAGAAACTGCGATAAGAGTCTTGTTGAAATACTTCATTATTATCTTCTCTTTTATGTTTGCAGGTTGGCTGTCAGTCTTTAATACCCCACAGGCACCCGCTTATTAGTCCAGTGCATCTTATGGATGCTCCAGTGTGTCAACAACTCCGACCAGATGTGAAAAATTGTAATATTTTGGTTAATTTCTGCAAATGTGCTGCGAACGTGTCACGAACTGAAAAGTAGGTAGTTGACAGGAAAAGCAGTGATAACTGTGTTTTCAGCGATTGAAAACAACCATTGACAGTGTTGCCAAGCTGTAAAAGTTAGAGACACAATAAATTACAAACTGCGAACGCGTTTGGCGTACAAGTGTACGCCAAACTATGGCGGCGGCATAAGTATCGTGGTTAGAGACTCTGTTTGAAGCGACTGAATTGTGTCTGTGTAGCCTCGGATGGCGGCGACAAACGGCTAACTACAATCCCGGCCAGAGTTGCCAGAATGAATCCAGGCAATATTTCATAGAGGGCGAAGATACCGCTTTCCAATTGTTTCCAGATGATTACTGTCAAGCCGCCAACTAGGATGGTGGCAATGGCGCCGTTGCGGCTGTAGCCACGCCAAAACAGTGCCAGGATGACCACAGGGCCAAAGGCGGCACCGAAACCGGCCCAGGCATAGCTCACCAGGCCCAGTACACTGGCTTCCCGATCCAGGGCAACAACCACTGAGATAATGGCAATGGCCAACACGCCGATACGACCGACCAACATCAGCTCCTTGCTTGAAGCCTCGGGCCTGAGCCACTTGCGGTAGAAATCTTCGGTGATCACGCTGGAACATACCAGCAGTTGCGAGTCTATGGTGCTCATGATGGCCGACAAGATAGCGGCGATAAGCAGGCCTCCAATCCAGGGGTTAAAGGCGACCTGAGTCAGATGGATAAATACAGTTTCCGGATTCTTGAGCGGCTCATCGGCAAAGTAGAGCGCGCCGGCAATGCCGGTCGCCAGGGCGCCGATCAGGGAGACAAACATCCAGCTCATGGCGATGCGGCGTGAAACCGGCAGATCCTTAACACTGTTAATCGCCATAAAGCGTGACAGAATATGGGGCTGACCAAAGTAACCCAGCCCCCAGGCCAGAGCCGACAGCAGACCTATCAGGGTCAGCTTATCGCTCCATAACGACAGCATGGCTGGGTCCAGGGTATCCAGGCTTTGGTGGCTCTCTGGTTGGGTAAACATGCTGACCGGGACTATCAACAGGGCTATCAACATCAAGCAGCCCTGGAAGAAGTCTGTCCAACTGACTGCAAAAAAACCGCCGACAAAGGTATAGGCCACTATCACAGCGGAACCTATCAGCAGCGCCGTCAGGTACTCGAAGCCAAAGACATTGCTGAACAGCACAGCGCCGCCCACCATGCCGGAGGAGGCGTAAAAGGTGAAAAACAGTAATATGGTGACGGCAGATACCAGTTTCAGGAGGCCGCCCTCGTCGTTGAAACGCTTCTCAAAAAAGTCTGGCAGCGTGAGAGCATTGTCGGCCATCTGGGTATAGATCCGCAGGCGTTTGGCCACCAAAAGCCAGTTAAGCCAGGCGCCCAGTAACAGGCCTATTCCCATCCAGGCTTCGCCCAAACCGCCGAGATAGACGGCGCCGGGCAAACCCAGCAGCAGCCAACCGGACATGTCGGAGGCGCCGACACTTAGAGCGGTCACCGCCGGGCCCATCTTGCGACCGCCGAGAATATAGTCATCGACCGAATCGGTCGCCTTGTAGGCCCAAAGACCTATCCCCATCATCAGGGCCAAATAACCCAGAAAAGTTATCATTACCGGGGTTTCAATATGCATGCTGGTTTACACTTTTGTGTTGTTGTTTGGCGCGGATACTAGCAAAAGTTTGCCAAAGCGCCCATTGTTGACGGACTATGTGAAGCAGATCTGACCAGTCCAGGAAAAGATGTTCCGAAAAGTTTGCAGTAGTGAGTGTTAATTTACTCAAAAAAGGTGGGCTTAATTGGCTGAATCTTCACTAGAATTTAAACTTGCGGCTCATATTGACTTGTTTAAGGGCAAAGAGGGACTCTTGGAGCGCGGATACCGGCGTCAGGCTTTTTATATTGCAATTGTTGTATCTGCAATTTGTGCTTTGGGAACCATGCTCTGCCGCCCCGGTACGGATCTGACAGAGATGCAAACCTTCGGCGAAGGATAATATAAGGAGTATGCCTATGGCGCTGCCTCTCCTATGGCTCGGTTCTGCAGCCCTCGGCACCATTTGGCTTGCCGATGAAGGACTGAAGCGTAAGAAGATCGCCCAGAATCGATTACTCAAGGATCTGCCGGTACAGCGCGTCAAGGGGCAGGCGCGGTTGACACCCAGTGAATGGTTTCACAGCCAGAGTGTCAAACAGGTGCAGCCCGGGATGCTGGTGTGCTGCCACGTATTCGGGGTCATTGAACACACAGGTATCTGGCTCGGTGACGGTATGTTGGCCGAGCTCCACGGCAGCGGCCTTGTACGGCCTGTGTCGGTGAAGCGTTTTCTGGCAGGTCGCAGCGGCAGCAAGGTGTTTGTCGCCTGCGATCATCAAAGAATGCCCTTGGTCAGTGAACAAGCATTGGCCCGCGCCGGCGAGAGCCTGTTTCAATATCGGGATTATGACCTGTTTGATAATAACTGCCACAGGTACGTGTGGCACTGTATCAGCGGCAAGCCGCAAAGGGTGAGTAGTTTTTCGCGACTCAATCAACTGTTGGAAGACTTCTTTGGTCAGGGCATCTATTGGGATCAACTGCCGCTGGAACCCTTTGGGGACGAGTGAAGATGATTGTCGCCGCAAGGGCACTTAAAAGTTAACCATGAATTATTCTGCGTGGATCGTCATTTATGCAACTCAATCGCTTTGAAAAATCGATAGTCAGGCATCCGCTGCGTTTGTGGCTGCAAAGGCGGCTGGAGCGGCGGATGTTGCTGAAGCTGTTTGCCAAGCCTTTACCGGCTTTTAGTCGCGCCTTGGAGATAGGTTGCGGCTTTGGTGAGGGAATCGCTCTTGTGCGTCAGGAACTGGGGGCGCAAGAAGTATGGGCGCTCGATTTTGATTCCGACATGGTCAGCCACTGCGCCGGGCGGTATTCGGATCAAAACTGGTTGCATCTGTGCCAGGGTGATGGCAGTGGCTTGCCCTTTGCCGATAGCCAGTTTGATCTTGTGGTCGATTTTGCCGCCTTTCATCATATTCCGGACTGGCAACAGGCGGTGGTCGAAGTGTACAGAGTGTTGCGCCCTGGCGGCTATTTCGTCATGGAAGAGCTTTATCGCGCCGCCATCTGTAATCCTTTGAGTCGACGTCTGTTTGAGCATCCCCAGGAAAACCGTTTCAATCACGCTGAACTCTTGGCTGTTGTTGAAGATAGCGGCAACTTTGAGATTATTCGTCAACACCAGTTGTCGGGGCTGGCGGGCATCATCCTGGCCCGTAAAACCTTCGGCAAGCATGAGCGGGATAATGACGTGTAATCAGTGAGCGTGCGTGGGCTTTTGCTGTAGCCCAGCTTAACTCTATGAAGGCAGATGTTTGTAACGGATATAACAGTAGCCAAGTGCATATCATTTAAGACAATTTAGCCTAAATTTGCCCTGAAGCATGGTTTGTTCCGCCGCTTTACCACTATAATCGACGTAATATTCAGCAGTAGAATTGGACAAGTAGTTGTTATGGCAAATGTATTGGAATCAGTAGATCAACGAACCCAACTCGTCGGAGAGAATCGGCTGGAGTTACTGCTGTTCAGGATCAGTTCGACTCAGCTGTTTGCCATCAATGTTTTTAAAGTTAAAGAGGTAGTGAAACTGCCGGAACTCTCGACCATGCCAGGCAGCCACCCAGCCATCAGTGGTGTCGCCAATATCCGTGGCGTTTCGATTCCCGTTATCAATCTGCGCAGCGCTATAGGTTTCTCGCCCATGCCTGTGGGCGAAGACGCTAACCTTATCATCACAGAATACAACCGTAGTGTGCAGGGGTTTCTGGTGGGCAAGGTTGAGCATATAGTCAACATGACCTGGGGCGATATCATGCCACCGCCGAAAACCGCCGGCCGCAATCATTACCTTACAGCCATCACTCGGATGGAAACCCAGGGTAAAACTGAGTTGGTGTCGATTATCGATGTGGAAAAGGTACTGGCGGAAATCATCCACTATGACGTGCGTCTCTCAGAAGGTGTGTTGGATGAATCCTTGGTGGCCAAGATGCCGGGACACAAGATTTTAATTGTTGACGATTCGCCCACCGCCAGACGCCAGGTGCGCGATACTTTGGGGCAGCTGGGGCTTGAAGTGATTGAACGCAGTGATGGCCGCGAGGCGCTGGCGCTGCTTAAGTCCTGGTGCGATCAGGGGCTCAAGGTGACAGAGCAGATTTTGATGATGATCACCGACGCTGAAATGCCCGAAATGGACGGTTACCGTCTTACCTATGAGGTGCGTAATGACAAGCGGATGGCCGATCTTTTTATTACCCTCAATACCTCCCTCAGCGGCAGTTTCAATAAGGCGATGGTAGAAAAGGTGGGCTGCGATCGTTTTATTTCCAAGTTCCAGCCGGATCTGTTGGTGGAAGCCGTGCAGGACAGAATTCGCCAGCTGGGCTGATTAACGGCTGTTTTCCTGCTCCAGTTCGCGGATAAGTTGCTTTTTGGTGCGTTTGTCTGCGGCGATGTTGAGCCTGGCCAGGCGCACGGCGAAGGCAAATCTGTCGCGGCCGCAGATGGCGGTCAAGGCCTGCAGAAAGTCTTTATCCAGTGCAAAGTTTTTGGCGTAGTGCTCTATGGCGGCAAACACTGAGCTGTAGTGCAAGCCATCGAAGTCAAACCCGGTATTTGGGGTTTCGTCGCTCAGCGGAACTCCCTCGATGCACAGGGGCCAGCCCTTGGCATTGATCCTGTCTCTGGCCACTTCATACATAAACCAGGCGCTGCGTTTAAAACCGCCAAGAATTTTGCAGGAAAACTCAGATTCTTCCAGCTCTTCACGGGTCCAATTCAGCCCTATGGCCAGATGTTTAGCGTAGCGCTTCATCAATGCATCTTTAACTGCGATACGGCACTCGTATATCGAGGTGAGAGGATTTTGGCGGGCCAGCGTCAGGCACTCCTTACAGGCGGGCACGCTCAGCGAGGCATGCTCTGCATGGGGGGAGGCTTCAAAGGTGAAAATGTGCTCGCAGGGCTCGGCACAAAACCAGCAGCTGTGACGGCAATTAAAGGGGATGTCGACCATGGGACAGGGCATAGGGTTGTGCAGATGCTGCTCTGAGTCTTAAAAGAAGTCGGGAGTCTTGGTGACTCCCGACCTGATAAAGCTTATTCGGCTTCCACGTCCACCAGGAACTTGGCCAGCTCTACCGGCTCAACTTCGGGACATTCCTGCTCTGCGCGCCAATCGATACCAATCAATACGCCATCTTCGTTGAGATCTTCAATCCAGAACTCCAGCAGCTCTTCCAGTGAAATCGCTACCGGTGCGAAGTTGACCCACTCCTCGGTGCAATGGCTTTGGGCCACTGCCTGATCAGACCATAAAGGCATGACATCTGTGTCTTCATATTCGCTGGAATCACACACCACCCAGCCTTCGCCGGAGTCGTCCTGCAAGCCCCACACCTGCTGGTGCGCTTTGACGTTATCGATAAATTGGCTCAGTGCCGGCGCTAAATCAGTCATGATCTCTCTCTTGAGCAAGGGTTAGTGGCGCCATTATACGGCATAAGCACTGGAGTCCAAGTGAATCTTAACCTCAGATGAACAAACAGGAATAAATGCTTAAAAATCGACTCAACGACAGGGAATTATGCCTGCGGGGCTTAAAAAACGCTGAGCGACTGGTTAGGATGGAACTCGATGGGGTGTTTAATCTTTTAAGGAGTCGGAAGGTGTTCAGAGTATTATCCTGGTTTCCCCTGCTGTTGGCCACGCAAACGCTGGCAGCCCCCCAGAATGAGGATCCTGTAGAAGCCCTGATAAAGGCCGGAGAAGCGGCTTTTCCTCAGTGTATTGTGGCGATGCAGGACAAGGCCCTGAAAGAGGGGATCAGTCAACAGACCATCGACTCACATCTTAAGCAACTCAAGTTTGTCCCCAGAGTGATAGAGCTGGATCGCAGTCAGCCCGAGTTTACCCAGACATTTGCCAACTATTTCGATAAGCGGGTAACAGATTGGCGGGTTTCCAAGGGCAGGGAACTGCTGGTTGAACACAAAGCGCTGCTGGATAAGCTCAAGCGCGAGTACGGTGTGCCGCCGCAATATCTCTTGTCTTTCTGGGGCATGGAGACTAATTACGGGGGGTACAAGGGCAAGATGCCGGTGTTGGATTCGCTGGCAACCCTGGCCTGCGACTCCCGCCGTTCGGGCTTTTTTACCCAGGAGTTGATGACAGCGTTGAAGCTGAGCCAGAAATATGGTTTTGCTGCGGCCGATATGCAAGGCTCCTGGGCCGGGGCCATGGGACACACCCAGTTTATGCCCAGTGCTTATGCCAGTTATGCCGTCGATGGTGACGGTGACGGCAAGGCGGATCTCTGGAACAGCATAGACGATGCCCTGACTTCGGCGGCAAACTTTCTTGCTCACCTGGGGTGGCAGCGCAACGAACGCTGGGGCAGGGAGGTTCGCTTACCTGAATCATTTGATTATCAGCATCTGGGGCAGAAAAAGTCTCTCGCTGACTGGCAGGCGCTGGGGTTGACCCAGAGCAATGGCAAGGTGCTGCCACAGGCCCAGATGGAAGCCAGACTCTATCTGCCCGCCGGGCACGAGGGACCTGCGTTTCTCGGCTACGATAATTTCCAGGTGATCCAGCGTTGGAACCGTTCTGAGTTTTATGCCATCTCAGTAGGCCATTTGGCCGACAGAATAAGTGGCGCCGGTCGGCTTGCCAAAGCACCGCCGCAGCAAACCCGCTTGAGCCGCGCTCAGATAAAGGCACTGCAGCAAAAGCTCAATGAGCAGGGGTTTGATGCCGGAAAGCCGGACGGTATTCTCGGGCGTAACTCCCGCGCCAGTTTACAGGCGTTTCAGCTCAGCAAAGGCTTGGTGGCCGACGGTTTCCCTTCTGCCGAAACCTTTAAAGCCCTGGGACTCTAGTTCTGCTAATCAAAATGATTGCCGGTAGCCAAGGGATTGGCTAATGTTAGTTTATAAAGGCGCCAAGCAACTGCCCGGATAATGCAGGCAACAGAGTTTGGCGTTTTCCCGCACCGATTTGAACTCAGGGAATGATATGCGCAGCGAGATGAGCAACATAGACAAGTTGAGTCACGGCCAGCGTCAGCGTCTGGCCTTTATCGATTTCAGTTTGCAATATTTTGGTCAGGTCAGTCGTCAGGATCTGATTGCCAAGTTTGCCACCGGATTGGCGGCCGCCACCCGCGACTTCAGCCTCTATCGCGAGCTGGCGCCACAGAATCTTAAGCTGATGCATCCCAGCCGTCATTATCAGCGCCAGCATGAATTCAAGCCCTTGTTTCATCACGATCCTGAAGCCATTCTCTCGGGGTTGGCCCGTGGCTTTGGAGATGGTTTGTCACAGCCCCTGGTGCCCAGCCAGGTCTGTTTCGATGCGGTGCGGCTTATTCATCCGGATACCGAGATTATCGCGGCGCTGATGCGCTCGATTCAACAAGGGCTGGCGCTGGCGCTGCAATATGTCTCCACCTCAAGCGGCGAAACTTTTCGTGAAATAGTGCCCCATGCCCTGGTCAACAACGGTCAGCGCTGGCATGTGCGGGCATTTGACAGACTGCATGGCAAGTTCAACGACTTTGTGGTGACCCGTATCAAGCAGGCCAGAGAACTTGAAGGCTCTCCCTTGCCCAAGGAGCAACCGGCAGCCGACAACAACTGGTTGACGCCGGTGGAACTGGTGTTGGTTCCCCATCCGAGCCTGAAACACCCGGAGGCGATTATGCTCGACTATCGTATGGAGGATGGCGAACTCAAGGTGGCCAGCAATGCGGCCTTGGCTGGATATCTGCTGCGCAGCTGGAGTGTGGATTGCTCTGTTAAGCATCAAATTGATGGTGGTGTTTGTCAGTTGGCATTGAAAAACCACCAGGTGCTGGAGCGACTCGAGCATCTGGCGATAGTGCCGGGCGCTGGGCGTTAATCCAAAGCAGTGGAGTGCAGGCGACAGTTTTGTTAAGCTGCGCCGGAATCATGAATACTGAGGACTCAGAATGAGCGTTAAAGAAGATATGGTGGTGCAGTTCAATTACACACTGCGCGATGAAAAGGGTGAAGTGCTGGAAACCAACGAGGGGCACGATCCCATCGCCTATCTGCATGGCCATGACAACATGATGCCCGGAGTCGAGAAAGCCATTGAAGGCAAAGAGATAGGTGCCAAGTTCAGTGTGACCTTGCCAGCCTCTGAAACTTACGGTGAGCGGGTTGAAGGCGCTGAGCAGCGCGTATCGGTAAAACACCTGATGGGCGCCAAAGTATGGAAGCCTGGCATGCGCGCGGTCGTCAATACAGATCAAGGTCAGCGTCAAGTGACTGTGGTCAAGGTGGGCAAGTTTATGGCCACTGTGGACATCAATCACCCATTGGCCGGTCGCGAGCTGACCTTTGATATTGAAGTGGTCTCAGCCCGTGAAGCCAGCCATGAAGAGATAGCTCATGGTCATGCCCATGGCGTCGGTGGTCATCAGCACTGAGTTTGGCCTTAACTGAAAACGCCCGCTTTAGCGGGCGTTTTTGATTGAGAAACCATTGGGAGGAGAGGGGATGAAAATTAACTGCGAGCAGGGGCGATTGCTGCTGAGCCCCAATGAGCTGCAAGTTCGTTTGCCGGCCATGCAGACAGTGTTGATGGCGCTGAGCGACGATATCCGTTTGCTCAAAGGCCCTTGCATTCTGCTGGCCGATGCCGGCGCCGTGCGTTGGCAGTTGCGGCTCGACTCCGATGAACAGCTCGAGCAACTGGCAGACTTTTACGGCCTGACGCCCGAGTGATTTACTATTCCAGTCTGTGGCGTTGATGGCTGCGCTGATAGTCTAACTCGGGGCCCTGGGGCACGATGCGACTGGGGTTTATCTGTCCATGGCTGTAGTAGTAGTGCTGCTTGATATGTTCAAAGTTGACCGTGGCGGCAATACCGGGGTACTGATACAGATCGCGCAGGTATTGGCTCAGCGCCGGGTAGTCTTCAATACGGCGTTTATTGGTCTTGAAGTGACCCACATAGACAGCATCGAAACGGATTAAGGTGGTAAACAAGCGCCAGTCGGCCTCAGTGAGTTGTGAGCCGGTGAGAAAGCGGCGCTCACTCAATTGCAACTCCAATCTGTCAAGGGCACTGAACAGCTGCTCAAAGGCCTCTTGATAGGCTTGTTGTGAGGTGGCAAAACCGGCCCGGTAAACCCCGTTATTGATATTGGGATAGATGAACTCGTTGAGCGTATCTATCTCCTCTCTCAGATGGGGCGGGTAAAAGTCCAGGTTATTGCCGGTCAGATGATCGAAGGCAGAGTTGAACATACGGATGATTTCCGACGATTCATTACTGACTATGGTCTGATGATGTTTGTCCCACAAGACAGGTACTGTCACCCGACCGCTATAATCGGCCGCGGCGAGCTGGTAAAT
This sequence comes from Shewanella sp. MSW, assembly GCF_007636515.1. Taxonomy (NCBI): domain Bacteria; kingdom Pseudomonadati; phylum Pseudomonadota; class Gammaproteobacteria; order Alteromonadales; family Shewanellaceae; genus Shewanella; species Shewanella sp. MSW. The sequence goes on from NZ_LVDR01000001.1 coordinate 170,352, forward strand.
TTGGTAGAGGAATGCTTTGCCAAACAAAGGGTCTTGCTCGGCGCCCTGGATAGGGTGGCCGCCCTTGGGGCCCGCCTCTGTGGCAAATTCCCAACCATTTTCCAACATATGGGGCTCGACCACAGTCATTGAGATAAGCGCCTCCAATCCCTTCAAGGCGCGAAATATCAAGGTTCTGTGGGCCCAGGGGCAAGCGAGTGAAACATAGAGATGGTAGCGGCCCGGTTCGGCCTTGAATCCACCTTGACCACTGGGGCCCGGGCTACCATCCGGGGTGATCCAGTTTCGCAGCTTGGCATCTTCACGGACGAACTTGCCGCCGCTTTTGTCTGTCTGATACCACTGGTCGACCCATTTGCCCTGCTGCAATAATCCCATTTTTCGCTCCTTTAACCGCTTTGCCCTATGGCTCGCATTTCAGTCTAGGTGGTGGTTATTTATGGGTAAAGCGCGAAATACACGTGTTTTTATTCGAATTTTTAGAATGGTGCTGGCAAGGAATTATTAGCCTGATATGATGTCGGTCACATTTTTGCCTATCAAGAAGGATGTTGTTATGTCGTCAACTACCCTGGACGCCGTTGTTATTGAACCCCGGGAGCCGGCCACCGCCTGCGTTATCTGGTTGCATGGTTTGGGTGACTCGGGTGACGGCTTTGCCCCTGTGGTGCCGGCATTGGGACTGCCGGCCGATCACTCAATACGCTTTGTGTTTCCACATGCGCCGGAGCAGGCTGTCACTGTCAATGGTGGCTATGTGATGCGCGCCTGGTATGACATCAAGAGCCTCAATCTCCATGACAGAGCCGATATGGCTGGGGTACTGCAATCCGAGCGTTTGGTTCGACAACTCATAGAGCAGCAAGTCGCCCAGGGCATTGCCGCCAACCGCATTGTGCTTGCCGGCTTCAGCCAAGGTGGGGTGATGAGCCTCTTTACCGCACTGCGCTACCCCGAAGCGTTGGCCGGTATTATGGCGCTGTCCTGTTATTTGCCGGGGGGTGAGCAGCTGCCGGAAGACTTGAGCAGCGCCAACCGTGATACACCAATCTTGCAGTGTCATGGAGAGCAGGATGATGTGGTTGCTCTCAGTGCCGGACGTATGGCCAAAGAAGCGCTTGAGCTGGGAGGATATCGGCTCGAATGGCATACATTCCCAATGGCGCACGGCGTGGTGCCGCAAGAGCTGAATCTCATCAGTCAGTGGCTGCAGGCGCGTTTGAATTAGGGAAGGTACGAATAAGTTCTAGCGACGTCCTTATTGAGAGAGTGGCTGACACAGAATTGGCATTCAAAGCTACTGCCTGAAGGCATACCTGGGGTTTGACTGGGCCGGATAACGCAGAGTACAGGTGGAACTTGTTCACACTTTCCTAATATCCAGTTTTAATTTATTGAAAAATAAGTCGTCCCATAATGGAAACGGCCTTTCAGGGGGTGTTTCCATTATCAAACAATAGCCTGCCGCTGCTAATACTTTAGTTATTTTCATATATATCAGTGCGATAGGTTTTATTGTGTGCCAAGTGCACTTTAATATCAGCAGCAGAATACGCTAAAGTATGAGAGCTCCCTGGAAGCCTATTCTAAATTGTGAACAGTTTGTGTTATTTCCCGCCTTAAAATCATGCATTTAACTCCTGTTTGTTAATAAAAGTGACATGTTTTTGACTTAATCTTGCTAGTATGTCGGGCGAGGGAAGTTCGCTTCTCCGCTTATTAATGATGATGGTAAAAATAAATAAAAACATGGGGTTGATTTAACAATGTCTAATAAACTGATGAAAGGACTTTTGGCGACAGCCATTCTGGCTGCTCTCGCCGGTTGTAACAGTGATGACAAGGATCCGGCACCGGAAGTCTGCGGCGCCGATAACTGCACCAAGTTCACCATTTTACACACCAATGACAACCATGGCCGCTTCTGGGAAAACAGTGACGGTGAGTATGGTATGGCAGCCCGTAAGACGCTGGTTGAGCGCTTACGCAACGAAGTGGAAAGCAACGGCGGCCAGGCTCTGTTGCTCTCAGGTGGTGATATCAACACAGGTGTGCCTGAGTCGGATCTGCAAAATGCCGAGCCTGACTTTATCGGCATGAACTTGATTGGCTATGACGCCATGGCCGTGGGTAACCACGAGTTTGATAACCCACTGAGTGTGTTGGATATGCAGCGCGAGCTCGCCGAGTTTCCTATGCTGGCTGCCAACATCTACAAAAAAGATGGCAGTCGTTACTTCGAGCCTTACAAGGTTTTCGATGTTAAAGGTCTTAAAGTGGCTGTCATAGGTTTGACCACAGAAGATACCCGCAAGATAGGTAACCCTGAGTTTATCGGCGAGCTTGAGTTTACTGATCCCAAAGAAGAGATCAAAAAGGTCATCAAAGAGATCAATGATAACAAAGCCGCCGACATCATAGTGGCAACCACTCACATGGGGCACTATGCCGATGGCCAAAACGGCAGCAATGCCCCGGGTGACGTGGCCATGGCTCGCGCCCTGGAAGAGGGACAGCTGCAGGTCATCATAGGTGGCCACTCACAGAATCCCGTTTGTATGGAACCCGGTAGTCAGAGCTATGCCGACTTCAAACCCGGTGATGATTGCCTTCCTGATCAGCACAAAGGCACCTGGATCATGCAGGCCCATGAGTGGGGTAAATATGTTGGCCGCGCCGATTTTGAATATTATGGCGGCAAACTGCACCTGGCCAGCTACAAGCTGATCCCGGTCAACCTGAGAAAACTGGATGCAGAAGGCAAGAAGACAGAGGAACTGGCCGGTGAGCCGATCCCTGCCGATACCACAGTGAAGGCTGTACTGCAGCAATATCAGGACAAGGGTAGTGAAAAACTGGGCGAAATCATCGCCACTACCGATGGCAAACTGGAAGGCGATCGCGGCGTGGTTCGTGGTCAGCAGACCAACCTGGGCCGTTTGCTCGCCATGGCGCAGGCCACCAAGGTAAATGCCGATATCGGCGTGATGAACTCGGGTGGTGTACGTGACTCTATCGCCGCCGGTGATATCAGCTACCGTGATGTCCTGACAGTGCAGCCTTTCGGTAACATGATAACCCTGAGCACTATGACAGGTGCCGAGCTCAGCGATTATCTGGGTGTAGTGGCTACCATGCAGCGCGGTTCAGGGGCTTATGCCCAGATAACGGGCGTGAAAATGACAGTTGACTGTCAGGCCAAGTCGGTCGCTATCAGCGAAGTCAGCGGCAAGGATTACAGCGCAACAGATAGCTACACCTTCACTGTACCCAGCTTCAACGCAGCGGGCGGTGACGGCTATCCCAAGCTGGATCCGGTACAAACTGGCTATGTTGATGCCGAAGTCTTCTACAGCTTCCTGAAAGAGAAACAAAGCATCAAGGCCGTTGATTACGAGCCGGTAGGCGATATCGTTTATGAAAACTCCAACAGCCCACTGGGTTGTGAAGTGCCTCAGTAAATAGCACTTTAAGTCACTTTACAGGCAGCCCTTCGGGGCTGCTTTTTTGTGGCAAAAGAGCAGGGCAGCCATGTGGCTTTGAGTGATTTTTAATCAATTAATTCTACCGACACTTGAAATACTTTTGCCCGACCTTATCTATTGAGTGTCGGCAGGGAAAGTGCCTTGACCGATAAATGAAAGGCCGTGCCATTGGGCGGCCAGTGAAACCTAAGGTGCGATGATTCGGCCCGACACTACATATTGCTTAATCTATGAGGATATGACTATGCGTAACTATGATTTGACTCCCCTTTACCGCAGCGCTATCGGTTTTGATCGTTTGGCCCGTTTGGCCGAACATGCCGCCGCCAACAATGGCAATGCCGGTTACCCTCCATACAATATCGAACTCCTGGGTGAGAACCGTTACCGGATCACCATGGCGGTTGCAGGCTTTGCCATGGATGAGCTGGAGATCACCAGCGAGGGTGAAAAGCTGTTGGTGAAAGGCACCAAGGGCGAACAGGCCCCGGAGCGTAAATACCTGTATCAGGGCATTGCCGAGCGCGGCTTTGAACGTACCTTCCAGTTGGCCGATTATGTGACCGTCGAAGGCGCCCATCTGGAACACGGTCTGCTCAATATAGATTTGGTGCGTGAGATCCCTGAAGCCATGAAACCGCGCAAAATTGAGATAGGCTCAGGTAACCGCTTGATAGAAGAAACTCAGGCCTGAAACAGCGCCGATAAGCTAAGTCCCGGCTTGTAAAGCCGGCCGCTAAAGCAAAAAAGCCAGTCTGATACAGACTGGCTTTTTGTATTCAGGGTTATCACTCCCCAAGGCAGTGCTTAGAGTACCATGGCGGCAATCCAGCCGAAGATCAGCAGCGGGATATTGTAGTGAATAAAGGTTGGGATCACGCTATCGCGGATATGGTCGTGCTGACCATCGGCATTCAGGCCGGCGGTGGGGCCGAGGGTTGAGTCCGATGCCGGTGAGCCGGCATCCCCAAGCGCCGCGGCGGTGCCGACCAGGGCGATAACCGCAGGCACAGAGAAACCAAAGTTCAGCGCCAGTGGCACATAGATGGTGGCAATAATGGGGATGGTCGAGAAAGATGAGCCAATACCCATGGTGATCAACAGGCCCACCACCAGCATCAATAGTGCGCCCAGGCCCTTGTTGTCACCAATCAACTCACCTATGGCACTCACCAGAGTCAGTACTTCACCGGTTTGTTTGACCACGGCGGCGAAACCGGCGGCGGCTATCATGATAAAGCCTATGTTGGCCATCATGCGCACACCTTGGTTAAAGATATCTTCATCGGCCACATGTTTGAGCGCGCCGCTGAATGAGAAGATCATAAAGCCGACCAGCGCGCCGAAGATCATCGAATCTGTCTGCAGCTGCACCAGCAGAGTCGCTAGAATAGCCAGCACGGCAATGAAGATGTTGCGCTTGCTGAGGCCGGTTTCCGGTTCGGCGGAGAGGATCTGCTCTTCCCGGTATTCTCTTGGCTTGCGATAGCTGATAAACACGGCCGTCAGCAGCCCGGTCAACATACCGGCGGCCGGGATGAGCATGGCTTGGGGAATGTCCCCGGATTGAGCCTCTAAGCCGTTGGACTGTAGGTTTGCCAGTAGTATGTCGTTTAGAAATATGCCGCCAAAGCCAACCGGTAACACCATATAAGTGGTGACCAGACCGAAAGTGATAACACAGGCAACCAAACGCCTGTCCAGCTTGAGTTTGGACATCAGATGCAAGAGGGGCGGCACCAGAATGGGGATAAAGGCGATATGGATAGGCAGAATATTTTGTGAGCTGATAGCCATGGCCAGCAGCGACAGCAGCAACAGGCTGCGAACCCACTTGAGGTTTTGACTATTGGGATCCTTGCCAAGAGCCTTGATCACTGTAGTGGAAATCAAAGTGGTCAGCCCGGAATGTGACAGGGCCACGGCAAAGGCGCCGAGCAGGGCATAACTCAGGGCTATCTGGGCACCACCGCCCAGGCCGGTATTGAATGCCTCTATGGTCTGGTGGATGTCCAGTCCTCCCATCAAGCCGGCGACCAGGGCGCTGATCGTCAAGGCGATCACCACATTGACCCGGGCCAGGCTGAGAGCGAGCATCAGACAGACGGCAATCACAACTGCGTTCATAGTAAAGTCTTATTCGCTAAACAAAGGGGCTATTTTTGACTGGGGGGGCTTGGATGTCCAGCTGCAATCAGTGTTTGCGGCAAAAAAACTGCCTTTGTGAACTGGATCCTGAGGTTATTGAATCGCTTTGTGAGCCAGGTTGTTGCCGTGACCGCACACTTGCCGATTTCTTATCCAGACAAGCCTTAATTTGGGGCAAAAGCGTGATATTGATCCTAAATAGGTTGTCAGGTGCATGGCACCTCTTATAATGGCCTGTAGTTAAAACGGATTCTGTTTTATTCACAGCTCAATCCATAGATGGAGGTATAAAATGAGCGTATTAGTAGGCCGTCCGGCTCCGGACTTTACTGCAGCAGCTGTTCTGGGTTCTGGCGAAATTGTTGACAGCTTCAACCTGACTGCAGCAATCAAAGGCAAGCCTGCGGTAGTGTTCTTCTACCCACTGGATTTCACCTTCGTGTGCCCATCTGAGCTGATCGCTTTCGATCACCGCATGGAAGAGTTCAAGAAGCGTGGCGTTGAAGTGATCGGTGTTTCTATCGATTCTCAGTTTACTCACAATGCATGGCGTAACACCCCAGTGGAAAAAGGCGGTATCGGCCAGGTTCAATACACTCTGGTAGCCGACGTTCGCCACGACATCTGCAAGGCTTACGACGTTGAACACCCAGAAGCCGGTGTGGCTTTCCGCGGTTCTTTCCTGATCGACAAAGAAGGTATGGTGCGTCACCAGGTCGTTAACGATCTGCCTCTTGGTCGTAACGTCGATGAAATGCTGCGTATGATCGATGCGCTGCAATTCCACGAAGAGCACGGTGAAGTTTGCCCGGCAGGTTGGGAAAAAGGCAAGAAAGGCATGAAAGACAGCCCAGACGGTGTTGCTGCCTATCTGTCTGAGAATGCTGAAGAACTGTAATATAGTTTAAGTCTGCATCTGCAAAAGCAGTCTTAAAGTACAATGCCGTTCAGTTATGCTGAGCGGCATTTTTTATCTCGATTGATTACCTGTGTTGGTTCATTTGGAATGTTATTCGTGGACGGGCGTTCCATTCAACTTAAACGGTTTGACGAGCTGTGGCCGATGCCAGAATGGCAATACTGTCGGCTAATGGATATAGAATATCCATGGATACGATAGTTTCTGAGTGAGGCTTTGATAAGAGCTTCCTCTATTAAGCTCGGTTTGCCCATGCATGTCTTGGTTAATTCATTCAATATTAAAGCGCTTTACCCTTGATAAGTTTGCGCATCCACATCCGGTTGGGATTAAGGCGCTGCAGCAGCGTACTGCCTACCGGCAAGGGTTGATGACAAAGCTCTGATGCCAGAATTTCCGCCGCCAATGGACCTGTGCTGAGGCCGCGTGAGCCCAAACCACCAAGAATATAAAGACCGGGATGCACAGGCGCCAGTGTCTGTTGCCAGTAGCGGGCACTCTCGGGTGTGTGCTGATGTTGCTGATAAGCCTGCATTAGTGCACCGACATCCGGTGCTTGCCCCAACATGGGAAAGTGATCCCGGGTGACCATACGCACCCCTACTCTGGCATCTTGTCCCATCACCAGCCCCCGGTGCCAGTCGGCATCCGGATAACTCATGGCGATTTTTTGCAGGTTTTCTCTCTGCTCGGCGTCGCTGTAGGCCAACTGCTCGGGATCTTTGATATAACTGGCTCCCAGGCAATGAATCCCCTCCCAGGCCGGAGTGAGGTATCCCTTGGCGCACAGCACTGCCTTAAGCGCTCCCAACCCGCCTTGGGTTGCAACTTCACTGACCTGGCCGCGAAAAGGTGAGGCGGGTAGGGCCGAAGTTTGTGGCAGCGCCGTCAGCGAAGCGCCGCTTGCCAACACCAGCTTCTTGAATGGCCCAAAGCGGCGACCATCGGCAGCACTTAACCACCAGAGGTGATCCTCTCTTGAAATCGCCTTGATATGGGTTCGGGGTTGAAAGTCACAGTAACTCGAGTCGACGGCGTATTGGATGGCGGCGCGGCACAGTGCTCTGGGGCAGACCCAGCCACCCAGAGGGTAAAAAAGGCCATCTTCTTCTATATCCAATCCCGCAAGCTCAGTAGCTTCAAAGCTGTCGACCCGGCGCAGAATATCCGGGTGCCAGTTTTGGCCCTCGGCAATCTTATCCAGGCGGGCGCGGCTTCGCTCATCATAGCCAGTGTGTAACACACCGCAAAAGTCATGGGCGATATCGAACCCGGCGGCAGTCAGGGCGGTTATCCGCCGTCGACTGAAGAGAAAACCTTGTTGGAACAGGGTGTTGAGCTCTGATGTTTCCGGCGTCAACAGCGGGTATAGTGCACCTTGTCGGTTGCCGCTGGCACTTTCACCCGCGTTATCCTCGCTGCAAAATACCTGGCTGGCTTGTTGGCGCTCTGCCAATGACAATGCCAGCTGACTGCCGGCCACACCGGCGCCAATAATGGCAATAGATTCATCATCTGCAAGCATGGGCTCCCGGTAGAGCGGCCAGGGCGCCAGTCTGGCATTGCTTTGGCGCCGCAAGGCAAGGCGTTCTGCCTTGGCGATGGGCTCGAGCTCAGTTTGTTGAGTCAAAAGCAGTGCTGCCGGCCCGTTAAAATCTACTATATTGAGCCCGCTATTGACCATAATAGAGGCAAGAGCGCTTCTCTTACTTGGCAGGCACAGCAAGGAGGCGTAGTCTTTAGCCAAGCGCGCCATCTGCCAGACCGCTGCCTGAGAGGGTAAGGACTCTGCAAGCCAGAGCCAGTTGTCTATCCAGCCGTTATGGTTTACCCCTGGCAACTCTTTGAGCAAGGTGGCGTCAAATTCAAGGTAGAGATCCAGTGTCAACCTGCCACCATCGAGCACAAAACGTTGGCAGCCGGGGATTGCCAGAGGTTTACCTGCCTGCAGCTCGGCAAGAAGCGCCATTACTGCGCTTGTTTGATGTTCGGCGAATGCCGTAGCTTCGGTGGTCTGCCATAATGGCAGTTTGCTTTGCAGGACCTTGAGCGATTCTGCCCGGGAATCTTTATCGGCGGCAAACAGCAAGAGTTGTAACACAAGCTTGGGATAATTCTGTCGTAGTTGGCTCCAGAGTTGCAGCAGCGGCAACAGGGCTTCACTGCCTACCGCCGCCAGACAAATTTGCCGCCCGAAGGGCTTGTCACCGAAACGGATTTGTTGGTAGGGCGCAAGAGTCGCCGTCGGGGCTTGTGTTGTTTCCACAGATGTGGGATTTTGACTGCAAGTTTGCGTATTTTCACTGCCGGATGGCCGAAGTTGTTCCTGTTTCACGGGCAATTTTTTACTCTGGAGGCCTTGTTCGGCATTATTTTACCCAAGTTTACGGAAAGCTGACCACTTAAATGCTGTAAAACGGCTAACATGGCGTCAGCAAAAGTAGGTACTGAATTGTACGGAATGGATAGTAAAACATGAAAAGAGTCGTGATCACCGGAATTGGCGTTGTATCAAGTATCGGTAATAACAAACAAGAAGTGACAGAATCTCTCAAGGCTGGCCGCAGTGGTATCACCCACTCAGATCAGTTTGAGGAGATGCAGCTGCGCAGTCATGTCTGGGGCGACATCAAACTCAATCCCGCCGAGCATATCGATCGCAAGGCGTTGCGTTTTATGGGGGATGCCGCAGCCTACGCCTATTTGGCTATGCAGCAAGCTATTGAAGACAGCAGTCTGACCGAAGAGCAGTATTCAGATCCTCGTGTAGGTCTCATTGTTGGTACCGGTGGCGCTTCGTCTTCCAACCAGGTTCAGGCGGCTGACACCCTGCGTGCTAAAGGCGTCAAGCGCGTGGGTCCTTATATTGTGCCGCGGATAATGTCTTCTACTGCCAGTGCCTGTCTGGCGACGCCCTTCAAAATCAAAGGGATGAATTATTCCATCAGCTCAGCCTGTGCCACCAGTGCGCATTGTATCGGCCATGCGGTGGAACTGATCCAGATGGGTAAACAGGATATGGTCTTTGCCGGCGGCGCGGAAGAGATCGATTGGACCCTGACCATGGGCTTTGACGCTATGGGCGCCTTGTCGACCAAGTATAACGACACACCGGAAAAGGCTTCCCGCACCTATGATGCCGACCGTGATGGCTTTGTTATCTCTGGTGGTGGCGGCATAGTGATTGTCGAGGAGCTGGAGCACGCGCTGGCCCGCGGCGCCAAGATTTATGCTGAAGTCATAGGTTATGGCGCTTCATCTGACGGTTATGACATGGTAGCCCCAAGCGGCGAAGGTGCGGTGCGTTGCATGAAGATGGCGCTGGAGTCAGTAGATACACCTATCGATTACGTTAACACTCACGGCACTTCTACCCCTGTCGGTGATGTGCGAGAGCTGGAAGCCCTGCGTGAAGTCTTCGACGGCCAGATGCCGGCGATTGCCTCAACCAAGTCACTGACAGGCCACGCCCTGGGCGCAGCCGGTGTTCATGAGGCTATATACAGCTTGTTGATGCTCGAACAAGGTTTTATCGCGCCATCAATCAATATCGACAACCTGGACGAGGCCGCAGAAGGTATGCCAATTGTGCGTGAATACCGCGACGCCGAGCTCAACACTGTTATGAGCAATAGCTTCGGTTTCGGTGGCACCAACGCTACCCTGGTGATGCGTAAATACAAGTAAACGCCTTGTTTCACTGAGTCAAGAAGGAAGCCAAATGGCTTCCTTCTTTGCTTATGAGCTGACACAGAACTTGTTAGTAGCTTCCGCAAATGTGCGCCGGACTCAGACAAGCATCTAGCTCGCTGATAGAATAGCGGTTTAATCCACAACAGAGCAGGAAAGTCGATGAAGTTGGTGGTTGATGAAAACATGCCCTATGTGCAGCCCTTGTTTGCCGAGCTGGGGGAGATAGTAGCCGTCGATGGCCGTCATCTGGATGCGGCCACAGTAGCCGACGCCGATGTTTTGCTGGTGCGCTCGGTCACCAAGGTCAATGAGGCACTGCTGGCAGGCGCACATAAACTTAAGTTTGTCGGCAGTGCCACCATAGGGACAGATCATGTGGACAAGGCTTATCTGGCGTCCCGCAACATCCCCTTTTTCAACGCACCCGGATGCAATGCCATCGCGGTTGGCGAGTATGCTTTTATCGCCATGTTGGAGCTGGCCAACAGATTTGACACTCAGCTTAAGGGCAAAACCGTTGGCATAGTCGGTGCCGGTAACACAGGCTCGGCACTGGCGCGCTGCCTGGAGGCATACGGAATTAATACCTTGCTCTGCGATCCCTTACTGGCCGAGGCCGGCGACAGCCGCCGCTTTGTTGGCCTGGATGAACTGATTGCCGGTGCCGATATCATTAGTCTGCACGTACCTCTGACCCGGGATGGCGAGCATCCTACTTGGTATCTGTTTGACGAGCAGCGACTGGAAACGCTGAAACCCGGCTGCTGGTTGCTTAACTGTTGCCGCGGTGAAGTGATAGATAATCGCGCGCTGATCCGGGTCAAGGCCAAGCGACCGGATCTCAAGTTAGTGCTGGATGTTTGGCAAGGGGAGCCTAATCCCATGCTGGAGCTGGTGCCTCTGGTGGAGTTTGCTACACCGCATATTGCCGGTTACAGCCTGGAGGGCAAGGCCCGGGGCACTTTCATGTTATATCAGTCCTTGATGGCGATACTCAACCGCCTGGCGGACAAGTCGCTTGTGGCGTTATTGCCTGAGCGTTGGAGCTCCCGGCTCGATATCAGTAGTTCGCCCGATGAAAAGGCATTATTGTTCTTGTGCCGATTTATTTATGATCTGCGTGATGACGATGAAAAATTCCGGAAAATGCTGAAAAACCCCACAGGTTTTGATGACATGAGAAAAAATCACCGCCATAGGCGAGAATTCAGTGCTTTGACTCTTTCAAATGTCGGCGGTTCTGGGGTAGATTGGTTGTCTCATTTAGGTTTTTCAGGAGTCGGTCTGTAAATGTCGCAGGAATTTAACGTTGTCGTATTGGGTGCTTCAGGAGCCGTGGGTCAAACCATGATAGAAATCCTCGAGGAGCGTAACTTCCCGGTGGCGAATCTGTTTCCACTGGCCAGTAGTCGCAGCGCCGGTGAAACCGTGAGTTTTCACGGTAAACAGGTGGAGATCCTCGATGTAGAAAGCTTCGACTGGACTCAGGCGCAGATAGGCTTCTTCTCTGCCGGCGGTGACGTCTCGGCGAAATGGGCGCCAATTGCGGCCGATGCCGGTTGTGTGGTGATAGATAACACCTCTCACTTCCGTTACGACCTGGATATTCCATTGGTTATTCCAGAGGTCAATCCGCAGGCGATTGCCGACTTCCGTAACCGGAATATTATTGCCAACCCCAACTGCTCGACGATTCAGATGTTGGTGGCGCTCAAGCCTATCTATGATGCCTTTGGGATCAGCCGTATCAATGTGGCCACGTATCAGTCGGTTTCCGGTACAGGTAAAAAGGCGATTGAAGAGCTGGCGGGTCAATCTGCCAAGTTGTTGCAAGGCTTGCCTTCAGAGCCCAAGGTTTATGATAAGCAGATAGCTTTCAACGTGTTGCCGCACATAGACAGGTTTATGGAAAATGGCTACACCAAAGAAGAGATGAAGATGGTTTGGGAGACCCATAAGATCCTCGGCGACAGCGAAGTTCTGGTGAACCCTACTGCGGTGCGGGTCCCTGTGTTCTATGGACACTCGGAAGCGATTCACATCGAGACGCTGCAGCCGGTTGATGCTGCCGAAGTCAAGGCAGTGTTGCGGGATGCCGAAGGCGTGGTGCTGTTTGAAGATGATGACGATTATCCGACAGCTGTTACTGAAGGCGCCGGTAGTGATCCTGTGTATGTCGGCCGGGTGCGCAAGGATATCTCCCACGATCTGGGTATAGATCTTTGGGTGGTCTCTGACAATATCCGTAAGGGCGCGGCGCTCAACAGTGTACAGATAGGTGAGATCCTGATCCGCGACTATCTCTAAAGAAGGTGCGAGTCAGTCCCACGAGGGCTCTGCCTGTGCTTTCAGACTTACATGCAAGGCTGGAAGCACTTTTCCTAAACGCTTTGTTTCTGTTGAAAAAGCCTGCAGTTTGCAGGCTTTTTTTGTTTTGCAAATGTGAACAGTAGCAGGGCGGACATTTCTGGTTTATAGTAATCTCAATAAATACAAATGCCTAAAGCCAGTCGTCAGCCGGCGAAACCAGCGCTTGAAAGGGAAGAATGGATGAACTTTCGCACTTCATATCTTGTTGGCCTGATGGCCGCTTTTTTTGCCCTGAACCCAAGTAGTCTTATAGAACCCGCCCATGCAGAAGGCCTGAAAATTACCGGTCCCGACGGTCAAGTGCGCCAGCAGGTGCGCCAGTATGGCCCGACGACAACATCGGACACCTTTTGGAGTATTGCCCAGAAAGTCAGACCGGATCCCAGTGTCAGTATCTATCAGGTCATGGCCGCGATTTTTGAAGCCAACCCGCACGCTTTCTCATCCAATAACTACAACAGCCTCGAACGGGGTATGATACTGCTTATCCCTTCCAAGGAGGTGATGCAGGCTATTCCTTTGAGTATGGCCAGAGCTCGCGCCGAACAGGATGATAAGCGCTGGTCTTCCGGTAAGCCGCTAAAAGCAGATAATGGCAAAACTGAAACCGCTAAAGCCCCAGAGCGTTCAAGCCAAGCCGTAAAAGAGCCAACGACGGCCACCCAACCTCAACCTGCGACGCAGCCATCCAAGGTGAGTACAAGTGTCAAGGATAACAGTGAGCAGCCCAAAGTCAGTGAGTCATCCACTGAACCCACTCAAGTGGCTTCTACTAAATCCTCAAATACAGTAACAGAAGCAACCCAAGAAACGGCAGACGATAACAGCATTGAAGCATTGCAGAGCCGCAACCTGAGTCTGACCGATGAGCTGGGGCGTGCTCAGGATCAACTCTTGGTGGCCAATACGGATAACCAAGGGCTGCAGGCGCAAATTGATGAGCTGAATCAGCGTCTATCGGTATTGGAAGAGTCACTACAGGCCAGTAAAAAACAGGAACAGCAACTCAAGGCCGAAAATGCTGATCTCAAACAGCAGCTTCAAGTCGCCAATGCTACGGCGAATGAGCCGGACGACCTCTGGCGCAGTTTGATGGATAACCCATTATTGTTGGTGCTGGCTGCCGCAGTACCCGCGGTATTGTTGTTGTTGCTGCTGTGGAGCATGTTGCGCCGCAAGCGTAAGCAGGCTAATGGTCAAGCGCCACAGACAGATGCTGCCCCAATGGCAGCCGCAGCTGTTGCCGGCGCGGCCACGGCCGAGATGGCAAACGCCAACGATGAACTGGCCGTGCGTCTGGACGATGATCCGGACGATTCCATTGATTCATTGCTGGATGTCGACAGCTCAGCGCTGCAGCCTGAGCCGGAAGTTGAGAGTGACAACGAGCAGATGGATATGGCGCAGGAGATGTTCATCGACTCAGGCGAAGGGGATACCAGCCAAGAGGCTGAAGATGAAGGTCAGTCGCTCGATGATCTCTGGGCTGAAGCTATGGGTGAACAAGAGGCCGGTGAGCAGGAAGATGCTGGCGAGGAAGACTTGGACTCATTGCTGGCTGGCTTGGACGATACCGATAAACAGGAAGTTATTCCTGAAGATTGGCAGGCCGAAAGTGTTCCAGCATCAGAGCCTGATCTGAGTGAAACCCTACCGGAAGATGTGACTGCTGCTTTTGAACAGGGTTTTAGCCAAGAACTCGATCAAGAGTTTGCTTTTGAACAAGACAAAGAGGTGATTTCAGAGAGAGAAGCGAAGGCAGAGCTGGATGAAGATCTCAGTGCCGCTATCGCCGCCGAATTGGCCGAAGATGAGCAGGCTGACGAGACTCTGGATGAGACACAGGAAGCCGATATCGATGCGCTGCTGGCCGGGTTTGACGTCAAAGAAGACACAGAACCTCAAATTGAAGCCAGTGCTCAAATTGAAGCCAGTGCTCAAGTTGAAGACGATAGTAGGGCTGAAGCCGAGGAAGATCTCAGTGCTGCCATAGCCGCCGAGCTGGATGAGGATGACTCAACTGGTACCGAGCTGGGCGAAGAAGCGGACATAGATGCTTTGCTCGCAGGATTCGACTCGCCGGTAGAACTGAATTCTGAAGAGGAAGACTTAAGCGACGTTATCGCCGCCGAGCTTGAAGATGACAAGGTTGCCGTAGACTCCAGCGACACAGAGGCAGACATAGATGCCTTGCTGGCAGGTTTCGATGACTTGGACGAAGCTGTCGAGACTCAAGCAGCAGAGCCGGTTCAAGCTGAGGAAGAGAGTGAAGATCTGGACGCCTTGTTGGCAGGGCTTGCGGATGATGTTGTTGCGCTAGACAACCCTGATGAGGCAATCGCTGAAACAGACGAGGAAGATAGCTCAGAGGTTGAGTCTGATGATGCCACTGAGCGCAGCGATGCCGAATTGGATACCATGCTGGCAGGCTTGTCGCAGGCTGAGGACTTGGACGAGCCTAAGAAGCCTGATGAAACCGATATTTTGGCCGATGAGAGCAGGGATAGCGATAACGAGCTGCAAAGCGGTCAACGCAGCGACAAGGATTCCGGCTTCTTCGACGATCTCAAGGCCGGCGGCAAAAGCCATGATCCCCATATGCTTGAGTGGGAGCCCTCTGCACCCAAAGAGCTCTTGGTTGAGGAAGAGCCTTCAGCGAAAGAAGAGCCTTCAGCGCAAGAAGAGCCCTCGGAGCAAGAAGAGCAACAGCCTACAGCCATAGAAGAGCTCTTGACTCAAGAGGAGCTCTCAAGCCAGGAACAGGCTGTTGAAGTTGAAGACAGCCTAACAGATACCGAGCAGGCTCTGGATATCGGCCTGGCCCAGGATAGTGACGACAGTGATAAGAGTCTGAGCGACGATGATCTGTTGGCCGCTTTCTCTGAAAACGTTGTCAACGAAGCCGAGGTGGATGAAGAATTCAGTCTTGAACTGGATGATGATGACTCGCTGGATCTCGAAGATCATAAACTGACAGTGGATGAAGCGCTGGCAGCCCTCGATGCCAAAGAAAAGGGCAAGGTCGCTTCCAGCATGGTGCCGGAGCACGATCTCAGCGCCTTCCAGAAGGAAAACGGATTTATCGATATTGAGCGCCTGCTCAGTGAAGCCGATGAAGGCAACAGTGATACCGACCCCTACAAGGAACTGGACGTGGATATGGGCGAACTCGATTCCCTCGTTGGCGCCGCCGCTATGGTCGACGTCGATGATGAGGAAAACTCTGTCAACGCCAAGCTGGACTTGGCGCGGGCCTATATCGAAATCGATGACAAAGACAGCGCCAAGGCATTGCTTAAAGAGGTGGAGCTTGATGGTAACGCTCGCCAGCAAGAGGAAGCCGCAGCCCTGATAAAAACCTTGGGCTAGAGCTCAGTCAATACTCAAACGGCGCCCCAGGCGCCGTTTTTTATGCAGTCCGTTTATTGTCCGGGCTTTTTCTTGGAGGCGAATGCCTGCTCTGTGGTAGAATTCGCCGCCTTGAGATCAGGGGAGAAACAGATGCGTATTGCGTTGGGTATCGAATATGACGGCAGCGGCTATTATGGTTGGCAGCGCCAGGCCGAAGTGGATTCAGTTCAGGGGCAGTTGGAGCGAGCTTTGTCTCTGGTCGCCAATGAGCCGATAGCACTGCAATGCGCCGGTCGCACCGATGCCGGGGTACACGCCACCGGGCAAGTGGTGCATTTTGATACTTCTGCCATTCGTAAAGAAGGCGCCTGGACCCTGGGCGTCAATGCCAATCTGCCGGACAATATTGCGGTGCGCTGGGCCAAAGAGGTAGACGACAGTTTTCATGCCCGCTTTTCGGCAACTGCTCGTCGCTACCGATATATCATCTACAACCACAATTTCCGTCCCGGTATTTTGCGTGGTGGCGTCAGCCATTATCACGGCGACCTCGACGAACAGAAGATGCATCAGGCAGCTCAGTATCTGCTGGGTGAGCGCGACTTCACCAGTTTCAGGGCGATCCAATGCCAGTCGCGCACCCCGTTTCGCAATGTGCACAGAGTCAGTGTGACCCGCCAGGGCATGTATGTGATAGTGGATATCGAAGCCAATGCCTTTTTGCATCATATGGTGCGTAATATTGTCGGCTCGCTGCTGGAAGTGGGGCTTGGCAATCAGCCGCTGGATTGGCTGGGACAGTTGCTGGAGCTTAAAGACAGAACCAAGGCTGCCCCCACCGCCAAACCCAATGGCCTCTATCTGGTGCATGTCAGCTATCCTGAGCAATATCAATTGCCCAAGTTGGCCATGGGCCCACTGTTTATGCCGGACTGAAACCGTTAGCATGCTGTTGCCACCACGCTTTTGCTTGCGGCAACATCAAGATTTAAGGGAAGAATCAAATGTCGCAATCATCCGCTCATCTGCCGCCACTACCTGGAGCCGATGCTCCTTTGTCAGTTTGGCTGGACTACCTGCTGGCTATTCATCCGACTGAAATCGACATGGGGCTCGAGCGGGTCACCCAAGTTGCCACCAGGCTCGGGGTGCAGTCACTGGGCAGCACCAAGGTGATCACAGTTGCCGGTACCAATGGCAAGGGCAGCACTTGCCGTATGCTGGAGCAGATCATGCGCGCGGCGGGTTATCGGGTCGGAGTTTACAGCTCGCCCCATATCCTCAATTACAATGAGCGGGTGCGGATAGACGGTGTCGATGCGCCGGATAGCGACTTTATTTCGGCCTTTGAAACCATAGAGGCGGCCAGAGGCGACACCTCGCTGACCTTCTTTGAATATGCCACCCTGGCTGGATTACTGCTGTTCAAGCAGGCCAAGCTGGATCTGGTTATTCTGGAAGTGGGGCTGGGAGGCCGGCTGGATGCTACCAATATCATAGATGCCGATGTCAGTGTGGTAACCGCCATAGATCTTGATCATCAGGCGTATCTTGGTGACACCCGGGAACTGGTTGGCCGTGAGAAGGCCGGCATCTTCCGTCACAACCGCCCGGCGATAGTGGGCGATGCCGAGATGCCTGCCAGCGTGGTTGAGGTTGCCAATGAAAAGGGCGCCTTACTCAAGGCGGTAGGGCAGGCGTTTTGCTACAAGCAAACCAGCACTGGCTGGGATTTTTGCGGTGAGCACTGGCAGTTTGAGGGCTTACCCAGGCCGCAATTACCTCTGCCCAATGCCGCCACCAGCTTGGCGGCGCTGGAACAACTCTGGCCTGAGCTTTCCGAAGCGGCGATTTGCTCAGGGCTCGCCAGTGCCAGGCTCAGCGGCAGAATGGAGCATATCTGCGAGGCGCCGCTGATTATTTTGGATGTGGCGCACAATCCCCACGCGGCCCGCTATCTGGCGCAAAGGCTGGATGAACTGCAGGCCAAGGGGCGAGTCTATGGCGTTTGCGGTATGCTCAAGGACAAGGATATCGAAGGCGTAATGCAAGCGCTGGCGCCTAGCATAGACAGCTGGTTGTTGGTGACCTTGCATAATGAGCGTGGTGCCGATGCCGGCCGTTTGCGAAAAGCCCTGCCGGATGGCTGTGACGCCCGGGAATTTGAACAGATGCAAGATTGCTGGCAATACCTCAAACCCAAACTCGGCGCCGAAGATGTGGTAATTGTCTTTGGCTCCTTTTACACTGTTTCGGGCTTTAAAGCGCTTATCTAAGGAAGGTGCGAACAAGTCCCATGTGTGCTCTGCGTCGGCTTACGGGCCTGGATGCAAGGCGTGGTTCGCAGCAAATGGCCCTAGTCCTTTGCAAGAACTTCCATTATTGACTGGAAGGAAGATATTTTGTCGACTCAGTTTCATAACCGTCTGGTAGGTACCGTAGTATTGGTCGCCTTGGGGGTGATCTTTTTACCTGACATTCTCGATGGCAAGAAAGAGCGCCAGCAAGAGCAGTTCACTGAAATTCCGCTGCGGCCGGATACCGAATCGCAATTGGCGGAGCCGGGGGAGTTTCAAACCCTGGATGTCGCCGAGACTCTAGACTTGGCGCAGGAGACAGACGAGCCTCAGGTTGAAGTCGAACCCGCTCCCGAGGTGAAGGCTACCGAAAACAGTGTTTCCAACACCGCCCAATCCAAGCCGCAGGAGGCCAAAAAGACTCCCGAACCCAAGGCCAAACCCAGTGATGCGGCCTGGACTTTACAGCTCGGCGCCTTCAGTAATGCGGCCAATGTCAAAGCCCTGGTGGCCAAATTGCGCAAGGCCGGATTCAGCGCCTATACCTTGCCGGATAAGCCTGTGGACGGCAAATTGACCCGGGTGTTTGTCGGTCCGGATGTCTCCAGCGAACGCATCAAACAGCAACAGCAGAAAGTGGAACAGCTGACCAAACTCAAGGGTAAAGTAGTTCGCTATAACCCACAGGAAAGATGACAGTTTGCCCCGAGTCGGCAAGCAATTATTTACGCCCCGGGGGTGAGAATGCTTGCCTTCTCTGGTAGAATCCCGCCGACTTAAATCTTCACCGGATACTTCTACCCATGGTTTGGATAGATTACGCCATTATCATAGTTATCGGATTATCGACTCTTATCAGTCTGATCCGTGGTTTTGCCAAAGAAGCCATGTCGCTGGTGGTTTGGTTCGCCGCTTTTTTCATCGCCAGCCAGTTTTATCAAGACCTTGCCGTTCATATCACCCAAATCAATGATGAGGTGCTGCGAAACGGGGTTGCTATCGCCATCCTGTTTGTTGTCACCCTGATAGTGGGGGCCTTGGTGAACTATTTGATAGGCCAGTTGGTCTCCAAGACAGGGCTCTCGGGAACGGACAGAATTCTTGGCCTGTGTTTCGGTGCGCTGCGCGGCGCATTGATAGTCAGTGCCATACTCTTTTTTATGGATGCCTTTACCGGCGCGCCCAAAACCGATTGGTGGCAGGGTTCGCAACTGGTGCCCGAATTCGGGGTGGTTATCCAGTGGTTTTTTGACTACTTGGAAAATACCTCAAGCTTTGTACCCAAAATATAAAAAATACAATTATCAGAACATCTTACAATGAGGAAGCTTACCCATGTGTGGTATCGTCGGAATCGTTGGCCGCTCGGCGGTCAATCAGACCATCTATGATGCACTGACAGTGCTTCAACACCGTGGCCAGGATGCTGCAGGCATAGTGACTATCGATCAGAATGCCTTTCGCCTGCGTAAGGCCAATGGTCTGGTCAAGGACGTATTTGAACCCAAGCATATGCAGCGGCTGCAGGGCAACGCCGGCATAGGCCATGTGCGTTATCCCACCGCCGGCAGCTCCAGTGCCTCTGAAGCCCAACCGTTTTATGTGAACTCTCCTTTCGGGATCTCTCTGGCGCACAACGGCAACCTGACCAACACACTGCAACTGGCCGAAGGGCTGCGCAACAAGCGCCGCCATGTGAACACCACGTCCGATTCTGAAGTGCTGCTCAACCTGTTGGCCGATGAGCTGGACAAAACCGACAGCCTGACCTTGAGCCCGGATGAAGTGTTCGATGCCGTTTCCCGGGTGCACGCCGATACCCGCGGTGCCTACGCCGTGGTGGCTATGATTATTGGTCAGGGCCTGGTGGCATTTCGCGATCCTTTCGGTATTCGTCCTCTGGTGCTTGGTAAGCATGAGACAGCCTCTGGGACCGAGTATATGGTGGCCTCAGAGAGTGTGGCACTGGATGCCGTTGGTTTCGAAGTGATGCGCGATGTGGCTCCCGGCGAAGCCGTGTATATCACCACGGAAGGTGAGTTGTTTACCCGTCAGTGCGCCGAAGCGCCAAGTTATGCCCCTTGTATCTTCGAATTCGTTTACTTTGCCCGTCCGGACTCCACCATAGACAAGGTGTCAGTCTATGCCAGCCGGGTCAACATGGGTGCCAAGCTGGGTGAGAAGATCCGTAAGGAATGGTATGACCATGATATCGATGTGGTGATCCCTATTCCGGAAACCTCCTGTGATATCGCCCTGGAAATTGCCCGTGGCATGGATCTGCCTTACCGTCAGGGATTCGTGAAGAACCGCTATATCGGCCGTACCTTCATTATGCCTGGGCAGCAGGAGCGCAAGAAGTCGGTCAGACGCAAGCTCAATGCCATCAGCGCCGAGTTCAAGGATAAGAATGTGCTGCTAGTGGACGACTCCATAGTGCGTGGTACCACCTCAGAGCAGATCATCGAGATGGCCCGTGAAGCCGGCGCCAAGAAGGTGTATTTCGCCTCGGCTGCGCCTGAGATCCGCTTCCCCAACGTTTACGGCATAGACATGCCAACCTCCAATGAGCTGATTGCTCATGGCCGTGATGCCGATGAAATCGCCCGTATCATTGGCGCAGATGGCATCATCTTCCAGGATCTGAGCGATCTGGTGGAAGCGGTGCGAATGGAAAACCCGGATATCAAGCGCTTTGAAACCTCAGTGTTTGATGGTCACTACATCACCAAGGATGTGGATCAGGCCTATCTGGATCATCTGACCCAGCTGCGTAACGACGATGCCAAGGCCAACCGCAACAAGGATATAGGTACCAACCTGGAGCTGCATAACGTCTGCCATCCTTGATAAGGGAAGGTGCGAATAAGTCCTCTCTGATAAAGCCAACCCTTGAGGTTGGCTTTTTTTTGTGCCAGTCAGTATGCTGAGCCTCGACTCTTGATGGTGCAGGGAGAGAAGCACAATGGATAAGTACCGGGAAACCGTGGCAACCTTTGACAAAATGGCGCTTTCCTATCGGGATAAGTTTGCCGGCAACGATTGTTATGACTCGGCCCATAACCGATTCGCCTCTTTGCTGAAGCAGTATCAGGCCTGTGCCGGGCGGCGCCTGCGGTTACTGGATATAGGCTGTGGCCCAGGGCATGTCAGCGGCACGTTGGTAGACAGGGTGCCTGAGCTCGAGATAGTGGGTATAGATGCGGCGCCGGCCATGGTGGCGCTTGCCGGTGAATTGTTGCCCGAGGGACGTTTTTATCGGCTGGATAGCCGCAAGCTTGGTTGTCTGACGTCGCTGCTTGAAACTGATGCCGTGCAGGCTATCGCCCCCCTTGATGTGCCTGAAAACACTGCTGCGCCCGTAAGTATTGGGGTTTCTGATGGCTCTAATACCCTTGATGACCTAGAAGACTTAGACACGCCAGAGGGTTTTGATGCAATACTTCTGCTCTTCGTCACGCCTTATCTTGAACGTCAGGACGTGATGGCCTTACTGCAAGACTGCCGTGCGCTACTGAATGACGGCGGGCTCCTGTATCTGGCCTCGATGGAGGATGACTATCAAGCGTCCGGCTATCAAAGCTCCAGTTCCGGAGACAGGGTCTTTATCCACTATTATCCCGAAGTGTTTTTCGTCAGTGAGTTGGCCGCGGCCGGGTTTGAGCTTATTGATAGTCTGCGTAAACCCTATCTGGAGCAGGGCGAAGTCAAGGCCACAGATCTGTTTCTCTACGCCAAAGCCGTGTAAAAACCAAAGGCGTTTCAGAGGCAGATAGCGCCTGGACTTTTCAGGCAAAACATTTGTTTTGCCCATCACTTTGCCTCCGTTAGCGAACCGTTTTACGAATAAACTCCAGCAGGCGGTTGTTGGCGGGCATGGCATGATCCTGACAAAGCTCAAGCCCCTGGGCTGCGGCCAGCATCAGGATCCACTCCTGATCGCGAATGCCGCTTTGCGGATCGCGCTGCCTTAACATGGCATCGAACACCCGGTTGGAGTCGCTGCTGTAATCGCCTCGGTAGTTGAAGGGGCCATAGAGGCAGAAACGGCCGCCGCTTTGCAATACTCTGCCTATGCCGGCAAACATCGCCTCTACCATGGGTTGACTCATGATATGCGCAGTATTGGCGCTATAGATGGCATCCGGTGCCGGCTCAGTTGCCGCCTGCGGCCAGGGGGAACACACCTCCAGAGTGATCACCTCGGCCAGATTACTCGCCGGGAGTTTGCTATGCCAGGCGCGGATCCCATCAAGATACTGGGGTTGATCGCTGCATTGCCACACCAGGTGCGGTAACTCTGGGGCAAAGTAGACCGAGTGCTGACCGGTACCACTGCCTATCTCCAATACCCTGCGGCAGCCTGAGAATGCCTGTTTGAGAATCCTGAGTATCGGTTCGCGGTTGTTTTCACAGGCTTGGGAGAAGGGCGCGGGTATCGAAGACATAAAAGATTTCCTGCAATCTTGCCGTCGTGACGGCTGAGTGAGTCTGGTGTTTTACTGTACTTACTTTATAACATTGTCAAAGGCTTAAATCATGGCAAGTTTAATCTGTGAAGAAACATAAAAAGCGCCCCTGAGGGCGCTTGGTTCGTTTTATGTCTCAGCTGACAGCCTTATTGGGCAGGCTTGAGATCTATGCGGTAGACGGCAAAGCCCAGTTCATCGGTACTCAGCTTGGTCATGGTCCTTTGCTGGTTGGCCTGGATGAAGTTGGCGGCCTTGTCACTGTCCTGGGTGACAAAGCGGATGTCCAGAGCAACATTCGTATCTATATTCCTGAAGTCCCAGTTATAGTCGGCCGTGGGGTTAACCATGGCGTCATACTTGTCGGTTTCAGGATTGTACTTGGATTGCTCTGTGATGTAAGCCGCCAGAGCTTCACGGTTGGTGTCCGGCAGTTCCAGTACCACGTGCTCGCTGCCGGTGCCGGCAAACTTTCCGCCAAAGGCGCGGTAGTTGTTGGAGGCGACGATAAACTCCTTGGCCGCCAGGGTTTCACCTGTATAAACAGTGCCTTCGTTGTCGGTGAAAGCCAGATCTATAATCCGCGAAGCATCGGCATTGACCAGAGCACAATCGGCGTCGAATTTGCTCGGTTGAGTCACGTCTATCTTGTAGGTCACGCCATCAATAACATCAAAGTTATAGGTGGGGTGGTTATAGTTCACCAGCTCTTGCGGCTCAGTGCTGGCTGGATCTATTTGGTTAAACTGGTTGGCCGAACACTCGAGCCAGTCTTTCAGCTCAGCGCCGTTTAGCTTAACCGCCACCATAGTGTTGGGGTAGAGATAGAGATCGGCGGCGTTCTTGAAGGTCAGCGGCCCTTTGTCCACCATCACATACTGATCGGCATCACTGGTGGTGCTGTGACGGCCACCGGCCTTGAACGGCGCGGCTGCAGAGAGCACCGGCAATGACTTGAGTGCTTCCGGCAGTTTGGCCTTGACGTTGGCTATCTGGGCGTCGGAGACAATTTGCACAGTCGGGTCGTCCTGCACCAGCGTCAGGAAACTGAACATGTCGGCGGCGGCGACCCCGATTGGCTGCTCGACAAAGTCCATAGTGCCCTGGTGTTCCAGCTCAACCGCGTCGTGAATGTCCTTATCGGCTTCCACTAGAGGCGTCTTGTTGGTGCCGTCATAGATGGGGCGTGCCTCGGTGCGGGCCGAGAGCACTGTCCATTTGCCGTCTTTAAGCTGCAGTTTGAAGTCGACCAGGCCCATGTTGTCGCCCCAGCGACCCGGCATCACGGCGGGGACACCGTTAAGCAGGCCTTTTTCCACATCTGTGTTGGGCAAGTCGCCATAGCGGGCATCGGGGAAGATGGAGTGGCTGTGGCCGAACATGATGGCATCAATGCCGTCGACATAGGTGAGGGCATAGGTGGCGTTTTCGGCAGCAGGATCGCCTGGGTTTTCGGTGGAGCCAATGCCTGAGTGCGGAATGGCGATAATGATATCGGCGCCTTCAGCCTTCATTTGCGGCACAAATTTCTTGGCGCTCTCCACTATGCTCTCGGCACGTACCTTGCCGGTGAGGTTCTGCTTGTCCCACAGCATAATTTGCGGAGGCACAAAACCTATATAACCAATCTTGAGCTTGTGGCTGTTGCCGTCAGTGTCCTTAACCTCGGTTTCCTTGATAAGGTATGGGGTAAACAGGTTGTCACCTTTTTTGATCCCGTTCCAGCAATCATCGGCATCACAATAAACGTTGGCGTTGATATAGGGGAACTGGGCACCGGCGAGGGATTTTTCCAGAAAATCCAGGCCGTAGTTGAATTCGTGGTTGCCTATGTTACCCACGGCATAATCAAGCAGGTTCATCGCCTTGTAGGCGGGGTGCACTTCACCATCGGCGATACCCACTTTGGCCATATAGTCGCCCATAGGGCTGCCCTGCAGCAGATCGCCATTATCGACCAATACAGTGTTGGTGACTTCTTTGCGGGCGGCATGGATCAGGCTGGCGGTACGGGCCAGACCTATAGTGGGGTCTTCCTTGCCGCTGTAATAGTTGTAATCCATGATGTTGGTGTGCAGATCTGTGGTTTCCAATACCCGCAGATTTACGCTGACCGTTGGTTCATCATTGTCGTCGCTGTTACAGGCACTGAGTCCCAGTGCGGCGGCAATCGCCAGTGTGATTAATGTCTTGGTTTGCATTGTTTACTACTCTTGGTTTTTATTATTGACCCCGGGAGACTTTCCCGCCATCACCTTGTCAACCTGTTGTTAATCATATGATTAACCTGGTTAGGCGAGGCGCAGTATAGCCAAAGGCGAAGACATTTATGTGACATTGGACGGTAAAAACCAGTGACAATTTGTGACATTGAGCAGACCGGTGCCACCCGATGCTGTGGCAGGCGCACACTTTTCTTGCCTAAACAGATAAGCCTGAGCTATCGGCGGGACGCATGCGCATTCATATCGAATTGACGGTAAGTGAGCAGAATTTCTTACAGTTAAGTCATTGTCCAAAGAGCGGAAGAGTTGTTAAGGTAGGGGCGGGAATCAACAGGGCTGTTGCCCCGCCGAGACAGGTGTCCCGGGTAGCAAATTATAACAATGGAAGGTGCGAACAAGTCCTATGCAGAATGCCATGAGGACTGATTCGTACCCTCCCTAAGCAATAGCCTGCCGTTAATGGAGTCAAGATGCGTAAGACATTAATCGCCACCGCCATAGGCGCTGCACTGGTGCTGAGCGCCTGTGCCGAACAGCAAACCAAAGAAACTGTCAGCAATACCCAGGTAAAACAAGTGAGTCAAAGTATGCCAGAGGCAAAAAGTGCTGAGCAAACCGCAAGCAATGTGCTGCTCAGCCCAAGTCCGCTGCAATATCATGCGCCGCAGTTCGACAAGATAAAGACAGCAGACTATCTGCCGGCCTTTGAAGCCGGGCTCAAGGAACACAAGCAGCAGATCGCCAGTATAATCAACAACAGCGAAGCCGCTTCGTTTGATAACACTATAGTGGCGATGGAAAAGAGCGGCGCTCTTCTCAA
This sequence comes from Shewanella sp. MSW, assembly GCF_007636515.1. Taxonomy (NCBI): domain Bacteria; kingdom Pseudomonadati; phylum Pseudomonadota; class Gammaproteobacteria; order Alteromonadales; family Shewanellaceae; genus Shewanella; species Shewanella sp. MSW. Next base: position 196,129 of record NZ_LVDR01000001.1, read on the forward strand.
CCGCACAACAAGAGTGTTTTTCAGTATGGTGAGCTTGCTTTCCAATGATGAGCTTCAAGCCATTCAAGGGGAAATCGTTCCCAAGCTTACAGAGCACAGCGACAATATTTTCCTCAATCCCAAGTTGTTTGCCCGGGTTGAAGCCGTCTACCACCATAAAGATAGTCTGAGCGCGCAAGATCAACGCCTGGTGGACTTCTATTACAATCAATTCGTTCGTGCCGGCGCCAAATTGAGCGAAGCCGACAAGACCCAAATGCGTGAGCTCAACGGTGAGCTGGCTACATTGTCGACCGAGTTTTCGCAAAACATTCTCAAGTCGTTCAAGGATGATGTGATCCTGGTGACCGATAAGGCGCAGCTCAAAGGCTTGAGTGAGGATGAGATAGGCGCCCTGGCCAACGCCGCCAAGGAAGCGGGTAAAGAGGGCTACCTGATAAGCCTGGTGAATACTACCCGCCAGCCACTGCTGTCGAGCCTGGAGGACAGAGGCCTGAGAGAGAAAATTTGGCAGACTTCGGCCAATCGTGCCATGGCCAGCAATGGTCCTATCGTACTCAAGCAGGCACAGTTGCGCGCCGAAAAGGCCAAACTGCTGGGTTATGAAACCTGGGCTGACTATGTACTGGCCGATCAGATGGCTGCTAATCCGGATGCGGTATTTGCCATTTTGGATGACCTGGCACCCAAGGCCGTTGCCAAGGCTAAGGCTGAAGGCAAGGATATCCAGGCGCAAATCAAGGCTAGTGGTGCCGACTTTGAGCTGCAGCCATGGGATTGGGCCTTCTATGCCGAGCAGGTTCGCAAGGCCAAATACGATCTGGATGAGAGCCAGATCAAGCCCTACTTCGAATTCAATACCGTGCTGAATGACGGCATGTTCTACGCCATGCAGAAGTTCTACGGCATCACGATGAAAGAGCGTAAGGATCTGCCGGTATGGCAGGAGGATGTCCGCGCCTGGGAAGTATTCAACGAAGACGGCAGCTCCATCGGGCTTTTCTATCTGGACCCTTACGCCAGAGTGGGCAAGAGCGGTGGCGCCTGGATGGATGAGTTGGTGACCCAGAGTTTCCTTTTGGATAACAAACCTGTGGTCTATAACGCGCTCAATATTCCCAAACCAGCCGAAGGTCAGCCTACGCTGATGACCTTTGATGAAGTGACCACCATGTTCCATGAGTTTGGCCACGGCATTCACGGTTTGTTCTCGCAGGTGAAATACCCAAGCCTGGCTGGTACTGCTACCCCGAGGGACTTTGTTGAGTTCCCCTCCCAGGCCAACGAGGATTGGGCCACAGATCCGGATGTTTTGGCTCACTATGCCAAGCACTACAAAACCGGCGAGCCGATTCCGCAAGCCTTGCTGGAAAAAGTGCGAGCAGCGGCCAGCTTCAACCAGGGCTATGACACGGTAGAGTATCTGGCCGCAGCGCTGCTTGATATGGAGTGGCACTCCCTCAAGGCCGGTGAACAAGTGGCGGACGTTAAATCCTTCGAAGCCAAGGCCCGCGCCAAGCACGGCCTGGATTACGCGCCTGTGTTGCCGCGTTACCAGTCGACTTATTTCAGCCATGTATTCGGTGGTGGTTACTCGGCCGGATATTATGCTTACCTGTGGACCGAAGTGTTCGCTGCCGACGCCTTTGCCCATACCATGGCAGAAGGCGGCCTCAAACGAGCCAATGGTGACAAGTATCGTCAGGCAATTCTCTCCAAGGGGAACAGTGAGGATCTGATGCAGGACTACATCCAGTTCCGCGGCCAGAAACCCACAGTGGATGCGCTGCTCAAGCGCCGAGGTCTGGTAGACTGAACCCTTTGATAACACCCGCCAAATGGCGGGTGTTTTTCTAAGATAAGATGATAAAAGCTATGGAAGCTATTCGTTATCCCATCAAGGGCAGTTGCCAGTGCGGCGCTGTCAGTTATCGCTTGTTGGCGCCGCCGCAGATGGTGGTGGCCTGCCACTGCAAGGAATGCCAGAAGCTGTCCACCAGTGCCTTCAGCATTACGGCGATTGTCAGAGCCGAAGATATAGAATTCAGTGGCGAACTGAGCCATTGGCAGCGTGGTTCGGCCAGCGGCAATATCAGCGCCGCCAAGTTTTGTGGTCGTTGCGGCAATCGTATCTATCACTATAACCCGGCGGAGCCGCAGAGCATCAAGCTCAAGCCCAGCAACCTGGAAGATACCCGTATCATTGAGCCGAGCGCCCATGCCTGGGTCAGTGAAAAGCAGGACTGGTTTGTTATCCCGCCCGGAGTCAAGCAATACACCGGTCAGCCTTGAGAAAGCCCAGCCCTGAAAAAGTCCAGCCCTGAGAAAGAACAAAAAAGCCGTTCACTCAGCGAACGGCTTTTTTGTTTGCGTGGCTGGGCATTACCAATCCGGCAAGCGTTTATTCCGCCAGCAGGCCGCGGCTGCGCAGTAGTGGCTCAATGGCGGCTTCCTGACCACGGAACGCCTTGTAAAGTGCCATAGGATCTTCACTGCCACCGCGCTCTAGGATGTTGCTGCGAAAAGCCTTGGCGGTAGCCGGGTCAAAAATACCGTTTTCCTTGAAGGCCTCAAAGGCATCGGCGCCAAGAATGTCAGACCAGATATAGGAGTAATAACCGGCCGAATATCCTCCGGAGAAGATGTGGCTGAAGTAGGTGGAGCGATAGCGCGGCGCTATCTCAGAGATCAGCCCCATTTTGCTCAGCGATTGTTGCTCGAAGGCGGCCGCATCCTGAGGTTCGGTGACGTTGCTGCTGTGCCAGTCCAGATCCAGCTTGGTGGCTGCCATGTATTCCACTGTGGCGAAACCCTGGTTGAACTTACTGGCGGCGCGGATCTTGTCTACCAAACTCTGGGGGATCACCTCGCCGGTTTGATAGTGCTTGGCAAAATGCGCCAGCACATCCGGTTGAGTCATCCAATTTTCCATCACCTGTGACGGGAACTCCACGTAGTCGCGGGGCACAGAAGTGCCGGACTGGGAACGATACTCCACCTTGGACAGCAAGGCGTGCAGCGCATGGCCGAATTCATGGAACAGGGTACCGGCTTCATCGAAGGTCAGCAGCGTCGGCTCATTGCCACTGGGACGAGGGTAATTGAGCACGTTGACTATGATGGGCTGCTCGTTGACGCCATGGACCACCGCCTGACGGCGATAGGCATTGGACCAGGCGCCGCCGCGTTTGCTGTCACGGACATAGTAATCGCCAAAGAAGATACCGATAACGCTGCCGTCTTTGTCTTTCACCTCGAAGGTACGTACATCCGGGTGATACTTGGGCAGATCGTCACGCTCGGTGACACTGATGCCATAGAGGCGGTTGGCGGTGTAGAACACGCCCTTGAGGGTGTTTTCCAGCGAGAAGTAAGGCTTGGTCTGCTGTTCGTTGAAGCTGTACTTGGCGACACGTATCTTGTCGGCATAGTACCACCAGTCCCAGGCGGCCAGTTTGAAGTCCTTGCCTTCGCTGTCGATAAGCTTTTGCATCTCGGCCTTTTCGGCTTCGGCCTGGGCCAGGGCGGCGGGCCAAATTTTATCCAGCAGGGCATAGACATTTTCCGGAGTCTTGGCGGTACGCTCTTCCAGCACATAGTGGGCGTGGCTCGGATAGCCCAGAAGCTGGGCTCGTTTGGCTCTAAGAGCCGCCAGTTCTGCCAGCACCTTCTTGTTGTCGTGGGCGTTGTCGTTGTTACCGCGCTCGATATAACCCTTGTAGAGTTTTTCTCTCAGCTCACGATTATCGGCATAGGTTAAAAACGGGGTGACGGAGGGGCGTTGGGTGGTAAATACCCACTTGCCGGAATGGCCGCGCTTGATGGCCGCCTGGGCGGCAACGTCAATCACATCCTGCGGCAGACCGGCCAGATCGGCCTGCTGGTCTATCACAAGTTCAAAGTCGTTGGTTTCTGCCAGCACATTATCGCCGAACTCCAGGCTCAGCTTGCCAATCGCCTCATTGAGCTTTCGAAGCTCCGCTTTACCTGCGTCATCCAGGTTGGCACCGCCGCGGCTGAAGCGTTTGTAGGTGTCTTCGAGCAGTTTCTGCTGCGCCGGGTTCAGTACCAGCTGATCTTTTTGCTGATAGACAGCCTTGACCCGCTGAAACAGGGCGTTGTTCAGGTAAATATCATCGCGGCTGGAAGATAACAGCGGGGATACTTCCTTGGAGATCTTCTGCAGCTCGGCGGAGGTGTCGGCGCTGGTGAGGTTATAAAACACCCCTGACACCTTGGTCAGCAAGGCGCCACTGCGTTCCATGGCTTCTATGGTGTTGGCAAAGTCAGCGGCGGCCGGATTGTTTATGATGGCCTGAATTTCCGCTTTGCGCTCGGCAATCCCTTGTTTGAAGGCCGGCAGGTAATGCTCGGACTGGATGCGATCAAAGGCGGGGATTTCAAGGTAAGTATTCCAGGGCTGGAAGAAAGGGTTGTCCCGGGTTTGTTCGGCCTTGGCAGCGGCTGGGTTTGTGCCTGTGCCATTCTGGAGCGCAGGCGTTTGGGTTTGGGCAGATGTGTCGCTCTGGGATACAGGCTGGTTGTCGCAGGCGCTCAGTGTCAGCGCCAATCCCAGGGCCAGAGCCACTGGAGAGAGGGTCATTCCCTTCATTGTTATTCCTCTATGCTGGTGTTTATCTCCCGTATGGCGCGGCGGGCCGCGCCGAAGCCGTCCTTAGTAACATGGCGTATTGAAAAAGGCCAATTTTGTCCTGTTTAGTTTGTAACAAAATTTAGCGAATGCAGTATCGAAACTGTATCTGTGGCACACTCTCAGGCCTTTGATAATAAAAGATAACAAAAGCCACCCTGCCATGATGATAAGAACAGTTTCCCGTTTATCCCTGTCGCTGTCCCTGTGCTTGTTCGCTCCTTTTGTAAGCGCAGAGAGCGGCTTTACGCCTCAGGCTTCGAGCCAGACTTCAAGCGTAAGCGCTGCCCAAGGTACTGAGTCTGCATTGAGTAAAGTCTCGCCACTGTCGAAAACCTTGGCCCAGTACAGTCTTGACCGCTACGGCAGCGAGATGGAACAGAGCCTCGCCGAGTTGGTGTACTTCAATACCGAGGCTATCCCAGGGTTGACGCCCGACACCAATCCGGAATTCATCGGCTTCAAGCAGGCGCTCAAGGCCCAAGCGGAGCAGTTGGGGCTGGATTATGCCGATCACGGTTATGTGCTCTTGATAGGCCTTGGCGAAGACAGGGGCGGCGGCGCTAACAAGCTAGGCATTATTACTCACGGGGATGTGCAACCGGCCAATTCAACCCTTTGGCACCAGAGTCCCTATCAACTGGATACTCAATCGCAACCGGGCAAGCTGATAGGCCGCGGCACCGAAGATGACAAGGGGCCGATAGTCACCGCCATGTACGCCATGAAGGCGCTCAAGGACAAGTCGGTAAAACTGAATCGCCGCATTGAGCTTATGGTATATCTGGCCGAGGAGTCGGACTGGGAGCCGCTGAAAGTGTTTCTCAAGGACTATCAAGCGGCCGATATGAATATCACCATAGACGCCGAATATCCTGTGGTCACCGCCGAGAAGGGCTGGAGTCAGATAAAACTCACGATACCTGAAGCCAAAGTCAAGGCGCCTAATTTCGATAAACCGCAGCTGCAGCATTTCAGCGGTGGCTCCTTTGCCAGTCAGATCCCCCAGCAGGCCTTGGCCCTGATCCGCGGAGCCGACAGCGCCATGGTCAGCCGTTTGCAACGCGCCGCATACTCCCAGCAGGGGATGCGCTATGATTTTACCCTGGATTTCGACAGCCTGGAGATCGCCGCCAACGGCAAATCGGCCCATTCCTCAACCCCTGAAGATGGTGTCAATGCAGTAACGCATCTGGCTGCGCTGTTGGAGTCTGAGGCATTCGCACCGAGCCAGTCGGCATTAACCCTGGCATTTATCAATGAAATGATAGGCTTGGACCTCTATGCCCAGCGCTTTGGTGAGCTGGGCTATAGCGATGACTTTATGGGGCCTATGTCGCTGGCGCCGACTGTGGTGGAGTGGGGGCAGGGGGGGACCAGCATTACGCTTAACCTAAGGCGCCCCGTAGGCAAGAGCCCGGAAACTTTGGATAAACAGCTGTCTGCGGCGCTGGCCGGTTGGCAGCAATCCCACGGCGTGACTCTGGTCGATGTCAGCAGCTATTGGGGCGAGCCCAAAGTGATGGATAAGGCGCCGCATCTGCAGACCCTGCTCAATGTGTTTGCCGAGTTTACCGGTATTGCCGACCCTAAACCTGTTGCTATTGGCGGTTCCACCAACAGTAAACTGTTTCCCAATGCCCTCAGTTTTGGTCCGGCCATGCCGGATGTCGAGTATACAGGCCACAGTGAACATGAGTTTATCACCCGCGAGCAGTTGCAGCTGAACCTTAAGATGTACACCGCCGCCATGGTGGAGTTGGCGGTAAACCCGGGATCATAAGTCTCAGCTTTCTAGGTAATCGCTGCTGAGATAACCGCTTCCGAGTCAGGCACCGCTACGTGGACTGGCAGTAGGCGCCTTTATCACAGTGCTGTGCCCTATACTCTTAAACCGGGCCCTGCTCCAGGCAGGGCACTTGTTCCAAAGCCTGATCCCAAGCGGCGCGCGTCTGACAAAAAATGTGCGCCTGGGGAGTCAGGCCCGGCTCATCGTCCAGGCTGCCTGCGGGTATTTGCAGCAGGCGGCCACCCTCGACCGCTTGGGGCAGCGCCGAGCCGCAAACGGCGCAAAAGTTGCGGCTGTGGCGGGTACCGGGTAGGGTAAACGCAGTAATGGCGTCCTGGCCACTGAGCCAGGTTAACTCGGCGCTGTCTGAAAACAGATTGGCACTGTGGGCCGAACCTGAATCCTTGCGGCAGCGACTGCAGTGACACAAAAAGAATTGCTGCAGCTCAGCGTTGATTTCAAAACGAACCTTGCCGCAAAGGCAACTGCCTCGATAGTGCTTCATACCTCCTCCTTGGTGTTGATAGGTTACTCCCCTTCGAGCCCTTGCCAAAATCTTGGTTGCCCCTCCAGGCTCACTGGAGCAAGGAATAAGCAAACGAGTTCATTCCAATGGCGTCGGTTGCCTGTAATGTAGGTCACCGAATCAAACCGCCAGTGTTGTACTTTGGACTTGAATCCGGGTTATCAGTTACCTGGGAGTCACTTTTTACTTCATAGTGTTGAAAAGTAGCTATAAAAAGATTTGAGCTGTGATTAGCTGCCAGGCTTTATTACTCAGCACGATTCTCTGTTTTGCACTAACACTGCACGCGATATGGCGCAAACTCGGACAGCAACCAGTCGATAAACAGCGCCGACTTACGGGGCAGACTGCTGGACTTGGGGGTTAACAGATAATAGCTGTAGGGGCTGATAAAGGGGGCTTCAAAGGGGATCACCAGAGTGCCGGCCTTGAGCTGATCTTCGATAAAGAAACGCGGGATCAGCGCCGCCCCCATGCCGCTGGCTGCGGCCTGACTCAGCATATAGAAATGCTCGACGCCAAACTTCTGCTCTGTGGTAAGTTTTATCCCCAGTTGCCTGGCCCAGTAAGGCCAAAGCTCAGGACGGGTGGTGTGTTTCAGCAGCGTCACCTGGTTGATATCTTCCAGTTGCTTTAGCTTGGGAGCCAGCAGTGGTGAGCACACCAGACACAGCTCTTCATCCATCAGTTTGATCACATTCACTCCCTGAGGCTCACTGGTGGCGGAGCGAATGGCGATGTCGTAGCGACCGCTGGCAAAGTCGACGGCGAAGTCGCCTATGGTGAGATCCACATACAATTGCGGAAAGCGTGACTTAAATTCCTCCATTCTCGGGATTAACCAGTTGATGGTCAGGCTGGGCAACACATTGATAGCCAGGGTCTGCGCCTTGAGACTTTGACGTTTCAACTCGGCGGTGGCATTGGCCAGGGTCTGCAGTGCCGCCTGCACCTGCGGCAGGTATTGCCGCCCCTCATCAGTGAGCGCCAGTTGCCTGTGTTGACGCACAAACAGACTGAACCCCAGAAAACTCTCGAGTAAGCGCACCTGTTTGCTGATGGCACCGTGGGTCACATACAGCTCCTGCGCCGCCAGGGTAATGCTTTGTAGCCTTGCCGCCGCCTCGAATGAACGCAGGGCATTGAGAGGCGGTAATTCCTGAAACATGTTTTCTCCGCTGTTTATTGTGTGAGAAAATCTCACGTGAAAACGAGAATAACTCCTTTGCCTTTTGCGGGCAAACTGCGTCTAATAGCAATCCTTCAACTCAGTATTCGATAACATAAAAATGGCATTTGAACTCACTCTGCAATTGGCTACGGTTCTGTTTTTGGTTGCTCTGGTGGCGGGCTTTATTGACTCTATCGCCGGTGGCGGTGGCCTGTTGACTATTCCGGCGCTTATGTGGGCCGGACTGCCTCCGGCGACTGCGCTCGGCACCAACAAGCTACAGGCCTGTGGTGGCAGTTTCTTCGCCAGCCTCTACTTTGTCCGTAAAGGAATGGTGAATTTGGGTGAGATGAAACTGGCAATTGGCTGCGCCTTTGTCGGCGCCTCAGTCGGTACGATTTTGGTTCAGTTGATAGATGCCAGTGTGCTGGAGTTGATGCTGCCGTTTCTTATTTTGGCTATTGGTTGTTACTTCTTGTTTTCCAAAAAAATCACCGAAGATGACCGCGCCAGGGTTCTGACACCTAGGGTATTTGCCTTTACCGCCGCACTCGGGGTGGGTTTGTATGACGGCTTTTTCGGCCCGGGCACCGGCAGCTTCTTTGCCCTGGCGTTTGTGTCTTTGGCGGGGTTCGGTCTGGCCAAGGCGACGGCTCATGCCAAGGTACTGAATTTTTCCACCAATATTGCTTCGCTCATCTTTTTTGCCCTCGGTGGCAAGGTGGTGTGGCTGCTGGGGTTGGTGATGCTGGCAGGGCAGGCCGCCGGGGCGACTCTGGGCTCTCGTCTGGTGATCACCAAGGGCAGCAAGATCATCAAGCCGCTGGTGGTGGTCATGTCTCTGGTGATGAGCCTCAAGCTGCTGGCCGATCAATATCAGTGGAGTTTTTAAACCCAAATAAGACAGACGGCTGAGTGGTAAGCACTCGGTCGCAGAACCTCGGCAGGCGCATATACTATTGCATTGATTTTGCATACCATAAGGCTCACGTATTCGCCTGCAATCTTAGCGCCCAATGAAATTTATCCATACCTCGGACTGGCATATCGGTCGGCAACTGCACAACGAGTCGCTGCTGGATGAACAAGCTTATATGCTTGAGCAGATAGTGGCACTTGCCGCTGAGCATCAGGTTGATGCCCTGGTGGTTGCCGGTGACATATATGACCGTTCGATCCCGCCTGCCAGCGCGGTTGCCCTGCTGGATAAGTTCCTCAATACCTTGCTCAATGAGCATCAAATTCCTGTGCTTATGATAGCCGGCAATCACGACGGCCAGGAGCGGCTGGGGTTTGCGGCGCGGCAAATGGCCGCCAGCGGCCTTTATATTAGCGGCCCTCTGCAAGCGCAGGTTAAGCCGCTTATCCTCAAAGGCCGTGACGGCGATGCCTGTTTCTATCCCATTCCCTATGCCGAGCCGGCGCAGGTAAGGCATGTGCTGGAGGTAGATGCCGGCAGTCATCAGCAGGCGATGGCCTGCTTGCTGGAGCAGGTTCAGGCGCACGACAGCCAAGGCCTGCCCAAGGTAGTGGTGGCCCACTGTTTCCTCGATGGCGGCAATGAGTCTGAATCCGAGCGGCCCTTGAGTATCGGCGGCGCCGATAAAATCGACCCTGCACTCTTTTGCGGCTTTGACTACGCAGCGCTCGGGCATCTGCATGGCCCGCAATACAAGGGCGCCGAGCACGTGCGTTATTCGGGCTCGCCGCTGAAATATTCCTTCAGTGAACACAAACAGAAAAAATCCGTGACTCTGGTGGAGCTGAGCGCAGCTAATACCCCAAAAATCACTCTGCTACCGCTAAAACCCAGGCGGGATGTGAGGGTGATTGAAGGCCTGCTCGATGAACTGTTGCAACAGGGCGAAAAAGATCCGGGGCGGGAAGATTACCTGATGGTGCGTCTGCTCGATACCCAGGCGCTGCTGGATCCCATGGGCAAACTGCGCGGCGTCTATCCCAATGTGTTGCATCTCGAGCGCACGGGCCTGATGTCCCGGCAGCAGGGGCAGGAGATTGGCCGCGACAGAATCAAAAAAGGTGAGCTCGACATGTTCAGCGATTTTTTCAGTCAGGTGCAGGGTGAAGCCATGACAGAGGCACAGCAGCAGACCATGAGCCGTTTGATTGAAGAGTTGCACAGGGAGCAGGAACAATGAGACCGCTGATTTTGGAAATGCGCGCCTTCGGCCCCTTCGCCGATTGTCAGCGCATCGACTTTACCGAGCTGGGCGACAAGCCGCTGTTTCTGATCAATGGCCCCACAGGGGCGGGCAAGACCACGATTCTGGATGCCATCTGTTTTGCCCTGTACGGCAAAACCACAGGTAACGAGCGAGAAGGCAGCCAGATGCGCTGCGATAATGCCGATGACGGCCTGCTCACCGAAGTGTATTTCAGTTTTGAATTGGGGCAAAAACGCTACAGCATTCGTCGTTGCCCCGAGCAGCAAAGAGCCAAAAGCCGGGGCGAGGGTTTTACCCTGCAAAAGAGCGAGGCGGAACTCAAGCGGCTGATGCCCGATGGCACTGAAGAGTTGCTGGTGGCCAGTAAGGTCACGGATGCCAACGCCTGCATCGAAGAGTTGACCGGCCTGGATGTGGATCAGTTTCGCCAGGTGATGGTGCTGCCCCAGGGCAAGTTCCGCGAGCTTTTGCTGGCAGACTCCAAAGAGCGGGAAAAGATCTTCAGCCAGCTGTTTCAAACCCATATCTACCGCCGCATTGAAGAGCGCCTCAAACAGCAGGCGCTGGAAATCAAGGCAAAGGCCAGAGACTTGCAATCACGCCGCGCCGGGATTTTGGAAACCGCCGGTGTCGAGAGTCTCGAGCAGTTGACCGCGGAAATTGCCGCTCTGACCCCCTCTTTGACCGAGGCGACAGGTAACAAACAAAAAGCCAGCGAAGCCTTGGCCCAGAGTGCCAAAACGCTCGATAACGCCAAGGCGTTAACCGCCGAGTTTGAGCGCCGCAAGCTGCTACAAACCCAGCTTGATGCGCTTGAGCAGCGGCGCGCTGAAATCGAGCTGCACCAGCAGACATTGGAGAAAGCCCGCAAGGCTGAAAAGCTGCTGCCAAGCCTCAAAGAGTTGCAGTTTCGCCAGCAGGAGTGGCAGCAGGCTAAAGCCAAGGAGGCTGACTATGCCAAGCAGTTGCAGAGCGCCGAGCAGCGTCTGAAACAGGCTACAGATGACAAGGCAACACTCGCCGAGTTGGATGAGCAAGCTAATAAGCTGCGACGAGAGCTTGAACAACTCGACAAGCTGCAGCCGGCTATTAATGAGCTCAAGCAACTGACCGAGGAGCATGAGCTTGGCCTAGTGGAGCTTGGGCGCCTTGAACGGGTAGAGCAGCAGAGCCACACTGAGCTGGAACAATGGCAGCAGCAACAACAAAAGCTTAAGTCAGAGGAGAAGGAACTGTGCTCAAGCGCCGAGCGCCAAGGGCCGTTGCATCAAGCTCTGGCGGCGTTGAACACTCGCCTGGAGAAGACGAAGCAGCTCGGGCACATTAAGCAAAAATGGCAGCAAGCCCAAGCTGGCCTGCAGCAGGCCGAGGCCTATGGTCATCAATGCAAGGCTGAAAGACAGAGCGCCGAAACGGAACATCAAAGGTTGCAACTGGCCTGGCATACAGGACAGGCGGCTATTCTGGCGGCCAAGCTGCAGCCGGGGCAGCCTTGCCCCGTATGCGGCGGCTTGGATCATCCGGCACCGGCCGAGATGGCGCAGGATATTCCGGGTGAAGCCGAGCTCAATCGGGCGAGAGACGCCGAGCAGCAAGCCTCGGCAAGGCATGAGGCGGCCCGCAGTGATTATCGTCATATCAAGCGGCAAACCGAGGAGTTGCAGCTCGAGCTGCAGCGCTTGAGCGCTGAGTTACACGCCTTTATCGCCGCGGATGTTACGACAGGTGATACGGCTGATGTTAAGACTGGTGTTACAACAGAGGTTAAGGCTGACGCCGCTATGGATGCCGACTCCTATGTCAAAGCCGATCTCGCTAGTGAAATAGACAGGCTTGAGTCCCGGCGCAGGCAGCTGCTCAATGAATTGCAACAGGCCGAAGCGGCTCAAACCCGCCTCAATAACTGCAGGAAGCAATTGCAGCAGGCCGAGCAGCAAGTGGAGCAGCGACTCAAATACAGCGAGACTCAATTAAAGCAGTTGCAGCAGCTAAGAGAGCAGTTGAGTCTTGCGGGAGCCCGTAAAGACACGGCGCTTGCTGCTCTGCCCGGTGAATATCATGCTCTGGCAGCCGAGGCGGCGCTTGAACTGATGGCGCGGCAACTTGAGCAAAAGCAGAGTGAGTGGCAACAGCTTAAACAGCGACAGCAAGATATCAATCAACAGTATACCGAGGCCGTCAGCCAGCATAAGGCGCTGATGCAGGCCTTGACATCGGGCCGTGAAGACAGCGCCCGGGCCGAGCAGTTTGCCATCAAAGCGCAGCAAACGCTTGATGATGCCCTGAAGCAATCTGGATTTACTGATCGCCAAACTTTGGAACAGGCGCAGCTGGATGAAGCGCAGATGCAGGCATTGGCTGAGAAGATAGAAGTTTGGCGCACGCAGCGCTTTGAGCAGCATGCGCTGCTCAAAGCCATGGATGAGCGGCTCGCCGGACAAAGCCTGCCTGAGCTTGGGCAGCTTGAAAGCTTCTGGCAGCAACAGCAGCAGCAACTCGCCGAGGCGGAGTCTGCCTGGCAGACGCTCAACAACCGAATGCAGAGCCTTAAAGCTACAGAAGCCCAGCTCAATAAAGAAGCGCTAGCTACGCAGGCGCTGGAGCAGGAATACGCGCTTATTGGCACTCTGAGTGATGTGGCCAATGGCAACAGTCATAGCAAGGTGAGTCTGCAGCGCTTTGTGCTCAGTGTTTTGCTCGATGATGTGCTGCTCGAGGCCAGTCGCCGTTTGGCGCTGATGAGCAAAGGCCGCTACCGCTTGCTGCGCAAAGAGGACAGGGCCAAGGGCAATAAGGCCTCAGGTCTGGAGCTTGAGGTGGAAGATGCATACAGCTCCAAGGTGCGCCCTGTGGCGACACTTAGCGGCGGTGAGAGTTTTATGGCGGCCTTGTCGCTGGCGCTGGGACTCTCTGATGTGGTGCAAGCTTATGCCGGTGGTATCAAGCTCGATACCCTGTTTATTGATGAAGGTTTTGGCAGTCTGGATCAGGACTCTCTGGAACTGGCGGTTCGTACCCTGATGGATCTGCAATCCAGTGGCCGCATGATAGGGGTTATTTCCCATGTGTCGGAGATGAAAGAGCAGATAAGCTGCCGTATAGATATCAGCAAGCATGCACTGGGTAGCAGCATTCGCCTGGTTACAGCTTGATGCAAACAGGGCAAATTTGTCGGTCAAATCTGAAATCCACCCAGTAATCATGGGGTTTTGGCGAATAATACTTGTCTCAGGGACTTTTTTTGATATAAGTTTGCAGTTGGCCCCTTGAAAATAGGGGTTCCAGCTATTGGTTTTTTCAGTTTGAACTCGGTGAGGCAACAGTTGCAGACAGATAGAATATCCTGGTTGAGTATAATCCCTATGCGTTTGCAGACCTTACCATCCTTTCACAAGAAGCTGCTGCTCAGCTCTGGGTTATTGGTGGGCGCGGCGCTGCTTTGGCCCGGGACTCATGAAGTCACCCCACAACGTATTCCCTTGCATCTGGATATTGAAGCTCTGCTGCCTCAAGTCGGTACTGAGCCTTCGGTTGTTGAGTTGGCCGGTCCGAACTTTGAACGCGTGATCCAAAGTGGTGACACCCTCAGTGTATTGTTTCAAAAGGCGGGGGTTGGCCTGCAGACCATGTACAAGGTGTTGGAAGCCGATTTGGATATCTTGGCACTCGATACCCTGCAACCGGGTAACAGGATCCGTTTCTGGCTTGATGAACAGGGCAATCTGACCCAGTTGGAACTCTACTTCAACGCCGCGCATCAGGTACTGTTCAAGCGCTTCGACGATGGCGGTTATGGGGTTGAAGAGATCAACATCGAAGGCGTCTGGCAAAACCGGATTGTCAGCGGTGAGATCCAAGGTTCTTTCTATCGCTCGGCGCAGCGAGTCGGTCTGAGCGCCGCCGAAATTCAAAAAATTGAAAGCTTGTTGAAAGAAAAGCTCAATTTTGCCCGGGATCTGCGTGCCGGTGACCACTTTTCTGTGCTGATGAATGATCAGTACATAGAAGGGGAGTCGACCGGTGTCAGCCAGGTGTTGGGATTACGCATTCAAAACGGCCGCAATGAAATCACTGCGTTTCAGAGCACAGATGGCAACTTCTATGATGAGAAAGGGCGGAGTTTGGCGCGGGCCTTCCAGCGGATCCCGCTGGAGAAACGCTATAGGATCAGCTCATCATTCAACCCCAATCGCCGTCACCCGGTCACAGGGCGGGTTTCACCCCATAACGGCACCGACTTTGCCGTACCGATAGGCACCAAGGTAGTAGCACCGGGTGACGGAGTGGTGACTCTGGTGACCAATCATAGATACGCCGGTAAATATATAGTGATAGAGCATGGCAACAAATACCGTACCCGATATCTGCATCTGTCCAAACCTTTGGTGCATAAGGGCCAGAGGGTCAGTCGTGGTCAGGTTATTGCGCTTTCCGGTAATACCGGGCGTTCGACCGGGCCGCATCTGCATTATGAGTTTCATGTCAACGGGCGGCCGGTGAATGCCATGAAGGCGGATATCCCCATGGCCAGCCAACTCTCCAAAGAGCAGATGCGTGAGTTCAGTCAATTGGTCAGCACCCGTAAGATGGTGATGGATCTCGGTTAAGTTTATTAATTATTGGTTTTGCAGTAGCCAGCGCTTAACGGCGCTGGCTTTTTTTATAAGCCAATTTTACCCATCCAGACCCATTTGTTAGGGTGTGGAGAAAACCTGAGTGCAACAGGAGGAAAAATGAAGTTATGGCATGCACTGGTATTGATGTTATTGAGCCTGGCGCTGCCGGTTATGGCGGCTGAAGAGCCCCCAAAACCTTATTCGGAGCAGAGTATTTACGACAAACCCTTGATGGAGCGCTATGTGCTCGATGAGCTCAAGTCGATACGGCAAGATATGCAGTCGCTGGAAAAACGGGTCACGGTCGATATTACCGACCGAGAGTTGGCGGTGGCCGACAAGTCGATGAACTATGCCAATGTGACTGTGACCTACTTCTTTTACCTCATTGCCGCCGCTGTGTCTCTGATCGCCTTGGTGGGGTGGCAGTCACTCAAGGATATTCGCGATAAGACCCAGGAGATGGCCAACGAGAAACTGGAGGCGATTGCCGCCCAGTATGAGAAAAAGTTTCAGGAGATGGAGCGTGAGCTGAAACGAAAGAGCCGGATCATTACGGAAAACAACAAGGAAATTGAACGGATCAACGAGATACACAACCTGTGGATCCGCGCTCAACATTCGCAAACGCCGGAGCAGCGAATCGAAATCTACAACGATATTCTCAAAATACGTCCGGGCGATCTCGAAGCCTTAACCTACAAGGCCGATGCCGCCATGGAAATGGGCGAGTATCACTGGGCGATGAGCATCTGTAACCGGGTGTTGGAAGTGGATCCCAAGAACGCCAATGCGCTTTATCAGCGGGCCTGCGCCTTTACCCGCATGGGCTCGGAAGAGCAGGCGATTTCCGATCTGGAATTGGCTGTGGGTTTCAGTGCCTCACTCAGTGAGGCGGCCAAGGAGGAGAAAGACTTTGATTCCCTGCATGGCTACAAACGTTTTGACGATCTGATCAGCGACGACTGACAGTAATGTCGGGCAATTATCTAGTCCTGCGGAAGGGTTAACCTGCCTGCTGTAGCCGCTGTTGATACTTAAGGGCGCAGCGGCACAGTTTGCCCTTGAGTGCCGGGCAGCCGCCGCAGGGGGATTTCTTAAAGGGGCGCAGCGCAAAGCTCATGCTGCCGGTCTGGGGTTTTAGGCTGTGAAGTTGTCCGAGTTCGACAGAAGCTTGATTGGCGGCAATCCAGGTGCCGGCTCGGTTTTGCAGCTCTGCCTTGAGCAGTTTCTTTTGCGGTTTTTTGAGCTTCTTTTGCCGGGAGAGTTCAGTGGGCAGTTGCTGCTCTAATGCACTAACCAAGCCTTTGCCAAGGCGTTTGCGGCTGGACTTGCCGAGTGCGGGTTGCGTCTTTTTCAACGCCTTCTTGGCCTGCTTATGGCATATCTTGGAAATATGCTTGCTTATCTTGGGCATAAACCACTCCACATCTAATTGGTATCGTCTGCTAAAACAGAAAAGCGCTGTCATATGCCGACCTGGTTAATCGCAGCATTCAATGACGGCCTGAAAAGTCAGAGTAAAAAAGCAAAGTCGATACCTGGAACTGAAAGTGATTTTAAATGAAAACTATTATCAGTCAATAAAAGTTTGTTAATAAACAGAACTCTCCTGTGGTTACTTTTATCTTCAATGAGGGTTTGATAGACGGTTGAAACAGATGACCCGGCAAATGCCGGGTCATAGTTATTCTATCTGACGGGTTATTTGACCTGACAGGTTGAATATCAGATGCAGCGCTGTTTTAGGTTTACTCTTGGGCGAGAGTCACTTCATTCCTGCAAGAGGGGACCGGAGCCGAAAACCCTAACCTTGAATTCGTTTTAGATAATCCAATGCGCCACAAACCGCAGCTACCTGGGCGGCATTGCACTGTTCATCGCTTGCCTGCGGGCTGTCGGGGTAGACTTCCGTGGTGCAGGTGTATGGGGCATTGGTAACCGAGGCACATAAACCAAGTTGCTTGAGCGGATAACGGATAACGCCGTGGTCGACCACAGGAGAGCCGATGATCTTGCCGTCTTTGTCGGCCGGAGCGATATGGGTCACTTTGGCAACAGCTTGGATAATGGCTCGTTGGAACTCAGGTTGCGGCATGACTTCATCATCTACCACATAAAAACCGTCCGGGATCTCGCCGGGAGCTATGATTTTGCCATCGCGGGCCGCCAGCGCCGGGCGAAACTCGGTTTCATCCGTGTCTGTGGTTTCATGCAGATCGATATGAGCCAGGAAAGGGGCGCCGTGGCTAGCAACCAGAGCCATCAATGCGGCAGACTCTTCTGCCGGGCTGGGTTCAAAGAAGGAACGGTTGGGATCGATAGCCAAGGGATTCCAACGGTTGATGACTTCGTATCCCCAAGGGCTGACACAGGGGACGACCAGGAGGTTGAAATCCGCTTGATAACGTTCGGCTTCCTGCTCAAGAAACTGCAGCGCACCTTGAACGCCACTGGTTTCATAACCGTGGATCCCGCCAGTGACCAATACCCAGGGCTTATTTGCCTGTGGTGATTTACTCTGCAGGGCGAGCAGGGGATAACGTTCCGGGTCATAACTTAAGGCGCCGTACCGGCGGCATTCAAAAGCTGTCTTGAGGGCATAGATCTTGTCGAGCACCTGTTCACTGTAGCTGCGTTTAATGCTTTGGGTGGCGCGCCAGGCGGATTTTTCGGCATCCCCCCAGGGAGTACCTGGAGTGCCTATAGGGTATTCTTGACTCATGGATTGCCTCCTTATTTCTTTTATAAAACGTGTATGAATGGCGTATGAATAGCAAAACGCAGCCCATTGGACTGCGTTTATTCTTGAGGAAAATATTACTGGGCGTTAAAGGCCTGACCGTTTTCCTGCAGGCTGTCGTCGCCCATCAGATACAGATAAACGGGCATTATCTGCTCTGGCGTCTTGAGATCCAGTGGGTTCTCTGCCGGATAAGCCTTGGCGCGCATGCCGGTGCGGGTTGCTCCCGGATTGATACTGTTGGCGCGCACCTGGGTGCCTTCACATTCATGAGCCAGCACCTGCATCATGCCTTCGGTAGCAAACTTGGAGAAGGCGTATGGGCCCCAGTAAGCGCGGCCCTTACGGCCAACACTGCTGGAGGTAAAAATAATTGAGGCGTGCTCGGCCTTGCGCATCACAGGCAACAGTGCCTTGGTCATCATAACTTCGGCCACCACATTGACCTTGAGCAGATCTTCCAGTGACTGAATATCGATATGTTCAAACGGCCCCAAAGCGCCCAACAGGCTGGCATTATGCAGTAGGCCATCGAGCTTGCCGAATTGCTGCTCTATGGTTTCGGCCATGTCGCGGTAGTTTTGTTCGCTGGCGCCCTTGAGATCCAGAGGTACAATCGCTGGCGTCGGGCCACCGGCGGCTTCAATTTCATCGTAAACGGCTTCCAGCTTCTTAACCGTTTTGCCCAGCAGGATCACTGTGGCACCATGGGCGGCATAGGTCTTGGCTGCGGTTTTGCCAATGCCGTCGCCGGCACCGGTTACCAGAATCGTTTTGCCCTTGAGAAGATCTTTTGCTGCTTGATATTCCAACATGGGGAGTTATTTCCTCTTCGCGCTAAAGCCCGCCAATACTCGACTCACTACAGCGGTATACATCTGTTTAAAACAAATGACTGTTCATAGTTACTTTTCGTTGCGGTCAACTGTGACAAAAATGTAGCTAACTCAATATTTTTACGTTAACTTGAGACAGGCTGAGTACAGATTTCAGCTCCTCTGGTCACAGTGTCTGGGGTATTGTGACCAATTTCTTGGGGAAAACAAAATTATTACAACAAGATTTGGGGAAAAAAGATGAAAAGACTCATTTTGGGTGTTGCAATCACATCTGCACTTGGACTGACAGCATGTGGTGAAGACAGCTATAACGAACTTAAGGATAAGACCGAGCCGCTCATCCCTGAGTCCCATTTGGTGTTTGATCCTGCCAAAGCTGAAGTTCCCTTGCCAAACGACTTACTGCTCAATGGCACCACAGACGGTACCTTGAATATTCCCGGGGAAGCCTCCGGTGACTATACCAATCCGCAGTTGGCGCTGGGTGCGCTGGATGGTTGGTCAACTACCCAGCCGATAACCATAGATATTGAACCTTCCAAAGACAACAGCGGCAATACTCTGAGCCTGCTGGCATCTTCCGTGGCCCAGCCGGGAGCGGTGAGAATGTTTGAAGCCGTCAGCGGCGGCCCGCTTTCATCCAAAGCCGAGTGCCAGACCAAGCCTTCGGTTTCTGCCTGTGAAGTGGGTGAAGAGCTGGTTTGGGGTGAAGACTTCATCACTCAAGCGTCCGGCAACAAGATAGTTATTGTTCCACTGAAGCCGCTTAAGCCAGCTCAGTCCTATATTTACGCCACCACTAAACTCATCATGGATTCGGCTGGGCGCCCGATAGCGCCTTCCTATACCTATGGTTTGTTGAAACTGGATATCGACACAGCGCCGCTGGAAACCGCCGATCAATTGATGCTGCAAACTCTGGTAAACAGTTATGAGAAGGGCATGGCATCGGCTCACGGCGTTGACAAGGAAAGCATTACCTATTCAGGCCTGTTTACCACCCAGTCGGTGGCCGATGTTTATGAAACGACCAAGCTGCTGATGTTGCAACCCGGCTCACCCTATGCTCCCAAGTGGCTGCAAACTCCGACTCCCGCGGGTTATACAGTGGCGATGGCAGCTGGGCTCAGCCCTGCTGATGGCATAGCCTATGCGTTGGCGGATTTGGCCGATGTCTACACTGCGGCTATTGAAGTGCCGGTTTACGGTACTTGTTCATCGGCGAGCTGTGATGGCATTAACGGTTACTGGCAGGCCCAGGGCGACAGCCCGGTATCTGTGTTGCTGGCGTTGCAGGCCGGCACTCTGAGCCAGGAGAAGTTTGCCGCCCAGGCGATGGCGTACAATATAGATCCCGCCGCAGCACTGGCCAACCCTTCACTGCTGGCAGGCAAAGCGTGGAAGCTGGATGATGGCAGTGCAGTCGATAAGACTAAGCACCTAACCCGTTTTAATCCTATTCCGGCTATTCGCAACTACGAAACTGTGCCTGTGCTGATCTCCATGCCCAACGCCACTAAGCTTGCGGCGTTTTATGCCAGCCAGGGCTTGCCTTTTACGCCACCAACCAGTGGCTGGCCCACCACGATAGCGCTGCATGGTTTGGGTGGCGGCAAAGAGATGTCGCTGGCCTATGCTGGCAGTTATGCCGCAGCCGGTGTGGCTACGGTGGCCATAGATATGCCGCTGCACGGTGCCCGTTCATTTGATGCCAATGGTGACGGCATCTATGAAGTCTCGGCCTCAGGTGCGGCCTATGGCAAGGTTGTCGGTAAGCCGGATGCCTTCCAAAATGGCAATCCGCTGGTATTTGTCAATATAGAAAGCACGCTGTCGGTAAGGGATAACTTCCGTCAGGCGACCATGGATCATCTGGCGCTTAGAGTCGCGATAACAGGTATGTCGGCGCAACTTATCGAAATGGGCGCGCCTCAGGTTTTTGACAATAACCAGATAACCGCTCAGGGGCTTAGCCTTGGCGCCATTGTCGGCACCAACTTCGCGACCTATGCCAGCACAGGTTTGAAAGACCCTGCATCCGGCACAGCCTTGCCCAACTACTATGGCATCAAGGGCGCATCTTTGGTGGCGCCGAGCGGCGGCCTGGCGGGCTCTTTCGCCGGTTCTGCCACCTTTGCACCTTTGTTGTTTGCCAATGTGACGGCTTCCGATACCTTCAAGGCCTTGGTGAATGCGGCCAATAAACAAGGATATCAGCCGGGCTCGGCCGAATATGAAGCTCTGGTTCAGGAGGTATACGCCGAATTTATCCCTACCTTTGCCTTTGCGGTGCAAACCGGGATAGAGTCAGCCGATCCTATCAACCAGACTGCCATGCTCAAGGCCACGGGTTTGCCGGTTCATCTGGTGGAAATCGTCGGTGATGGCGCTGGTAACAAGGGCGATCAGGTTCTGCCTGGTACTGTCGCGGGCTTCCCGCTGTCCGGCACTGAGCCTTTGATTGCGACTCTGGGGCTTAACTGCGTCGATCAGACCAGCGCTGGTGGCGGCGCCGTACGCTTTGCCAAGGGGCACCACAGCTCGCTCATCGACCCATCTGAAGTTCCGGGCGTGACTGATGGCATGGCGGCTCAGGCGACAGCAGAAATGCAGTCTCAGGTGTCTATTTTTGCCTCTTCTGCCGGTAAAGATGGTGCCAGCATTTTGGTAACAAACCCAGCAGTCTTGCAAGGTTGTGGCGGTTGAAACGTTATTTGGTGCAAGTTTCGCCATGAGCAGACGCAGCACTTGAAGTCGCCAAGTCATGGCAAATGATTTCGAAAAGCACTAAAAAATCCGATGACGATGAGTCATCGGATTTTTTTATGTGAAGTTTGATTGTCGTTCAGTGTTTAATTCGTATCAGGGAGATAACTTCATCAGTCATCAAAGTATGACTTAAGCTCAGAAATATGATGAACGCACTGACAAGCGCCATATTGTGGGGGAAGACAACCTCAGTCGATAGCTACATAAAAGTTTACTCGTATCTTCAGATCAAACTACTGACAACAGGTTGTCAGCAGCATAGGTGCATACTTGCTGTTGCCCCGATAGCCAAGTGTGTAAGGGCGCTGGAGGATGAGCCTCCTGTGATAATTGAATCAAGATGGAGAAGAGAAAATGTCAACAGAAATTCCTTTGGTCTGGAGTGAGATCCCGGTTGCCGATATGGCCCGTGCCAAGCATTTTTATCAAGAGGTTTTGGGGCTGCATTGCAACGAAGATCCTATGCCTGATTGCGAGTATGTCAGTGTCAGCCGTACCAGTAGCGATAGTGCGTGTTTAGGTTTGATCAAACACCCACAGATGGCACCTTCATTGACGGCCTCAGTGGTTTATCTCAATCTGGGTGACAGGCTGAGTACCACAATAGGCAAACTGGAAGCACAAGGGGTGCAGATCCTGTTGCCGCCCATGGCTATCAAGGAAGGTGAATGTGGTTATTGCGCTCAAATAGCCGACTCTGAAGGCAACCGACTTGGCTTGTGGGCTATGCAGCTGTAAGCTCAGCGCAATTATCCTTATCGGGACCGACGCATTGTCGGTCTTTGTATGGCGTCACCCCACTTTGCATCGAAGTTTACTCATTCTGCGAGGATGAAAAGATGGCGAGGCAAATAGGGCAATGGAAGTTTTGTCTGGCTACATCGACATAGGCCAGTGTCGGATGCGTAGTTTTTCTATTCGCACTTCGGTGGTAAATCAAACATTTATAAGGAATGGTATAAGTCATGCGCCGTGCTGATCGTTTGTTTCAGATAGTGCAGATACTGCGTCATCGCCGCTTGACCACGGCGGCCGTATTGGCTGAGCGCTTGGAAGTGTCGGTCAGAACCATCTATCGGGATATTCAGGATCTCTGTCTCAGCGGGATCCCCATCGAAGGGGAGGCGGGACTGGGCTATCTGCTGCGTCAAGAGGTGAGTGTACCACCCTTGATGTTCAACGAGGCTGAACTGGAAGCGATCCAACTGGGGATCCGTATGGTGCAGACCTGGGGCGGTAATGAACTTGGCAAGGCCGCCAAACAGGCGCTTATCAAGGTAGAAGCTGTGGTGCCGGAGCGTTTACGTGCGTTGCAGAGTTTGATGTTTTCACCGGATTTCTACCTTGATCAACAAGATTTTGTCTACCTGGATCCGTTACGTATTGCCGCCAGGCTACGCCATTTTGTGCTGCTCGACTATCAGGATGTCAAAGGCAGTGCCAGTCAGCGCAAGATAAGGCCGCTGGCGATCTACTTTTGGCGCGGCACCTGGACTTTGCTGGCCTGGTGCGAACTGAGAGAAGATTTTCGCTCCTTTCGGGTGGACCGTATTGTTAATCTGTCACAGCTGGCGGAGCGTTTTCCTATCACCCCGGGGCAAGAGATGGAAGATTTTGTTCGCCTTATGGAAGCCGACTATCAAAACCAGGTGTAAAGCCAAGATTAACCCTTATAAATGACGCGGCATCTAATAGTTCTTGATATGTCGGCATTATCTTTTTTGCTCCCAGAATGCTGGATTCCTATGATTAAAGCCTGCTGGCGCAATAATCCATTCCCGGGAGTTTACCGAGTCATTGCCCTGAGTTCGTTTATCACCCCAGGGTATTTATCTTTCCGCCCTGGTAAGCCATTTAAAGCCAATGATATAGAAAGTAAGCAGGACTTCAGTGAGACGGTGGCGAGTTATCATGAGATGCAAAAAGCCCATGAGGCTTTCGGTGATGAGTTAATTGAAGTGCCCAAATGGTCGGTTGCGAAGAGAGCCGGTTTCATTTTGCTCAAGGTGAGCGAGGCACTGCAAACGCCTTAAGCCGTCGCTCACATTTTCTTCGTTACTTTCTGTTTCTCAGCCATTCAACCAGAGGTTACGGTTTAATCCCCGGGCTGAACCTACCAAACGCTCAGTTTGAATATTGCCAAAATCACAGCAGAGGTCAGCAGTCCAAGACCGCCCAAAACACAAACCACTTTTTCCGGGTAGCGTGAACCCAGTTCGGGAAAGAGGATGGCGCCCAGGCTGAAGCTTGGGATCATCTCGTACAGTAACCCCATTCTCTGGTTGCTTGCCGGTGCAAATGGCGGCAGGTAGAAGTAACAGAGCAGATAAATAGCCAAAGTGACAATCGCGAGCCATTCATAGCCCAGAAAGGGCTCATCGGCCTTGAGCAGACGGCGCAGCAGGATAATCATAATCGCCGCGATTAAAAGTAGCATGACACTTCCCTGTAAATAAATTGGCCGCCAAAAACTAAGGGATCAGAGCTGAGCTGACAAGCGCAAAAGAGAAAAAGCGCCGCAGGGGCGACGCTTTTTGAGGCTATTTACCAGCTCAGGTGGTAATTGATGGCAAAAGTGCGGCCACGGCCGTGATAGTCAAACATCTTCTCCGGGCCGTAAGTCGGGCTGTAGAAGTAAGCGGCTCGCTGGCCCCAAAGGGTGCTGTAGTCCTTATCAAGCAGGTTTTCGATGCCATAGCTCAGGTTGCCGACCGCCAGTTCGATGGAGCCGAGCAGATCCAAAGTGGTATAGCTGCCTAACTCACTTCTCTGGCCATCATTTGCCTTGAAGCGATAGTCAGAGTCGGCGCTGAAGCTGTGCTCGGCCTGCAATCTTAACTGCTGGCTGTCACCGTGCCAGGCGATAAAGGCCGTGGCTTTGGAAGGTGAAGCATAGGTGACTGTCTCATCAATCCAGTCGGAGCCATTTTTGATTTCACTGCGAACCAGATGCAGGTTGCTGCCCACCTGCCAGGCGCTGCTGATATCGAAGTTCAGCTGGGCTTCCAGGCCATAGGTGCGTTTATCCTTGTCCTTGACTTCTATGGTCAGATCGCTGCGATTGACCTCAATCACCTTATCCGAGATGGCGTAATACAGACTGGCCTGGGCCTGCCAACGGTCGGCCAGATAGCGCCAGCCCAGTTCAAAGGAGTCTGTTTTGATGCCATCGAGGCGGGAATCATTGATATTGATGCTGTTGGTCAGTTGCAGATAACCATCGGCATCGGCCTGATAGCTGCCGCGACCATAGTATTTGGACAGATCCGGCAGCTCAAAGCCTTGCGAGTAGGCGAGCCACAGTTGTTGATCCCGGCTCAGTTTAGCCACCAAGCCCAGGTTAACCAGGCCGACATGGTAGTCTGTGCTGCCGCCCTTGATAATATCGGCGCCCGGCGCCTTACCCTGGGCAATCGCCACCTGTTGGTTATAGCCGATAAAGTCATCGACACTGTTGTCCATCTGCTGATAACGATAACCTGCGTTGAGCACCAGATAGTCGTTGATATCCCAGCTGCCCTGCAGGAAGGCTGCGATGGACTCGACACTGAAGTCGACATACCGGCCTGTGGTGAACAGCTCCTTCATGGTCAAACCGCCACTCTGGTTGGCGGCGTCGAGATCAAAACTCATCTGATCCGAGTCGAAGCTCTCCTTGTCCCAGTCGATGCCCCAGGTGAGTTTGAGGCTGTCGCTGGGTCTGGATTCCAACACAGCTTTCAGGCCATAAATGCCGGTGTTTTGTGATGAGGCCGAGAAGTTGTAAACCCCGAGGGTTTCACTGACATAAGGGAAGGGGTGAAAGTCGAGATCTTCCTTGCGGTAAAAGCCTTGCAGGTACAAGGTTTGGCCGAGAAAGTCAGCCTGGGTATAGCTGAGGTTCAGTAAGGTACGATCGGTTTTGGGACTGCGATCGGCATTCAATCCCTTGCGGCTTTCAAGCTGGGAAGCATCTGAGGTGACGCCGCTGAAGTTTTCCCCCATATAGAGGCCGTGGTCGCCATCGGACTCATTGTTGTAAAACTGCACCAGGGCACTGAGGGTGGCATTGTTTGGCAGGCTCCAATCCAGGTTGGCCATCAGATCATAACCTTGGGTGTACTGCATGCCGGTTTGGGTGATATCCGGCATCACCTGATCGCCGCTGCCGTCGAACCACTGGCCATTTTCCTGCCAGGCGGCACTGAAACGTCCCTTGAGGGTATCGCTGCCACCGGCCACGGCAAAGGCAGTGCGGTAATCCAAGTCATCACTGCCGTTAAAACCCGATTTGAAACCTGCCTCGGCTTCAAAGGTATCCAGGCTGTCGGCGGCTTTTTTGGTCACTATATTGATAGCGCCGCCCAAAGCACCGCCGCCATAGAGGGCCGAGGCGCCGGCCAAGACTTCAATGCGGGCGATGTTAAAGGGATCTATGCTGTCCAGCTGGCGGCTGATCCCCCTGGAGGTGTTCATGGATACGCCGTCTATCAGCACCACCATGGCACGGCCGCGCATGTTCTGACCAAAGTTGGTCCGGCCCTGGCTGGATACGTCCATGGAGGGAACCAGGGCGGCCAGCATCTCTTTCACGCCTTTGCCGCTGTTTATCTGCTCACGGATGCTGTTTTCATCAATTAACCAAACTGTGCCGGAGAGCTCACTTATCTGGGTCGGGGTACGGTTGGCACTGACTACCATACGCTCCATCTGGGCTTCTTCGGCCAAGGCGGCTCCCATCAGCAGCAATTGACTGCAGACAGCAGCGGCAACAAGGCTCATCCGAGCCGTGGATTTGGGCATAACATTCTCCTATAAAAATCAGGGGTTAAATGAGGCACCAGACAGGGATCCAGCAGGCGAACACCAGGCTGAGTGTCTTCTTGCCGGGTTGGTATCCCAAGGCTAAAGACAGCACCAAGGCTGGTGCCAACAGCAGGATCAACAGCCGGGCATCCAGCCCAAAACTGGCCAATACCAGCATGATTGCCAGCAAGACCAATCCCTCACACCAAAGCAGTTGGTTACAGCGCAACAACAGCGGGGACGTTTCCATATTATTTTGCCTCCAGAATGAGGCTATATTTTAATTGCAAATAAAAATGGTTCGCAATTGAATTTACAGTGCGGGCGGGAATGGGGGTTACTTGTGAATGAGTCTCACGTTAACGCAATTCATCTTACATATATCGCTTTCACTCGCGTTCTTGAAAGATCAAACTTTTAGCCGGAATAGTATAAAATGACCCACCTAATTTCGGTGCAAGGCTAAGTCAGATATCAATATGGGGGTCTGTCTTGATGAAATGCCTTGCTGTCATAGAAGGAGTGTCAGTGCAGCAGAATAATCCTTATCAGGCCTCTTGTCCGGCGCAAATCTGGGTTGATGCCGATGCCTGCCCGGTTGTGGTCCGCGAGATGTTGGTGCGGGCGGCAGCGCGTACCGGCATCAATGTCACTTTTGTCGCCAATCAGGCACTCAGGATCACAGGCGCAGCCAGTGTCAAAACCTTACAGGTGCCCAAGGGATTTGATGTGGCCGATAACGAAATCGTGCGCCTGTGTCACGCCGGTGATTTGGTGATCAGCAATGATATTCCGCTGGCGGCCGAAGTGATAGACAAGGGCGCCAAGGCGCTCAATAGCCGTGGTGAGCTGCTGAATCGAGACAATGTGCGTGCCCGCCTCAATATGCGGGATTTTCTCGATACCCTGCGTGCCAGCGGTATAGATACCGGCGGCAGTCCCAAGTTGAGCCAGGCAGATAGACAGGCCTTTGCTAATGAGCTGGATAAATATCTGCTGCACTGGCAGCGCGCTAAGACGCGTCAGGGCTAAGCCTGCCAAGTAATAGTTCGCTCAGAGAATCAAAAGCCTGGAAACTTGAAAGCTCAGCGATTCGAAAGTTCAGCGATTCGAAAACATAGTGGCACGCAAGTTTCGCGGCTATGCAGGATTCAGAGCCTACGCAGAATTCGTTTCCGATTTAAGATTTGGCTGCAGCTCAAGACCTGTCACCCATTCAAGACTTAACGCTCCATTCAAGACTGGGCATCCACTCAAGACTCGGCCAGATCCGGCGCCTCCGGCAGCGCCTGCTGCAAAAAGTCCAAGAGCAGGCTGACCTTGGGCGACAGATGGCGGTTCTGTGGGTATAAGGCCCAAATCCCCTCAGGCGCCGCCTGGTAAGCCTCGAGCACTGATACTAGGGCACCGCTGGCGAGATCCTCGCCGACATAATAATCGGGCAGTTGCACCAGCCCGAGCCCTTTGCGGGCGGCATCCAATAACCCAGGGCCAGAATTACACACCAAGCGGCCACTCAAACGCCATTGACGTTCCTGGCCCAGCTCGATAAAACGCCAGTAAGGGTGGTTACCCAGCAAACATTGATGCCGGTGCAGCTCGCCCAGAGTGTGGGGCACGCCGTGGTTGGCCAGATACTCCGGGCTGGCACAGACATAATTGCGGCGACTGCCAAGACGCCGCGCCATCAAGCTGGAATCCGCCAGCTTACCCAGTCGAATCGCCAAATCATAACCGCCATCAATCAGATCCAGCGTCTTGTTGTTGAGATCCAGTTGCAGATCCAGCTTGGGGTGCAGGCAGAGAAAGTCATTCAGCAGCGGCAGAATAAACTGCTCGCCGTAAGTGACCGGCGCCGTCACCCGCAGCAAGCCCTGCGGGGTTTGTTTCAAACTGCCAAGGGCGCGTTCGGCTTCTTCTATACCATCTTGCAGCAAGCGGCAGTGGCGATAATAAAGCTGACCCTCTTCACTGAGCGACACCTTGCGGGTAGTGCGATAGAAGAGTTTGCTTGCCAGGCGTTTCTCCAGCGCGGCGATTTGGCGGCTTATCTGCGCCACAGACAAGTTGAGTCGCTCGGCGGCGCGGGTAAAGCTCTGGCTCTCGGCCACGGCGATAAATTCGCTGATCCCTTCCCAGTGGTTCATTATTACTTCTCAGTAAAAGTGATTTGTATATTTGGCTGATTATCTTTTATTTTGGAATAAATACAATGTTGGCATCCGGTTTATGAGCCAAGAGGTTCGATACCGAATCAATCACAACAGAAGGAAGCGACAATGACAGACAAATTTATCAAGTCCCGCGCCGCCGTAGCCTGGGCTGCAGGTGAGCCGTTGAAGATGGAAGAGGTGGATGTGATGTTGCCCAAGGCCGGTGAGGTGTTGGTGCGCATTGTTGCCAGTGGTGTGTGCCATACCGATGCTTTTACTTTGAGCGGCGACGACCCTGAAGGCGTGTTTCCGGCCATTCTCGGCCATGAGGGCGGCGGCATAGTGGAGATGGTCGGCGAAGGCGTCACCAGTGTGGCGGTGGGCGATCATGTTATTCCTCTTTACACGCCTGAATGCGGTGAGTGTAAGTTCTGCCGCTCCGGCAAGACCAACCTGTGTCAGAAGATCCGTGAGACCCAGGGCAAGGGCCTGATGCCCGATGGTACCACCCGTTTCTTCAAAGACGGCAAGCCGATTTTCCACTACATGGGCTGCTCGACTTTCTCTGAATATACGGTATTGCCTGAGATCTCCCTGGCCAAAGTCAACAAGTCGGCGCCGCTGGAAGAGATCTGCCTTCTGGGCTGCGGTGTCACTACCGGCATGGGCGCTGTAATGAACACCGCAAAGGTGGAAGAGGGCGCCACTGTAGCCATCTTCGGGCTCGGCGGCATAGGGTTATCGGCGGTGATTGGCGCTGTGATGGCGAAAGCCGGTCGCATCATAGGCATAGATGTCAATGAGTCCAAGTTTGAACTGGCGAAGAAGCTGGGGGCGACCGAGTGCATCAACCCCAAGGACTATGACAAGCCTATTCAGCAGGTGATTGTGGATTTGACCGATGGCGGCGTCGATTACTCGTTTGAGTGCATCGGTAATGTGGATGTGATGCGTTCGGCGCTCGAGTGTTGCCACAAGGGTTGGGGCGAGTCAGTGATCATTGGGGTTGCCGGTGCCGGGCAAGAGATCTCCACCAGACCTTTCCAACTGGTGACCGGCCGGGTATGGAAAGGTTCGGCTTTCGGTGGTGTCAAAGGACGCTCACAGTTGCCAGGCATAGTGGAAGATTATCTGGCCGGTAAGTTCAAGTTGGATGACTTTATCACCCACACCATGGGGCTTGAAGATATCAATGAAGCCTTTGAGCTGATGCATGAAGGCAAGAGTATACGCAGCGTGATCCACTTCTGAGGACCTTCTGATGGAAAATATCAGTAACAACAGGTCGTTTGGAGGCTGGCACAAGCAGTACCGTCATCACTCCAGCAGTCTGAACTGCGAGATGCGTTTCGCCATCTATCTGCCGGAGCAGGCTAATAGCCAAAAGGTACCTGTGCTGTATTGGCTCTCCGGGCTGACCTGTACGGATGAGAACTTTATGCAAAAGGCCGGGGCCCAGCGCCTCGCTTCTCAGCTGGGGCTGGCGATAGTTTGCCCGGATACCAGTCCGCGCGGAGAAGGTGTGGCCGATGCCGAAGATGCTGCTTACGATCTGGGGTTGGGGGCCGGTTTTTATGTCAATGCGACCCAGGCTCCCTGGAGCAATCACTATCGTATGTATGACTATGTGGTAGATGAGTTGCCGGCCTTGATAGAGCAGCACTTTCCGGTATCGGATAAGCGCGCTATTGCCGGTCACTCAATGGGCGGCCACGGCGCGTTGATGATAGCCCTTAAAAATCCGGGCCGTTATCTCAGCGCCAGCGCCTTTGCCCCCATCAGTCATCCTAGCCAGTGCCCCTGGGGCCAGAAGGCGTTTGCCGCTTATCTTGGCAGTGACAGGGAGGCTTGGAAGGCCTATGACACGGTAGAGCTGATAAAAAGTGGTGCCAAAGGGCTGCCGATGCAGGTCGATCAGGGCGAGAGTGATCTGTTTCTGGCCGAGCAGTTACTGCCACAGGCCTTGCAGGCCGCCGCCACTGACGCTGGAATTGCGCTGAGTTTTCACAGCCACCCCGGCTATGATCACAGCTACTATTTTATCGCCTCATTTATCGACGAGCAGCTTAAGTTTCATGCCAGCCATCTGGGCTTGTAAACGCTGAGCCTCTAAAACGCTCAGGCACTTAAATATAGCGCCGCCGAGGGGTTGCCCCGGCGGCGCTTTTTTATGGGTTATAGCGGCCATTGCCCGGTATCCGCTTGTTGAGTACTTTCTGGTTTACCCTACTTTTGTTTGAGGGGATTAACGAGCGCAGGGATTAATGGGAGGGAGCATGAAAATAGGCAGATGGCAGACCCCCTTCGAGCTGGGGGATCTCTATATCACTGGGCTCTTCTGGGGCGGTGATTTCATGTTGCAGCTTCCCGGCGGCAAACGTTATCAAATCAAAAATACGCCCCATCCCGGGGGCGATCTCAGCCTGGAGCTGTTTCATTTACCGAGTGAAGGGCGCTATCGGCTGCATTATCATTCGGTCACTGCGTTTCGTATGTTGGATGAACATGGGTTGCTGGAGCTTTGGCAGGCGCCGAGCGAGCTTGAGGACGAACAGGGTTACAACAGCCGCCTGATTAAAGATCACGCCTGGTCGCGGGAGAGCCCAATCAGTTTCTTCCATGGGCACAGTGACGGTTGGTCACATCTTATCTGCACCGGCGATGAGTGTGTTGAGGTGTTGTGCCCGAGCGCGCCGGAAATCATCTATCTTGGCAAATGTGCTGCCAAGGAGGATTGAGAAACCTTAGGGAAGCTGAGATCAGTTTATTTCGACCTTTTCCATTCCCAGTTGCTGCAGCGCTATCACGGCCTGGGTGCGATTGCGAACCCCTAGCTTTCGGAAGATAGCGGTGGCGTGGGCCTTGATGGTCGCCTCGGATACGCCCAGGTCGTAGGCTATCTGCTTGTTGAGCAGGCCTTCGGCAAACATCTGCAACACCTTGTATTGCTGTGGCGTCAGTTCTGAGAGCTTGCCGGCGACCTTGTCGGTATCATTTTCATCATCAATTTCAACCAACTCTATGTCTTGAGGCAGCCAGATATCGCCGAACATTACCGCGGTGATTGCGTCGATAAAGGTTTCCATTGAGGCTGACTTGGGAATAAAGCCGGCGCCGCCGTAGTGCAGGGCACGGCTGATAGTGGCGGCATCTTCATGGGCTGAAATCACTATTACTGGCAGTTCGGGAAAGTGAGCACGCAGATGGATAAGGGTGGAGTAGCCATGGGAGCCTGGCATCTGCAGATCCAGCAGCACCAGATCATAGTCCTGGTGAGTTTGCTCAAGCAGCTTTTGCAGGCCATCGGCACTGTCGGCCTCAAACCAGCGAGTGTTGGAAAAGCCGCTGTTAAGCGCCTGGCGCAGGGCATTGCGAAATAATGGGTGATCATCGGCGATGATAATATTTAAGTTTTCTGGCTTCATGGCTTGTTATGGTTATGGCTCTGCACGCTGAAGAAGGGTCAATGTAACAGAAAAGTGACAAATAATCCTATTGCTTTATCAGGCTTTAAGTGACTTTTTGTTACCGTCGCTTTTAGACTTTAGTCGAGAACGACAGTCAATAAAAGCCTTTTCAGCGGCAAACAGGGTTGCCGGATAAAACTTACATAGCCTTTAGCCAGAAACAGGCTCGGATTATGCGAAATAAGCGAACAGGGCCTAGTTGGCTAGATCATCGCTCCAGATCTGGGTCGGCTTTCTGTCTTCATCGACGGCCACGAAGGTGAAGACACCGCGGATAGCGTGCTCGCGCTTATCCTGATACATATCTTCTACAAAAATGTTCACTTCGACTTTCATCGAGGTGTTGCCCACATGGATCACTCGGGCGATCAATTCTGCCAAGCTGCCGGCGGGGATAGGCTTTTTGAAATCGATTC
Organism: Shewanella sp. MSW; assembly: GCF_007636515.1. Taxonomy (NCBI): domain Bacteria; kingdom Pseudomonadati; phylum Pseudomonadota; class Gammaproteobacteria; order Alteromonadales; family Shewanellaceae; genus Shewanella; species Shewanella sp. MSW. Next base: position 228,240 of record NZ_LVDR01000001.1, read on the forward strand.
TGTCAGAGCTGACGGTGACCAGTGTCTTGCGACAAAAGCGGGTGGCGGCAATAAAAGCGGTTTCATCCATCCAGGCGAGGGCTTCACCGCCAAACAGTGTGTTGTGATGATTGGTAATGGACGGGAAAACCGCCTTGATCACCCGAGCCTCGGCTTGTTCAATTCGGCGTGCTACGGCCACTTCATATTGGCTCTGTGTCGTTTCTGGCATACGGCAACCTCTGGTTATGCTGGAAAATCAGGGGCGGTATTATAGTTCGACCAAAGGCGGATTGACAGCCTGGGCCAGAAAGCCCTGCATGAAAAATATTGGATGTTCGAAAGTATCCGGGCATGAAAAAGCCCCGGCATCTCCAGCGTGGAGATAGCGGGGCGATTCCATTTCAGTGGCCTGTATCTGGGGGGCTTACTTGCCCAGCAGGCGACGTCTTTCCTTGGCGGCAGCGGCCAGATCTCTGAGCAGTTTTTCCGAGTCTTCCCAATGGAGACAGGCATCCGTGATGCTCTTGCCGTAAGTGAGGGGCTCACCTGCAATAACTTTCTGATTGCCTTCGACAATAAAGCTCTCGGCCATAATACCGGCAATAGCAGTAGAGCCACTGCGCAGCTGTGCCATGATATCTTCGGCGACTTCCAACTGCTTCTTGTGCTGCTTCTGGCTATTGCCATGGCTGAAGTCGACCACTATGCCGGAATGGATCCCAACCGAATCCATCTGCTCTCTGGCTTTGGCTACATCTTGCTCGCTGTAGTTGGGGGTTTTACCGCCGCGCAGAATGATATGCCCATAGGGATTACCATGGGTGCGATAGACCGCCAGTGAGCCGTCTTTGTCCGGAGAGTAGAAGATATGTGGTTCTCTGGCGGCGCGCACTGCATCGACGGCAATATTGATGTTGCCGTCGGTACCATTCTTGAAGCCTACAGGGCAGGAGAGCGCCGAGGCCATTTCACGGTGAATTTGGCTTTCTGTGGTGCGGGCTCCGATGGCGCCCCAGGTGATGAGATCGGCAATATACTGGCCGTTCACCATATCCAAAAATTCGGTGGCGATAGGCAGTTTCAGCTCGGTGATCTGCTGCAGCAACTTGCGGGCCAGGCGTAGACCTTTATTGGGGCTGAAGCTGCCGTCCAAGTCAGGATCGGAAATCAGGCCTTTCCAGCCGACTATGGTGCGTGGTTTTTCAAAATAGACCCGCATTAGAATGCACAGATCGTCCTTGAGTTCATGGTGCAGTTTGGCCAGGCGGCCGGCATACTCAAGTGCTGCTTCTGTGTCATGGATGGAGCAAGGGCCTATGATGACCAACAAACGCGGATCGTCACCTTGAATAATGGCTTCGACTTCGCGGCGCTGTTCAATCAGGTAATCTGCGGCTTCCTGAGTCAATGGATACTCAGATGCGAGTTGGGCAGGTGAGATCACTTTACATAAGAGAGAGGTGCGTAATTCGTCTGTTTTAATGGTCATTCATGATACCGGGGGAAATTTCTTGAGCGCTTTGCGCTTATCTTGTGTCGGATTATAACCAATCGAGCCGAGCTGCAAAGTGGCAATTGTCCGATAATTGCCCAAGTGGGCCTTGAAAAAGTGTCAAGACCCACTTGAATCATTCAGGATTCGCACCGTGGTAACAAGTAGTTAGCCAGAAAATGCCAATATGTAACTCAGTTTCAACTCGAGCAGCATTTGTCTGCCGCTAGGGCGTTTTTTAGAACATATGGCGCTCAAGACCTGTGGCGTCGAGGATCTTGGTGGCAATTTCCTCGACCGATTGGTTGGTGGTGTCTATATAAGGGATGCGTTCTTTCTTAAACATCATCTCCACCTCTTTCACTTCGAGGCGGCATTGGCGCAAAGAGGAATAGCGGCTGTTTTCCATCCGGCTCTGACGTATCTCATGCAGGCGTACAGGTTCAATGGTCAGGCCAAACAGTTTGGATTTGTTGCGTTTTAGCACTTCAGGCAGCTTGAGGTTGTCCATGTCGTCTTGAATAAAGGGGTAGTTGGCGGCCTTGATGCCGAACTGCATCGACAGATAGAGGCTGGATGGCGTCTTGCCGCAGCGGGAAACCCCCAGCAGGATAATGTCGGCCTTGTCCATATGCTTCATGGTCTGGCCATCGTCGTTATCCATGGCAAAGTTGATGGCGTCGATACGGGCATCATAACCCGCTTTGGCCATTCCATGGGTTCGATGCAGTGAAGGGCTGGCGGTGACCCCTAATTGTTGCTCCAAGGGGGCGACGAAAGTGTTGAGGAAGTCGTAGTCCAGGCCCTCACTGGAATAAATGATGTCGCGAATTTCCGGTTTGACGATGGAATGAAACACCAGAGGCCGTTCCCCTGTTGTAATAAAACTATCATTAATCTGTTTTTTAACGGCTTCTGCTTTAACGGTATTTTCCACAAAAGGAATGGTAAGTGAATCAAATTCCAATGGAAATTGAGAAAGCACTGCGTGACCAAACACTTCGGCCGTGATTGCTGTTCCATCAGAAATGTAGAATACTTTACGTGCCATGCCGACCTCATGTAGTAATAAAATTACAAATAAAATTATAGATTTACGCTTGTTGCCTCGGAGTGTAAAATGCCGCTGCCCTCGTGTGAAGGGGCCACTGAAATAAACTTGCGGAGATAGAACTGTGCAGCAATACGTACTCTGGTATCAGGAATTAGGCATGGGTGACGTCAACAAGGTCGGCGGTAAAAACGCTTCCCTTGGTGAAATGATCAGTAATCTGGCCAATGCCGGTGTTCAAGTACCTGGCGGCTTTGCGACCACATCCCACGCGTTCAATGAGTTTCTTGAGCAAAGTGGAGTAAACCAGAAGATATATGACATTCTTGACACATTGGATGTAGATGATGTCAACGCACTGGCTAAAGTTGGTGCACAGATCAGACAGTGGGTTATTGAAACCCCATTTCAGCCAGAACTCGAACAAGCGATTCGAGAAGCTTACGAAAAATTAGCCTCTGAAACCCAAGACGCTTCATTCGCCGTGCGTTCCTCTGCCACCGCAGAAGATATGCCCGACGCTTCATTTGCCGGTCAGCAAGAAACCTTCCTCAACGTGAAGGGCTTTGAAGCTGTATTGGTTGCCATCAAGCATGTGTTTGCCTCTCTGTTCAACGATCGCGCTATCTCCTATCGTGTGCATCAGGGTTACGACCATCGCGGTGTGGCACTGTCTGCCGGTGTTCAGCGCATGGTACGTTCCGATAAAGCGGCTTCCGGTGTGATGTTTACCATGGATACCGAGTCCGGCAACAAGGACGTGGTATTTATCACTTCTTCCTTCGGTTTGGGCGAAATGGTAGTGCAAGGTGCGGTTAACCCGGACGAGTTCTATGTACACAAGCCAACCCTGACTGCCGGTCACAAGGCCGTTGTTCGTCGTAATATCGGCAGCAAGCTGATCCAGATGGTGTACTCAGATGATGCATCTCACGGCAAGCAGGTGAAAATTGAAGATGTCGCCAAAGAACAGCGCATGACTTTCTCCATCAATGATGAAGAAGTGATGGAGCTGGCCAAGCAGGCGATGATCATTGAAAAGCATTATGGCCGGCCGATGGATATCGAATGGGCCAAAGACGGTAACGACGGTCGTCTCTACATAGTTCAGGCTCGCCCCGAAACCGTGCGTTCCCGTGAAGATGTGCAACTGATTGAGCGTTATCACCTCAAGAGCCGCGGCGAAGTGATCTGTGAAGGTCGTGCTATTGGTCACAAGGTGGGCTCAGGTGTTGCCAAGGTGCTCAAATCTATCGACGAAATGGACAAGATCCAGCCAGGCGATGTACTGGTTACCGATATGACTGACCCGGATTGGGAACCTATCATGAAGCGCGCGAGCGCCATTGTCACCAACCGTGGCGGCCGTACCTGTCATGCTGCCATTATTGCCCGTGAACTGGGCGTGCCTGCGGTAGTGGGTTGTGGCGACGTGACCGACAAAATTGAAAACGGTCAGGAAGTAACAGTATCCTGCGCCGAAGGTGATACAGGTTATATCTATCAAGGCAAGCTGGAGTTTGATGTGATTTCCAGCCGCGTTGATTCCATGCCTGATCTGCCGATGAAGATAATGATGAACGTGGGTAACCCTGACCGCGCCTTCGACTTTGCCCGTCTGCCTAATGAAGGTGTGGGTCTGGCTCGTCTCGAGTTCATCATCAACCGCATGATAGGCATTCACCCCAAGGCTCTGCTGGAATTCGATCAGCAAACCGACGAGCTGAAAGCCGAGATCACTGAGATGATCGCCGGTTATGAATCTCCGGTTGAATACTATGTTGCCCGTCTGGTGGAAGGTATCTCTTCTATTGCTGCAGCATTCCACCCCAAGAAGGCTATCGTGCGTATGTCTGACTTCAAGTCAAACGAATACGCCAACCTGATCGGCGGTGACAAATATGAGCCAGAGGAAGAGAACCCAATGCTGGGCTTCCGTGGCGCCAGCCGCTACATCTCAGAGTCGTTCCGCGATTGTTTCGCCCTCGAGTGTGAAGCCATTAAGCGGGTTCGTAACGATATGGGGCTGAAGAACGTTGAGATCATGATCCCGTTCGTTCGTACTCTGGAAGAAGGCCGTCAGGTTATTGAATTGCTGAAAGAGCAAGGTCTGGAGCGTGGTAAAGATGGTCTGCGCGTCATCATGATGTGCGAACTGCCATCCAACGCCCTGCTAGCGGATCAGTTCCTGGAGATGTTTGATGGTTTCTCCATCGGCTCCAACGACCTGACTCAGCTGACTCTGGGCCTGGACCGCGACTCCGGCATCATCAGTCACCTGTTCGACGAGCGTAACGAAGCCGTTAAGGCGCTGCTGGCGATGGCTATCAAGTCTGCCAAGGCCAAGGGTGCCTATGTGGGTATCTGTGGTCAGGGTCCTTCGGATCATGCTGACTTCGCCGCCTGGTTGGTGGAGCAGGGCATAGACACTGTGTCTCTGAACCCAGACACAGTGATTGACACCTGGCTGTACCTGGCTGAAGCCCACGGCTAAGTCAGAAACAGTTCTTATGAAGGAAGCCGCTTTTTAGCGGCTTTTTTTTGTTTATAATGGCCCGATAACAAAAAATTTATTCGAGCATAAGATGTTACCCTTACTATCACACCAACAAACTCTGGAACCCCTGTATCTGGAATATCTGGATGCGCTGGATCAGCGCGGTTTTCGCGGCGATATCGACAGGCGTTACAGTGCCCGCTTGGCGCAAGCGACGGATAACTCTGTCTATCAGTTTCTGCCACAGGCGGTGCTCTACCCCAGAGACAGCGCCGATATTGCCATGGCGTTGCAGCTCGCCTGTGAGGAAGCTTTTGCCAAGGTGGTCTTCAGTGCCCGCGGCGGCGGTACCGGAACCAATGGTCAGGCGCTGACTCATGGGATAGTGCTGGATCTCTCGCGCCATATGAACCGGGTGTTGGAAGTTAATCCAGAGGAAGGCTGGGTTAGAGTCGAGGCCGGTGTGGTCAAGGATGCGCTCAATGATGCGTTGCGGCCGCACGGCTTTTTCTTCAGTCCGGATCTTTCCACCTCCAACCGAGCCACCCTGGGCGGCATGATTAATACCGATGCCTCCGGCGCCGGCTCGCTGGTGTATGGCAAAACCTCGGATCATGTGCTGGAGCTTACCAGTGTGTTGGTGGATGGCAGTGTGCTGCACACGGCTCCGGTGAGCCGCGAGGCACTGGAATCGGGTGAGAAGGTGACTGACAACCCGCTCGGCAACAAGTTGATTACTGAGGTGGCCCGTCGCTGCCGTGAGCAGCGAGAGCTGATTGAACAGCGCTTTCCCAAACTGAACCGTTTTTTGACCGGTTACGATCTAAAAAACGTCTGGGATCAACAGCTGAGCGAATTTAATCTGTCGCGGATCCTCACAGGCTCAGAGGGAACGCTGGCGGTGGTGACTGAGGCCAAACTGGATATCACCCCTTTGCCGGCCAGCCGCCTTATGGTCAACATCAAGTATGACTCTTTTGAATCTGCGCTGCGCCATGCGCCCGACTTGGTGCTCGCCAATGCCACTGTGGTGGAAACCGTCGATTCCAAGGTGCTGAATCTGGCGCGGGAAGACATTATCTGGCACTCGGTATCCGAGCTTATCCAGGAAGTGCCCGGCAAAATAATCGATGGTCTTAACATGGTGGAGTTTGCCGGAGAACAAGCCCAGGTCGATGAGCGGGCAGAGCGTCTGGCCGCGGCGCTGGATGCACAGATTGCCGCCGGTGAGAAAGGGGTGCTTGGGTATCAGCTCACCCGGGATGCCGGTTCCATCAATAAGATTTATGCCATGCGCAAGAAGGCGGTGGGGCTGCTCGGGGCCACCAAAGGTCGCCGCAAACCGATAGCCTTCGCCGAAGATACCGCCGTACCACCGGAAAAGCTCGCCGACTATATCATGGAGTTTCGTGCGCTGTTGGATAGCCATCAACTGCAATACGGCATGTTCGGCCATGTGGATGCCGGGGTGCTGCATGTGCGTCCGGCGCTGGATATGTGCGATCCTAAAGATGAAGCCTTGCTGCGTACCGTTTCGGATCAAGTGGCGGCACTGACGCAGAAATACGGTGGCCTGATGTGGGGCGAGCACGGTAAGGGGGTGCGTGGTGAGTATGGCCCCCAGGTATTTGGCGAGCAGCTTTGGAGTGAGCTTGAAGAAGTTAAGACGCTGTTCGACCCCCAGAATAAACTCAACCCGGGTAAGCTGGTGGCGCCCAAAGGCCAACAGCTTATCTACAATGTCGACAGTACCAAGCGCGGCAGTTTCGACAGGCAAATACCGGTCAGTGTTCGCGATGCCTTCCCGGATGTGATGAACTGTAACGGCAATGGCCTGTGTTTTAACTACAGCCGCTTTTCGCCTATGTGCCCGTCGTTCAAGGTGACAGGAGACAGGATCCATTCGCCCAAGGGCCGCGCCGGGTTAATGCGCGAGTGGCTGCGACTGCTGGAATCCGAAGGCGTCGATGTCAATGAGCTCGCCAAGTCCAAACCCATGGGCCTGTTGCAGCGGCTGCAAAACAGCCTCAATGCCAAGAAAGAATACGACTACTCCCACGAGGTGATGGAGTCGCTCAAGGGCTGTCTCGCCTGTAAGGCGTGTTCCGGCCAGTGTCCGGTGAAGGTGGATGTCCCCAAGTTCCGGGCACAGTTTTTCAGTATCTATTACCGCCGTTATCAGCGTCCCGCCAAGGATTACCTGGTGGCCGGTGTCGAGGATTCGGTGCAGCTGATGGCCAAGGCGCCCCGGCTGAGTAACTTTGCGGCGCAGAACCCTCTATCCAAGTGGGTGATTAAAAAGGCTCTGGGGTATGTGGATGCGCCTGCGCTGTCTGTACCTACGCTGAAACAGCGCCTCGATGCTCACCCCAGCCGCGGTTATGATCTCAACGCCTTGAGTGCTATCCCCGCCGCTGAGCGACAAAATTATGTGTTGGTGGTGCAGGACCCTTTCAACAGCTTTTACGATGCTGAACTGGTTTATCGCTTTATTCGCCTGATTGAAGCGCTTGGGCTCAAGCCGGTATTGCTGCCGTTCAAGCCCAACGGTAAACCGGCTCATATCAAAGGATTTCTGGAGCAGTTTGCCAGGACGGCACAGACCGCCGCCGATTTTCTCAATCAGGTGCATGCCCTTGGCATGCCCATGGTGGGGGTAGATCCGGCGCTAGTGTTGGTTTATCGCGACGAATACCGTGAAGCGCTCGGCGCCAAGCGCGGCCAATTCAATGTCCAGCTTGCCAGCGAGTGGCTCAGTACTATGCTCGAACAGTTACCGCAACTGCCTGCAAGCGGGCGTGAGTTCACCTGGTTCAGCCACTGCACCGAATCCAGTGCCCGTCCCGGCACTGCCAAAGAATGGCAAACCATCTTCGCCCGTTTTGGTGCCCAGTTGGGAACCGTGAATCTGGGTTGTTGCGGCATGGCCGGCACCTATGGCCATGAGCTGGAAAACCTGCCACGTTCCAAGGCTTTGTATGAGATGTCCTGGGACGAGGCGATAAAGTCGTTGCCAAAGGAGCAGATACTGGTGTCCGGTTATTCCTGTCGCAGCCAGGTCAAACGCTTTGGCGGCTTCAGGCCCAAGCACCCCATCGAAGCCTTGCTGGAACTGACTCAGGCGTAAGCCTGAGAGCGCCAAAAATAGGGAACCCAAAATAGGAAGCCAGGATGAAACAGTCGGCAGACAAGGTGAGTGAGGCCCTGAAAGGGCTGGGGGCAAGGCCTGACTTATGTCAGCAGCAAGCCCTGTTTGAGATAGATGTTAAAGGCGATTGGTATTATCTCAACTCACCGCTGCCGGCCAAGTTTGCCAGGCTCTTCAGCAGTATTTTGCACTGCATCGAGGGTGAACATCTGTTGCTCACCCCGGCAGAGCGTTTGAGGGTAGCGGTGGCCGATACACCGCTCATCATAGTTGATTACAAGCAGCTGGATATCGAGGCCGAGAGTAGCCGTTTTACCCTGGTTTGCTCCCAGGGTAATGAGTTTGAGGTGCAGGGGCTTAATGCCTTTGAGTGCGCCGAATCCGGGCTATTGGTAAGCTTGCCTCGTGGTCTCAAGGCCAGGCTTGGGCGGGCCTGTTTCTATCGCTTTGCCGAAACCTATTTACTGAGTTAAAAATTAACGGAATCGCTTTGCCATTCAGGCAGATATAAAACCTTTATTTACAGTAGCCTGACTGTAAATGCCCCATTATTCTCCTTTCTTGTGTTAGTGAAATATCCAGCAGGTGGTAGTATTAATACCATTGGTATAGAAGTTTGATTGACTCAGAATCGGGTTAGCCACTCAAGTTTAAGGCGGATTGTCGGCTGGCAATCGTGTACCCATAGGGGAGTCATAAAGCCGTATATTTGGGCAAGTCAATGCGGTTTTGTTCCGCTTGAGAGGTCATATGCCGCTTGTTATGCTCCCTGTGTAGGTCAATCAATTTGCGCAGTGGTATAGTTAAACTCGGCAGCGGCATGGCCCGGCGCCAATGAAACAGAATAAGCGATTTTGTTGCATAAAGCGCTTGCCCCTGCCGATAGCGAACAGACAAGCCCTGAAGTACAGGAGGTGTTGCTTGAACCGCAAAGAGAGTCTCGGTTATCTGGTATCCCATCTGAACGTGGAACTGCAACATGAACTGGATAGCCGCCTGAAGCGTTATCAGCTGGATATTAAACTCTGGCCTGTTTTGTTTGCGCTCTGGCAAGAGGAAGGGATAAGCCAAACCGAGTTGTCACGTCGCTGTGATGTGGCCAACTACACCATGACACGCCTGTTGGATCAACTGCAGGTACAAGGCTTAATCTATCGCCATCAGGAAGAAGACAACCGGCGTGCGTTTCAAATTTTCCTGACCGATCAGGCCAAGGCGATGGAGCAGGACTTGATTCGCGAGGCCGAGCGGGTCAACGAGAAGTTTATGGCGGCCTTGGATGAGCCGGAAAGAGCGCAGCTGCTCATGCTGCTCAACAAGATAAATCATACCGACAAGCGTTAACCCTATGGTTGAATGTATGCTCGGTAAATCAAAGATAAACCAAGAGCGCGCACACCAATCCCCCCAGTAGCAACCAGTGTTGCATATGTGAGTTGTTTGGCTGTTGTTTCCCCTGTTTGAGGCTCGCCAGCAGGCGGTTACACTTGTAGATGCGACAGATAGTCAGCTCTGTGGTGGGGTCAACCAGAAGTTGCATCCGGCAACGTGCGCCATTACGTAATTCAAAGCTGTGTTCGCTCTTTAGTCCCAGATTGAATTTGCTGGATACCATTTTACCGTCGACAAACAAACGCTCAAATCCATTCCAGTTACTGGCCTGTAATTCCACCTTTTGCTGTTCCACTTCATAGCCGAATCTGAGCATCACTGACTCCCTGACATTCGAGATGACGAGTGTTAAGTCAAGCAGAGGCAGATGACGCTCGCCAGTCTGGGAAAATGAATTTTCTGTTTCCGGCGCCTATCTCTTTGCCGACAAGGGGAAAATTTTTTCAGTAATAAAAAAGGGCCTGAAGGCCCTTTTATGGAATATGACTGAGCTTAGGCTTGGGTACCATTGATGATGGCACGGGCCATCTCATCGGCTACTTCAGCCGTGGTGCGGTTCTGCTCATCGGCCTGCTTGAAGATGGACAGCAGGGTGTTGTAAATCTCTTCAACCTTGGCGGTAGACTTGGCGGCATCATAGTCTTTTTCGAAAGACACGTTGATGATACCACCGGCGTTGATTACATAGTCTGGAGCGTAGAGGATGCCCATTTGCTTGAGCTGCTCGCCGTGGCGGGGCTCAGCCAGCTGGTTATTGGCACAGCCTGCGACTATGCCGGCTTTCAGTTGTGGCAGTGTGGTGTCGTTAAGTGTGGCTCCCAGGGCGCAAGGGGCATAGACATCTACGTCCAGAGCATAGATGTCCTGAGGGGCAACCACTGCAGCACCAAAGTCGGTGGCTACCTTGTCCAGTGATGCCTGATGGATATCGGTTACAAACAGTTCGGCGCCTTCTTCATGCAGGTGCTTGCACAGATAATAGCCCACATGGCCTACGCCCTGAACGGCTATCTTGAGGCCCTTGAGGCTATCTTTGTCCAGCTTGTGCTTAACGGCGGCCTTGATACCCAGGTAAGTTCCCATGGCGGTAAAAGGGGAGGGATCGCCGCTCATACCTTCCAGGCCAAGCACATAAGGGGTTTCATCATGGGCAATCATGATGTCGGCAGGGGTGGTACCCACATCTTCAGCCGAGTAGTAGCGGCCACCCAGGCTGTGAACAAAGCGGCCAAAGGCGCGGAACAGTTGCTCACGATTTTCTGTTTTGGGATCGGCTATGATAACTGACTTACCGCCACCCATGGCCAATCCGGCCAGGGCATTCTTGTAAGTCATACCGCGGGAGAGGCGCAACACGTCAGTGAGGGCTTCATCATCTGATTGGTAGTTCCACATACGGCAACCGCCTACGGCTGGACCCAGGTTGGTGTTGTGGATGGCGATGATGGCACGCAGGCCACTTTCCTTGTCATGACAGAATACTACCTGTTCATGTTCGTCGAATGATACATGATTAAATACAGCCACGTCTGTTCTCCGCTGTGCTTATTGGGGCGGCGCTTAGCGGCCGCCGACCGCTTGTTATATTTATTGCAGAACCATAGCATTTAGCGATACTCTCAACAAAGCTGATGAGCAGAATAATTGTGATCTATCTGGCAATTTTGCTTTCCACCTTACGTTAACGTAAAGTTGGTTGAAGATTGAAGTCCGCCACCCATAGTCGTCTCATTATGGAGTGGTACTGAAAAAGTCGGCCAGAGGCTTAGTTGAATAGATACAGAATATAAAAACACAATAAAAACAAACAAGAAGAAAGGAAAGTTTATGACTGAACAGACAAGTACACCGCCCAATGCCGAACAGCAGGAAGCCTTGCGCCAGGCGTGGGTGCGTGAACAGTTCCAGAAAGCCAATAAATTTCTTGCAGAGAAAGGGGTGATCCCAAGCAAAGTGCTACCGGCCGAAAGCCGCTATCTGGCGCCTTATGTAGCCATGTGGAAAATCGAATCCAAACAGCCCAGCCACAAGACCTATTGGGTGATGTCCGGTGACTTGCCTTCCGACTATGTTGATGTGAGCGTAGCGGCCACTGCTCGTGAAGCCTTGCGTCACTTTTCGCTAACCTGGCAACTTAAGGCCGAAAACTTAGTGCAATCCGGTGCAACCAAAGACCCAACCCAGGCCAAGTTTGCCCAGTTGTTGGTCTCCAGAGCCGAGAGTCTGTACAAGATCCAAGCGGACGATAAGCTCTGGGGGTGATGTCGCAATCAATTTCTCACTCTCGACTTTGACGATGAACTTCTGATAGTCATAGTGACGCCGGTAGCTTTGGCAGACTGTTGTTTCCTTCCCTGAGCAGTTCTTCTGCGGAAGAGAGAAAGTGCCGTGGCAGATGTGGGGATCTAGCGTGTAAAGCGTTGTGCCAGAGGCTGCTATTTTGTAAGACCACTAAAACAACAACCCAGCTTACGCTGGGTTGTTGTTTATCAAAGAGAGCTTCTAAGTTCAAAGGCGTCAGGCTACGCCGTCGAACAAGGTATCTTCCAGTGTGCGGCCTCGCATCAGGCTGCGATATTGCCAGCCATTTTGCTTAAGTAGCTGCAGCAGTTCAATATCCAAGGTGTCCTTCTCCGGTTGGTAACGGATAAGGTAGTTTTGTTTGCCCTTGGCCGAGATCTCGTAAACGCCTTCGAGGGCGTAGAGTGCTTCCAGCAGTTTTTCCTGATCACAGTGTTGCATCTGCAGCGTCAGATAGGCTTCGGCGCTGCTTTGCTGCATGGTGACAGACTGGCCCAGTTTACCTTTGTCCAGATACAGCACTCTGTCACAAAGCTTTTCCAGTTCATCCAGATTGTGGGAGCTGATAATAAAGGTGGTATCTGCGCTCAGGGATTCTACCAACTCACGAATTTTGCGGGCGTTGGCGGGATCCAGTCCGGCCGTGGGTTCATCCAGCAGTACCAGCTTGGGGTTGCCTATCAGCGCCTGAGCAATCGCGGCGCGTTTTCCCATACCATGACTTAGAGAGTTGGGTTTTTGATTGGCGACCTCCTCAAGGCCTACCAGCGCCAATACCCGCAGGGATTCAGCCTTGGCGGCTTCGGCGCCCATACCCTGCATGCGGGCAAACAGGCTGAATTGAGTCAGCAGGCTGAAGCCGGGATCCAGGGCGGCGTCCTGGGGCAGGGCCGAGACCTGTCCCAAAAGTCCGGTGCTGCCCGGGCGCTGTCCCATCACAGTGATTTCACCACTACTTGGACGTATATAACCCAGCAACAGGCTCATCAATGTGGTCTTGCCGGCACCGTTTGGGCCGACCAGGGCGATGGGACTACCGGGCTCCAGTTGCAAGTCGACGCTATCCAATGCCCGCTTGCTGCCGTAGAGTTTGCTCAGGCCTTTACAGTTGATAAGACTCATAGATCACCTCGCTGCATCATGGTGCGGCCTATCGCTAATAATCCAATGGTTTGCAGCAGTGGCAACCAGGCACTTGACAGCGCTGTTAGCGGCTGGGCATTGAGCATGGCATCTATCTGTGCGCCGGGCACCAGATAACCGATGAAAGAGAGCATGGGCAGCTGAGCATTGATAACCGCCATTACTATCATCATGGCGGCAAAGAAAAGCACCGCAAATACGCTGGCCAGTCTGGCGGAGCTGGCCCAGAGTGAGAACAGCGCCATCAGGGCGGTGTAGGGCAGCAGGATCAATACCAGATTGAGTGTCATCATCAAGCCGGAAGTCAGCGCGGGTAGCACCAACGCCATATCCCGGCTCATGGCCAAAACTACGGTTGCTATGACTGTGATGGCAACCAACAGCAATTGGATCAACATCATGCCGAGGAAGCGGCCGAAGAAGAGGGCATCGCGGCCAGAACGCAGGCAGAGGAAGCGGAGTGTGCCACGGTTTTTGTCCGAGGCGAACTGATCGCCGCAGATAAGAATGCTGAACATGGGGAACAGGTAGAGACTGATGACCCAATAGACGGCTTGCTCGGCAACCGGCCAGGCAAACAGTTGGTCCAGAGTGCCTTCACCGAAGGCGCCGGTAACAAAATGCTTGAAGTCCGGGTTCAGCAGAAAGCTGGCGGCACTTCGGACCGGATAGGCAAGGATCAGCAGCCACACCAGGGCGAAAGCTATCATCGCCAGGGTGCCACGGCGGTGGAAAATGAGTTTATAGAGTTCAAATCCCGCGAGTTGCAGGGCGTTTTTCAGCCCTCCGGGATGAGTGCTGTGAGTTGCAGTTGTCATGTGGTTCCTTGTTTTGCTCCAAATAAGGAGTCCTTGCGGCGACCGGGGCAAACACTGGGTTGCCGATAAGACGTCAGCCTAACACCATGAGGCCAGGCAGGCCACGCCTGGCCGCTATTTCAAGCAGTAGCTGTCGTCTTTGAAGGCTTATTGTGCCAGTTGCGTCTTAAGCTCGGCCAATGCCTGTTTTAGTAAAGCCAGCTCTTGCTTCATTGTCGCCAGTTCTTGTTCAAGCAAGGCTATCCGGCTCTGGCTTGCCGTTTCAGGCTCACTTTCGCACTCTCCTTCGCGCTCACCTTCATGGTGAGCTGCAGCTTGATTGGCAATCTGAGTGGTATCAGCGCCGCCGGAACTTTCAGATACACCATCATTTTCTGTGAAGTTCTCGGCAAAGCGTATCTCACGTTTTCCCGGCTCCCTGGTCAGTTGGCGGATAAAGCCTTTGTCTTTCAGCGCCAGCAGGGTTTGCTCCACTTGTGGCAGGCCGTCAAATTCAAACAGCCGTTGAGCCCGGCTTCTGAGTTCACCTGCGGTTTGAGCGCCGCGCAGCAGCAACAAACACACTATTGCCAGCTCTGCGGGGGAAAACTGCAGCTCGCCAAATTCTGTGTTACAGAATCTGTGGCGGTATTTAATGACCCGGCTGCCAAAGCCGGATTGCTCACTCAGTAGACGTTTTTTACTCAGGCTGTCCAAGGCTTGCTGCACTTCAGACTCGCTCAGTTCCATCACGGGATCGCGGCTGGTTTTTTGATTGCAGGCTTGGGTCAGTGAATTGAGAGACAGGGGATAGAGATCCGGAGTGGTGACTTCTTTTTCCAGCAGGCAGCCAATCACTCTGGCTTCGATGGCATTGAGTTGCAACATAATTGACAGTTCCATTCAAGGCAGATGTCGGCCAACTGACCGACATTTTACTCAGTGTTTTTGAGTTATATCAGAGCCTTGAGCCGATGTCGCGGTTTTCCTCGGCTGCGCCTGCCCTAAATAGAGCAGGCGCGTTATTTTTGCTCAATTCTTGGTTCAGTTCTTTGTTCAATTATTGGCGTGGATACCGTCATCTTCGATGCGCAGTTTTCCGGCCTTGAACAGGCCGCCGATGGCTTTCTTGAAGGCTTTCTTGCTCATACCAAGCTCGGCGTAGATCACCTCGGGCGAGGTCTTGTCGCTGTAGGGCAGGAAACCGCCGGCCTGAGTTAGTTTCTTCATGATCCGCTGTGATTGCTGATCCAACTCCTGACGGTCGGCCTTTTGCAGGGTCAGATCCAGTTTGTTGTCGTGACGCACCTGTTTGATATAACCCTTGAGCTTTTGGCCAAACTTCAGCTTACGGAACACCTCATTTTGATAGATGACGCCCCAATGCTTGTTGTTGACTATCGCCTTATAGCCGAGATCTGTAGTACCTGCAATGATAAGGTCAACCTGTTGACCATTCTTGTACCAAGCCGGGCTCTTATCGACAAACTTATCGATTTTGGACGAAGCGACAATCCGCTCGTCGGCGCGGTTACGGTGAACATAGACCAGGTAACTGCGGCCCTCTTCGGCCTGCTTATGCTGCTCACCGAAGGGCAGCAGCAGATCTTTTTCCAGTCCCCAATCGAGGAAGGCACCGACCCGACCAATGGAAACCACCTTGAGATAAGCAAACTCACCCACCTGAGCCAGGGGCTTTTTAGTGGTTGCGATAGGCAGGTCGTTGGAGTCCAGATAGAGGAATACCTCCACCTTGTCGCCCACCTGACAACCCTTGGGCACCACTTTATTGGGTAATAACACCTGTCCCAACTCATGAGCGTTGAGGTAAACCCCGAAATCAACCTGTTTGACCACTTCCAGGGTGCAACTTTGACCTATTTCTGCCATCTGTTTTTGAACCTGATTAACTTTGTTTCAGCTGCGGCGGATTATAACGGATTGCGCTCACCTATGCCCGTGCCTTTTGTTAGGGAGGTGCGAATAAGTCCTCGTGGCCTTCTCTTTTGTAGGGTGTGGCTTGCACAGCAATTGGCGCTCAAGGCATCTGACTGAAGGCATGCCGGGGCCTGTTGAAGTCAGACTTCCCTAAGTTTGAATAAGACTAAAGTTAGCGCTGCTTTTTGCAGCACAGCTGGTTAAGCTGAAAATAAAAACCTTTGCCTATGTTCTCTATTTGGTCTGTCAGCCTGCTGGCACTCTTGTATCTCGGGCTGTTGTTTATCATCGCCTGGTGGGCGGATAAATATAACCCCAAACGCTTTCGGGCACTGTTTTACAGCCTGACACTCGGCGTCTACTGTACCTCCTGGGCTTTTTCGGTACCACGGCCCAGGCCGCCAATCATGGTTGGTGGCTTTCATCTGCTGGAGCGCGCGCTTGGGGTGACTATTGAGGAGATCCGCGCCAAGACGGTGGGCAGACTGCATTGCGGTGAATCAGCGCCGGAAATGACCTTTGATTAATTCGCTAAATTGGGTGGCGTTTTTAGCTGCTGCGATTTTTGCTTGAATCGCCAGGCTTCACGATAACAAACCTTTGCTTGAGGGTGAGTTTTCACCCTCGTGTTCCCCAAGGGGGCTGCATTGAATCAAACTCAGTGCCCGAAGCGGTATCTGGCGATCAAAATGGAGAGTCTGAGTATTTAAAAAATCTTGAACAGATAAAATCAGCTTTCAAAGCTCAATTTATTGATATAAATCGAAAAAAACTCGCTTAAATGGCATGGGTGAATATCGCAACTGTAGTTTATATTTCAAAGCCTTGGATAAACTGTGATTCGTGCTTGCATTATGGGGCACAGCAAGGTTTAATTGCGCCGTTTTGAAGGTACATTCTGTCCTGACAGGCAAACGTGAGTAACAGGGTTATTATGGTTCACGAGTCATTAACCGTGTAAATGAAAAAAGCACCATTTACACGGGGTTAAGAGGGTTTTAGCTAATGCACAGCCATTCATTTTCCGCACTGGTTCGCCAAGTGCCACAAAACAGGTTTTCAACCATTGTCAGCTATGACAATACCGGCTTGAAACATCTCACGTTAATCCGCATCAATTCCGGCCGCGAACAGGCCAATAGTCCCAACTGAGCCCGTCGTCCATCTACGACGATACATTGACTCGGCATTCATTTTTGAATCGCCGAGGACGGGTTATTTGTCCACCCTTACATTCAACACCAAGAGTTTTAGGTTAAATGCAAGCCAAGAATATTTACTACGAGACACTGCATCCGGCATACGGGCAGTATTTTGAGGTGGAAAAGGTGCTGTTCGAGCAAAAGACCGAACAGTGGCACCTGAGCATTTTTGAAAATGCCGCTATGGGACGGGTCATGGCGCTCAATGGCGCCATCCAGACCACAGAGAAAGATGAGTTTGTCTATCACGAAATGTTGACCCATGTGCCTATTCTGGCCCACGGTGACGTCAAGCGGGTGCTTATTATAGGCGGCGGTGACGGCGGCATGCTGCGGGAAGTGGTCAAACATAAACAGATTGAATCCATTACCATGGTGGAGATTGATGCCGCCGTAGTGGAAATGTGTAAAAGCTATTTTCCAAACCATTCTCAAGGCGCCTATGATGACCCCAGAGTCAACTTGGTGATCAGCGACGGGATGGATTATGTTAGGCAATCACAGCAAAAATTTGATGTGATTATCTCTGATTGCACAGATCCCCTTGGTCCGGGAGAAGTGCTGTTCAGTTCCGACTTTTACGAGGGCTGTAAGCGTTGTCTCAATGAAAATGGGATTTTTGTCGCTCAGAACGGCGTGCCTTTTATGCAGCTGGATGAAGTGCAAAATACCGTCAGACGCATGAGCTCTTATGTGAAAGAGTGTCGGTTCTATATGGCGGCCGTGCCTACCTATGTGGGTGGCAGCATGGCCTTTGCCTGGGCAACCGATGATCTTGAGGCGCGTCAGCATAGCCTGGCGACTCTCGAAGAGCGTTTTGAGCGGGCCGGTATTACCACCCGTTATTACACGCCGGCTATCCATCAGGCAAGCTTTGCGCTGCCGGCGTTTGTCGAACAGGCGGTCGCGTCAGCGATGACGGTTACCGCATAACCCATTTTTTGATAACAGGCTAACGAACATGAGTGATTGGTCTATTGACGATGCCCGCGTCGGCTACAATGTCGCATACTGGAGCCAGGGATTTTACGGAATAAGCGATCAGGGTGAGGTGACAGTGTCACCGGATCCTTTGAATTCGGACAGCAAAATCGGCCTGAACGAACTGGCCAAAGACATGGTGAAGGCCGGTGTTAACCTGCCTGTGCTGGTCCGTTTCCCGCAGATTTTGCACCACAGGGTCGATAGCCTGTGCCAAGCCTTTAATCAGGCGATTCAAAAGTACGAGTACAGCGAAGACTATCTGCTGGTTTATCCCATCAAGGTGAACCAGCAGCAGACAGTGGTTGAGGAAATCCTCGCCAGCCAGGTCAGCAAAGAAGCTCCGCAACTTGGGCTTGAAGCCGGCAGTAAGCCTGAGCTGATGGCGGTACTGGCGATGGCACAAAAGGCCAGCTCAGTCATAGTCTGTAACGGCTACAAGGATAAAGAATATATCCGCCTGGCACTGATAGGCGAAAAGTTGGGCCACAAGGTCTACATAGTGCTGGAGAAGATGTCCGAGCTTAAGATGGTACTGCAGGAATCCCGCGAGCTTGGGGTTACTCCGCGTCTGGGGCTGCGCGCACGTCTGGCGTTCCAGGGCAAGGGCAAGTGGCAGGCCAGCGGCGGTGAAAAGTCCAAGTTTGGTCTGTCTGCTGCGCAGGTGCTGCGGGTGGTTAACGAGCTCAAGAGTGCCGACATGCTGGATTCGCTACAGTTGCTGCACTTCCACCTGGGTTCGCAAATCGCCAATATCCGCGATATTCGCCATGGTGTGGGTGAAGCGGCGCGCTTCTACTGTGAGCTGAGAAAACTGGGTGCCCAGGTCAACTGTTTCGACGTGGGCGGCGGCCTGGCGGTGGACTATGACGGTACCCGCAGCCAAAGCAACAACTCTATGAACTATGGCCTGAGCGAATACGCCAACAATATCGTCAGCGCTCTGAGTGATGTCTGCGCCGAGTACGAGCAGCCGGTGCCGAGAATTATCTCTGAGTCCGGCCGCTTCCTGACGGCGCACCACGCCGTACTTATCACGGATGTTATCGGTACTGAGGCCTATTCCCCTGAGAATATCCAGCCACCGGCAGAGGATGCGCCACAGCTGCTGCACAATATGTGGCAGTCCTGGAGCGATATCCGCGGCCGCGCCGATTCCCGCGCCTTGATTGAGATTTTCCACGATACTCAATCGGATCTGGCCGAAGCTCACGCTCTGTTTGCTCTTGGGCAACTGAGCCTGGAAGAGCGCGCCTGGGCGGAGCAGACCAACCTGCGTGTCTGTCACGAGCTGCAGGGATTGATGAACAACAAGAACCGTTATCACAGACCCATCATTGATGAACTCAATGAGAAACTGGCCGACAAGTTCTTCGTTAACTTCTCGCTGTTCCAATCGCTGCCGGATGCCTGGGGCATAGATCAAGTGTTCCCTGTGTTGCCGCTAACCGGGCTGGATACCGCACCTGAGCGCCGCGCCGTGATGCTGGATATCACCTGTGACTCGGACGGCATGGTGGATCAGTATGTGGACGGGCAGGGGATTGAAACCACACTGCCGGTTCCTGCCTGGAGTGCCGAGAGCCCGTATCTTATCGGTTTCTTCCTGGTGGGGGCTTATCAGGAGATCCTCGGTGACATGCATAACCTGTTCGGTGATACCAACTCGGCTGTGGTGCGTCTCGATGAAAGCGGCCTGGCCAACATAGAGTCTGTGCTGTCCGGTGACACAGTGGCCGATGTACTGCGCTATGTGAACCTGGATGCCGTATCCTTTATGCGCACCTACGAAGAGCTGGTGAATCAGCATATTGCCGAAGACGAACGCACCTCGATCCTTGAAGAGCTGCAATTGGGTCTTAAGGGTTATACCTATCTGGAAGATTTTTCATAAGGTCGGTGCATTCAGCAGGCCCTTCGGGGCCTGCAACAAGTAGAGATAAAAGATGTTTTTTGAAGGTTCAGAAAAAAAAATTGAAGTGATAGTGACGCCGGCTACGCCTTCGCTGCGCTCACTGGGAAAGCCCTTCTGGGAAGAGATGGTGGCCAAGGCCAATGCAGAAATCCTCTCTTCCGTCAGCAATGATTATTGCGATGCCTATCTGCTCAGCGAGTCGAGCCTGTTTGTTTGGGACGACAGATTTTTAATGTTGACCTGTGGTACCACCACTCTGGCGCGCTCGACTCTGCATTTTATCGACTCCCTCGGTGAAGAGGCGATAGCCTTTGCGACTTTTCAGCGCAAAAACGAATATCTGTCGCACCTGCAGGCCAGCTCTTTTGAGCAGGACTTACAGGCGTTGAGAGAGAAGCTATCCGGCGTGGCGTATCGTATCGGCCATCTGGATTCTCATCACCATTATCTGTTTTGCAGCGACAAGGCTTTCAGCGCCGAGAGCAGTGATGCCACCAGTGAGCTGTTGATGTATCACATTCGTGGTGAAGCGGCTGACTACTTGCGCTCCGATAACCAAAGCTGCGAAGGGGTTCGCCAACTGCTGGCACTGGAAGAGATGCTGCCCGGATTCCAGTTTGATGACTTTCTGTTTGAGCCCTTTGGTTATTCCATCAACGGCATTCGCGGCAAAGAGTATATGACTATTCATATCACGCCCCAGGAAAGCAGCTCTTATGTCAGCTTCGAGACCAATCTGGATCTCGCCGCACAACCGATAGATATCTTCGCCCGTTTGCTGGCTATTCTCAATCCCGGCAGCTGGGATGTCATCGGCTTCAACGCCCAGTTGGATACCCGTGGTTACCCGGAACATTTATGTTTGGGAAGTTGCTCTTTGTCCCTGGAGCAGGGTTATAATGTCAGCTTCAGTCATTATCAGCAGATGTGCCACGAAGTGCTGATCCCTGAGTCCATGTAAATATCGGCATTAGCCAAGTTTTGGAGTATTTATGACCACTTTAGCAGATAAACCTGATTACTCGCTTTATTCAAATGCGTTTGGTTATTTGCGTCAGCCACTGGATTTCAAACCGCTAGAAAGCGATGCGGATGTGGTGGTAATAGGTTTGCCTTTCGATATGGCCGTTACCGGCCGCAGCGGTGGCCGTATGGGGCCCGGAGCTATCCGCAATGCCTCGACCAATCTGGCCTGGGAAGAGAAGCGTTGGCCTTGGGATTTCAGCCTCAGCGAATATATCAAGATAGTGGACGCCGGCGATCTGGTATTTAATTGTGGTGATGCCGCCGATTTTACCGAGCGCACCGAAAACTTTGCCAGCAAAGTTCTGGCCTCCGGTAAGACACTGCTGAGCTTTGGCGGTGATCACTTTGTAACCCTGCCGTTGCTTCGTGCGCACCACAAACAGTTTGGCAAGATGGCGCTGCTGCACTTCGATGCCCACACCGACACTTACAGTGAAGGCAGTAAGTTTGACCATGGCACCATGTTCTATCACGCCCCTAACGAAGGCTTGATCGATCCGGCCCATTCTGTGCAGGTGGGGATCCGCACCGAATACACCAAAGAAGGCCACGGTTTTCAGGTGATTGATGCCGCCATGGCCAATGATATGACCGCCGATGAAATCGTGGCGCAGATCAAGGCTCGGGTTGGCGATATGCCTTTGTATGTGACTTTCGATATCGATTGCCTGGATCCTGCCTTCGCGCCGGGAACCGGTACTCCGGTATGCGGTGGTCTCACCAGTGACAAGGCGCTGAAGATTATCCGTGGTCTCAAGGGCCTCAACATAGTGGGTATGGATGTGGTTGAAGTGGCACCTGCTTACGATAGCGCCGACATTACCGCGCTGGCGGGCGCGACTCTGGGCCTGGAAATGCTGCATGTCTGGGCCTTGTGCCAGGGCAAAGTCAAGTAAGCCGCTTCACGTTAAGCCAACGCTTGTCGTTGGCTTTTCTTTCGCTGGGGCATTGCGCCCGGTTCAGGGACAAGGATAGACAATGACAGATTTGAGTGATATTCGCCGTGAATACACCCGGGGCGGCCTCAGGCGCGCCGATCTGGCCACCGAGCCCATGGCGCAGTTTGAGCGCTGGATGGCGCAGGCCAAGGATGCACCTTTGACAGATCCTACCGCCATGGTGGTGGCCACAGTGGATGAAACCGGCCAACCGTTTCAGCGGATAGTCTTGCTGAAGCGTTTTGATCAGCAAGGATTTGTATTTTTTACCAATCTGGAAAGCCGTAAGGCGCAGCAGATTGCCGTCAATGCCAAGGTTAGTTTACTGTTTCCCTGGCATCCGCTGGAGCGCCAGGTGGCCGTGACAGGGGTAGCCGAAGCCCTGTCTGCTACAGAGGTATTCAAGTACTTTGTCAGCCGTCCGAAAGACAGCCAGATAGCGGCCTGGGTCTCGAAACAGTCGAGCAAGCTTAGCGCCCGTCAGGCACTCGAGAGTAAGTTTGCCGAGATGAAGGCCAAGTTTGCCAAGGGCGAAGTCCCCTTGCCCAAGTTTTGGGGCGGCTACCGCATAGTGCCTTCCAGTGTGGAATTCTGGCAGGGCGGTGAGCACAGGCTGCATGACAGATTCCTCTACAGCCGCACAGATGACGGGTGGGAGATCAATCGTCTCGCACCTTGATGGCGATATCGCCTAACAAGAGGGACGGCATCTGCCGTCCCTTTACTTTATCCGTCAGCTATTTTAACCGCACTACGTTTTCTGCCTGCAGCCCCTTTTGGCCTTCAGTCACGCTGAAGCTGACCTTCTCACCCTCTTTCAGAGTGCGGCGGCCGCTGCCTTGAATGGCGCGGTAGTGGACGAACACATCGGCGGCGTTTTCCTGGGTTAGAAAACCAAAGCCCTTTTCATCGTTGAACCATTTAACGGTTCCTGTCACCTGTTGTTCTGACATAGTTTCCTCTTTCAGTAACTTAGCCTAGGCTGTTGCTTTGTATAAGTAGATGTAGGGTAAAGGGGATTTGTTTCACTGGTTTGACACTCTGATTTTCCTTGAAAACCAGAGTTTTTTGCGCTTGGCAACAGGTTTTTATAGCAAGAGTGGGGCTGGAATAACAGACCGATAGAGATTGCCAGGGATAGAGTCAATATCAACCCCATCAAGAGTGAGGGAGTAGCATTCTGCTGGTTTATTGGTTGAGAATGCTACTCTTATGAGCCGGGATTAGGACTGATATTTTATTCAGTACAGAAAGACTGACTCAATCTCATTCTTCACTGAGGTAGAAGTAGCCTTTTTCAAGCAGGTTGCACAGCAGCGCAGTTATCACCTCATAGTTCAGCAATGATTCGAGATCTTCGCCGCTGATGCTGGTGCGATTGGCAATAAGCTGCGCCTGATCTTCACTGCCTTGCGGCAATTCAAAAGCTTCCCCATTGATAAACAGTCGGCAGTTGGGGTCCTCTTCCAGCATGAGAATTTTAAGCCCACCTATGCGCTTGAATACAGCGCCTTCGGCCGCGGCTTCTCTGAGCTCCTCGGTACTCATAGGCTCACCCTGGCAAATATCCAGCTCAAAGCGGTTCTGACTCAACAATTTGCCCAGCACGCCCTGATAATAGTCAGGGTTTTCAGTCAGCTCTTTCAGCAGCGCCATCATCCCCTGTTGCTGGCTCTTGGCGATCAGCGCAGGTTGCCCGGCTTCTTCACCCGAAGTGAAGCGTTTGTGGCCGAGATCCTGATCAAGCATAAAGTCGGCCATTTCGCTGATAAGTTCTTGCTGACTCGGTGCCCGGAAACCTACCGAGTAGGACAATGCCAGGGTCAAGGTCTCGCCCCTGTGAGGAAAACCAGGCGGTATATACAGCATGTCACCGGGTTCCAGCACTGTATCTATAATAGGCTCAAAGTCTTCAATCAAAGGGGTATTGGGGTTGTTGCCGCGCTTGGCGTATTGGCCCTTGGCACCCACTGTCCAGCGCCTGCGTCCCTCGCCTTGAATGATAAAGACATCATAGTTGTCGATATGGGGGCCGACACCGCCACCCGGCGTGGCAAAGGACACCATTAGGTCATCGAAGCGCCAGTCCGGCAGAAAGCGGAAGGCTTCCACCAGAGCTTGTGAGTCCGGATACCAGTGGTTGACGGCCTGCACCAGCAGTTGCCAGTTTTTTTCACCGAACTTGTCATAGTCTTCAAATGGGCCTGAGATCACTTCCCAGTCCTGCCCCCTGGTGATTACCACCCGTGAGGAAATCTCCTCTTCACAGGCGAGGCCTGCCAGCTCATCGGCGGCGATAGGATCGACAAAGTCCTTGAAGGCTTGTCTGATCACCTTGGGTTGTTGCTGCCACACCTCTTTAACAAAGGCATTGCTGTCCAGAGTCAGCTGGTAAGTGTTCGTCATCTGTTATCCAATCCATAAACTGTTTCAATGGCCAGTCAGTTATCCCGCTTGCAACGGCATAAACCCCGGGGAGAAAAAAGGCGGTACTGGAAACCAGTACCGCCCGTGACAGCCAAGAGGCTATCAGTTCAAATCATCGACAAAGGCTTCGGCGCGGCCTATGTAGTTGGCCGGCGTCAGTTGCTTGAGTTCGTGTTTCACGTTCTCAGGCAGCTCCAGACCGTCGATAAAGGCTGCCAGCTGCTGACCATCGATACGCTTGCCACGGGTCAGCTCCTTGAGCTTCTCGTAAGGCTTTTCGATGCCATAGCGGCGCATGACTGTCTGTACCGGCTCGGCCAGCACTTCCCAGTTGTGATCCAGTTCATCGCGTAGGTGCGCCTCGTTGACTTCCAGCTTACTGACACCCTTGAGTGTGGCCTGGTAGGCGATCAGCGAGTGGGCGATACCCACACCCAGGTTACGCAGTACTGTGGAGTCGGTCAGATCGCGCTGCCAGCGGGAAACCGGCAGTTTACTGGCCAGATGCTGCATCAGGGCGTTGGCTATGCCCAGGTTACCTTCCGAGTTTTCAAAGTCGATAGGGTTAACCTTGTGCGGCATGGTGGATGAACCGATTTCACCGGCCACTGTCTTCTGCTTGAAGTGACCCAGGGCGATATAACCCCAGATATCACGGTCAAAATCAATCAGCACGGTATTGAAACGGGCCACGGCATCGAACAACTCGGCAATATAGTCGTGTGGTTCAATCTGAGTGGTGTAGGGGTTCCAGTTCAGCCCCAGGCTGGTGACAAAGCGCTGTGACAGCTCATGCCAGTTAACTTCTGGGTAGGCCGACAGGTGAGCGTTGTAGTTACCCACGGCGCCGTTGATCTTACCCATGATCTCAACCGCTTCAATTTGTTTGAGTTGGCGTTCGAGACGTACGGCAACGTTGGCCATCTCTTTACCCAGAGTCGAAGGCGAGGCGGGTTGGCCATGAGTACGGGACATCAGAGGCACAGTCTTGTAACGTCTGGCCAGCTCTTTAACGGCATCGACCAGCTTCTGGCAGTATGGCAGCAGTACCTGTTCACGGGCTTCGGTCAGCATCAGGCCGTGGGACAGGTTGTTGATGTCCTCACTGGTGCAGGCAAAGTGCACGAACTCGCCTATGGCGGCCAGCTCGGCATTGTCGGCGATTTTTTCCTTGATGAAGTATTCCACCGCCTTAACGTCATGGTTGGTGGTGGCTTCGATGGTTTTGACTCTCAGGGCATCGGCTTCACTGAAGTTATCGCGAATATTGTCCAGCAATGCCAGAGCTTCTTCACTGAAGGGGGGGACTTCTTCGATTTCAGGGCAGCTGGAAAGCAGTTTCAGCCAGTTGATTTCGACCTGAACACGATACTTGGTAAGACCGTACTCGCTGAATATCCCCCGAAGTTCGGCGGTTTTACTACCATAACGCCCGTCTACCGGTGAGATAGCAGTCAGTGCGGAAAGATCCATTATAAGCTCCTTGATGAACTTGGCTTTATTATAGGGTGAGGCTTTTTTTAGCTGTATCGACGATCGCCTTGCGGGCAAACACCAGATGTCTGCGTTTGCCGCCGAGTTGACGCCAGAGTACGGCACTGCGCATTGCTGCCAGCAACAAGGCGCGTATTTTATGTTGGACCAGTGGCCGCTGCAGTATGTTGGGGTTGCCCGAAATCTGGATCTTGGGCCCCAAATTACTGATGATATCGCTGTAGATGCTGGCCAGGTTGGCGATAACCTGCTCGTCGGTTATGGCAAAGTGGCTCAATTGGCGATGCACCTGATTGATGCGCTCAGACAGCATCCCCAGAGCCGCCTGGTTGCGGCTCAGCTTGCGCTCCAGCGCCAGAATGCCAACCAGATAGCGGGTGATTTCCACATCTTTCTGGGCGCTGTCACCCAGTTGGTTGATAATCCACTTGTAGCCGTTAGCCAGCACGACTTTGTCGGGATAGATCTCATCGATATTCTCGGGATCTGTCACCATAATGCCATCGAGTGCCGCAGCCAACTGCTGCGGATCGCTTTCCCCGTGGCGGGCTATGTATTGCACCTGGGCGATAGCCTGCAATATGCCGGCAAATGCCATAGTGCGGTCATGCAATTGCTCGCTCAATGATTACTCCCTAATCAGGGTTTCTATGATGCCGCCACCCAGGCAGACTTCACCGTCGTAGAATACTGCCGACTGCCCTGGCGTGACTGCCGCCACAGGTTCGTCGAAGATCACTCTCAGTTCATCGTCACCCTGGACATAAACAGTGCAGGGGATATCCTGCTGGCGATAACGGGTCTTGACCGTGATTTTTGCGCCATCGGCCGGGCCCTGCCTGTCGACCCAGTGCAACTGTCTGGCTGTGAGGCCAACCGACATGAGTCTTGGGTGTTGGCCGCCTTGGGCGACAACCAATACATTACGTTTCAGATCTTTGTCGACCACATACCAAGGATTGTCGTTGCTGTTTTTCATGCCGCCAATCCCAAGGCCTTTGCGCTGGCCCAGAGTGTGGTACATCAGCCCTTGATGCTCGCCTATCACTTCACCGTCGACACTCTCGATTTTGCCCGGTTGCGCGGGCAGATAAGTGCCAAGGAATTCAGTAAATTTGCGTTCACCGATAAAACAGATGCCGGTGCTGTCTTTCTTGTTGAAGGTGACCAGCCCTTGCTCTTCGGCGATGCGGCGAACTTCGGGTTTTTCCAGTTCACCCACAGGGAACAGGCTGCGAGCCACCTGTTGGTGACTCAAGGTGTAGAGGAAGTAGCTCTGATCTTTGTTGCCATCTATGCCGCGAAGCAGCTGGGTTTTACCGTCGGTATCACGGCGGCGCACATAGTGGCCCATGGCGATATAGTCGGCATCGAGAATGTCATCGGCAAACTCAAGGAAGGCTTTGAACTTGATCTCCTTGTTGCACATGATGTCCGGGTTAGGCGTGCGTCCCGCCTTGTACTCGGCCAGAAAATACTCGAACACATTGTCCCAGTATTCGGCGGCAAAGTTGACCGTGTGCAACTTGATCCCCAGCTTGTCACAGACAGCCTGGGCATCTTTTAAATCTTCGGCGGCAGAGCAATATTCGTCGGTGTCATCTTCTTCCCAGTTCTTCATGAACAGGCCTTCTACCTGATAGCCCTGCTGGAGCAGCAGATAGGCTGAAACAGATGAGTCGACACCGCCGGACATGCCGACAATGACTTTTTTTCCTGATGCATTGGGAGTGTTAGCTGTCATAGATCCTAAAACCGTTGAATTCATTCATGAACGCCCGAAAAGAGAACTGCTGCTTGTGCCCGGTTGTGGCAGGCCGTTATTGGCGCGACGCGGGGGTGGACAAACAGCCATAAGGCGCTCAGTTTCTGCGGGGGCGTATTCTATCACGCCTTGGTGCCCAGAGCTAATCACAACAGCTCGCTATTGAGCAAAGATAACGGCAGCCGTTGTCCCTGCAAATAGCTCTCCAGTGTGGCGCTGACCAAGGGGCTGCGAAGCTTGGACCCCAAGGCCGTGATTTCATCCATGCTCAACCAATGGGCGGCCTTGATGGCGACGTCCAACGGCTTGGCACTCTGACACTTGACCAGGCGAGCACAGAAGGTGAAACGTAAAAAGGCCAGCTCTTTGGAAGCACTGAACTGATCTATCCGCACCAGGGCTTCAGGGGTGACAGTCAGGCCGGTTTCTTCGAGCACCTCGCGGCGACAGGCGTCGATAAGGCTTTCATTTGCTTCCAGGTGACCGGCCGGTTGGTTGAATTTCTGTTGGCCGTCTATCAATTCCTCGACCAGCAGAAAACGCTTCTCTGCCTCAATAATGCAGGCCACTGTTACATTGGGGCGATAACGTTCAGTCATGGAGAAGCTCCTTAATCGCCGCCTCAGAAAGAGTACGATATTCACCGGGTTGCAGGCATTGCCCTTGCTCGGTATCCAGGCTGAGATCGCCTATGGCATAACGTATCAATCTTAAAGTGGGAAACCCGACATGGGCTGTCATCCTTCGTACCTGACGATTGCGCCCTTCGCGGATACAGATCTCCAGCCAAGTGGTGGGGATATTGCGCCGCTCACGAATGGGCGGATTACGTGGCCACAAAGATTCGGGTTGTTGCAGTAGCCGGACTTTTGCAGGTAGGGTGGGGCCATCTTTCAACTCAATTCCCTCACGTAAGGCTTGAATCGCGGTGTCATCGACATCGCCTTCCACTTGTACCCAGTAGGTCTTGAAGGTGTGCTTGTTGGGTTGGGTCAGCTTGGCCTGCAACTGACCGTTATTGGTGAGCAGTAACAGACCCTCGCTGTCTCTGTCCAGGCGGCCGGCGGCATAGATACCGGCGATGGGCAGCAGATCTTTGAGCGTGCGTCGTCCGCCTTCATCGGTAAACTGGCATAACACATCGAAGGGTTTGTTGAGCAGCACCACTTGGGTTTCTGCAACCGAGAGTGGTGGTACTTTTGGCCGGGGTTTTTGAGGACCAGGGCGCTTTTTATTCAGACCCAGTCTCTTGTTATTGGAACTTTTGTTATTAGGACTCTTGCTACTGGAACTCTTGCTGTTGGGGCTTGGTTTGGTGGAGCGCTGACTCTTCTCTCGGCCAAACTCTTTACCGTCAGGGCCCTTGGGGTGACTGGACTGGCGTTTGGGTTTACGTCTTGGTTGGGAGGTAGGCGAATTCATTGAGATATCCTGGCTGCTTGAGCCGCGTGCTCTGACCATTTGGGAGTGATATGCCTGAGTGTAACACCTATGTCCGGTTTGGCGGCGACACGGGTTTGTGACTTTTGGCAGAGTGTACCTGCCACTCGCCTATAGTGGAATTTGAATCTTGGCTGGAATGCTCTATGATGTTCGCCAAATTGTGATCTACAACCAATTTTTACGCCCATAACACGATAGACATAGATTACCGACTGTAACGGTATCCAGGGCGAAAGAGGCAAGGAAATTAAAGAATAACAACACTTATAACAACTCATTTTTATAAAAAGCGTAGGACTGAAAATGACTGATAAAACCCCCACTATCATCTATACGCAGACAGATGAAGCGCCGGCTCTGGCGACCTTATCTCTACTGCCTATCATCAAAACCTTTACTCAGGCAGCCGGCATCAATGTCGAAACCCGTGATATTTCTCTCTCCGGCCGTGTGATTGCCGCCTTCCCCGAGCGTCTGACCGAAGCGCAGCGTATCGGCGATCACCTGGCTGAGCTTGGTGAGCTGGCAACCCAGCCCGAAGCCAATATTATCAAACTGCCCAATATCAGTGCGTCCATTCCTCAGCTGCAGGCTTGTATCAAAGAGCTGCAGGCCAAGGGCTATGATCTGCCTGATTATCCGGCCGAAGCCAAAACCGATGAAGAACGGGAAATCAAGGCCCGTTATGACAAGATCAAAGGCAGTGCGGTAAACCCTGTGCTGCGTGAAGGGAACTCAGATCGCCGCGCCCCGACTTCGGTCAAGAACTATGCCCGTAAGCACCCGCATTCAATGGGGGCCTGGAGCAAGGACTCCAAATCTCATGTGGCTCACATGCAACAAGGGGATTTCTACGGCAGCGAGCAGTCCGTTACCCTCAAAGAGGCCGATACTGTCAGCATAGTGCTGGAACAAAATGATGGCGGCCAACTGGTGCTTAAGCAGGGGCTTAAGTTGCTGGCCGGTGAAATCATAGATGCGGCCGTTATGAGCAAGCGTGAACTGACCGCCTTCTTCGAGCGCGAAATTGAAGCGGCCCGCAAGGAAGATGTACTGCTGTCACTGCACCTGAAAGCCACCATGATGAAAGTGTCCGATCCGATTATGTTCGGCCATGCGGTGAAGGTGTTCTACAAAGATGTATTTACCAAACACGGTGAAACTTTGCGTGAGCTGGGTGTGGACGTCAACAATGGTCTGGGTGATGTCTATGCCAAGATAGCCAAGTTGCCGGCCGAGCAGAAAGCGGCCATTGAAGCCGATATCGCCGCCGTCTACCAGAGCCGCCCTGAGCTGGCGATGGTGAACTCAGACAAAGGCATCACCAACCTTCATGTGCCAAGTGATGTGATTATCGATGCTTCCATGCCTGCAGCAATCCGCTCCAGCGGCCAGATGTGGGGCCCGGATGGCCAGCTGAAAGATACCAAGGCGCTGATCCCGGATCGTTGCTATGCCGGTGTTTACCAGGAAACCATCAGTTTCTGTAAGGAACATGGCGCCTTCGACCCTGCAACCATGGGCAGCGTGCCAAACGTGGGTCTGATGGCACAGAAGGCCGAAGAGTACGGCAGCCATGACAAGACCTTTGAAATCCCTGCGGCCGGTACGGTTAAAGTACTGGACAAGGACGGCAATCTGCTTATGTCCCACGCCGTTGAAGCCGGTGATATCTGGCGCATGTGCCAGGTAAAAGACGCACCTATCCGTGACTGGGTCAAGCTGGCCGTACGCCGTGCAAGACTGACCAACACTCCGGCGGTATTCTGGCTGGATGAAAACCGTGCCCACGATGCCCAGGTGATCGCCAAAGTGAAGGCCTACCTGCCTGAGCACGATACCGATGGGCTTGAGTTGCACATCATGTCACCTGAAAAGGCGGCCCGTTTCTCCCTTGAGCGTATTAAAGCCGGTAAGGACACGATTTCGGTAACAGGCAACGTGCTGCGTGACTACCTGACCGACTTGTTCCCTATCCTTGAGTTGGGTACCAGTGCCAAGATGCTGTCAATCGTCCCGCTGATGAACGGTGGCGGTCTGTTCGAAACGGGTGCCGGTGGCAGTGCGCCCAAGCATGTACAGCAGTTTGAAGAGGAAAACCACCTGCGTTGGGATTCTCTGGGCGAGTTCCTGGCGTTGGGAGCCTCACTCGAGCACCTAAGCCAGACGACAGCCAATGCCAAGGCACAGGTGATGGCTGATTGCCTGGATCAGGCGATAGGGCAGTTCCTGGATAACAACAAATCACCATCCCGTAAGGTGGGGCAGCTGGATAACCGCGGCAGTCATTACTTCCTGGCACAGTACTGGGCCAGCGCGCTGGCCAAGCAGGACAAGGATGCCGAGCTGAAAGCTTATTTTGCACCTCTGGCCGAAGGCCTGGTGGCTGCAGAAGAGCAGATAGTGGCGGAACTCAATGGTGCCCAGGGTGGTGCCGTTGAACTGGGTGGCTACTACAAGCTGGATCCTGTTAAAGCCGAGCAGGCTATGCGCCCGAGTGCCAGCCTGAATCGTCTTCTGAGCGCTTGATACTGAAAGCTGAATGAGGGAGTTCTCCCTCATTCAATTGCCAAACAAGCATTAAAAAGGCGGGGATAACCCCGCCTTTTTTCATCTCTGTTCACCCGGTTATTTAACTGGAGAGATAGCCGAGGCATGCATACCTTTTGGGCCCTTCTCAACTTGAAATTCAACAGGTTGGCCTGCTTTTAGAGTTCTGTAGCCTTCCATTTCAATGGTTGAATAGTGCGCAAAAACATCCTCACCACCTTCATCAGGGCAGATAAACCCGAATCCTTTGGCGTTGTTGAACCATTTAACAGTTCCGCTTGCCATACTTCCACTTCCTTCTATTGTCTGCTTCCCAGTAAGATAGTAAAACTTTTGAGCGCTTTAGCAGGCGCTCAGATAACAGAATGTAAGCAGTGTTGCTGGATGTCAAGCTTAAGTTAACAAAAAAACAACATTGTATTTGTTGCTGTGCGTATACGGTTTTGCCATGGTGGCACTTTATCGGTAATGCCTACCTGGAACATCTTAGGCT
The DNA here is from genome assembly GCF_007636515.1 of Shewanella sp. MSW. Classification (NCBI taxonomy): domain Bacteria; kingdom Pseudomonadati; phylum Pseudomonadota; class Gammaproteobacteria; order Alteromonadales; family Shewanellaceae; genus Shewanella; species Shewanella sp. MSW. Next base: position 260,215 of record NZ_LVDR01000001.1, read on the forward strand.
TATTCTCGGCGTATACGTTTTAACCGATTGAAAAATAAGCATGAGTTAGAAACGCCTTAGACAAGCGCCGCCGCGCCAGAGTATAGTGTGATAAAGGGCAATACCGCCCAGGGCCCGCCAAGCAGTACTTTGAGACATGGCCGGGCGTAGTGTTGGTAGAAGCCAAGTTGAGAGGCTAATATTGAATCATGGGTAAGACTGGACAGATAGAACGTGTGGAGGAAGGGGTTGAGCAGGAACTGCAACCACCTCCAATGTATAAAGTGATTCTGAACAACGATGACTATACCCCAATGGACTTTGTTGTGGAGGTACTGCAGCTGTTCTTTCGCAAGAATGAACAGGAAGCCACAGACATTATGTTGACCATACATCATCAGGGAAAAGCGGTTTGCGGCGTTTACCCGTTCGGGATAGCCGAAACCAAAGTGGTTCAGGTGAATCAGTTTGCAAGACAAAACCAACATCCGTTACTGTGTTCGTTAGAGGAAGCTTAACCAGCCTGTCTCTGTAGTTTTTTAGGGGGTGCGTATGCTGAACAAAGATCTTGAAGTGACCTTGAACCTGGCATTCCAACAAGCCAGAGATGCCCGTCACGAATATATGACGGTTGAGCACCTACTGCTGGCGCTGACCGATAACCCCGCCGCAAGGGATGCCTTGCTCGCCTGTGGCGCCAATATCGACCGACTCAAAGAGGAGGTCGCCAACTTTATTACCCAGACCACACCCATTATCAGCGATCCCGATGATGAACGTGAGACTCAGCCGACACTGGGTTTCCAGCGGGTGCTGCAACGGGCAGTGTTTCATGTGCAGTCGTCAGGCCGCAATGAGGTGACCGGTGCCAACGTGCTGGTGGCCATTTTCAGTGAGCAGGAGTCCCAGGCGGTTTATCTGCTGCGTCGTTACGATATTACCCGCCTGGATGTGGTGAATTATATTTCTCACGGCTTTGCCAAGAACGATGAGGCCGATGCTCCGGGGTCGCAGGAAAGCCTGGAAGATCAATCCGAAGCTACAGAAGAGCGCAGCATGCTGGCTCAGTTTGCCAGTAATCTCAATGAGATGGCCAAGCAGGGCAAGATAGATCCGCTTATCGGCCGCGATAACGAAATTGAACGCTCGATTCAAATTCTTTGCCGTCGCCGCAAGAATAACCCGCTGCTGGTGGGCGAGGCCGGCGTCGGAAAGACCGCCATCGCCGAAGGTTTGGCCTATCGGATAGTCAATGAGTCTGTGCCTGAGGTGATAAGCGAAGCGACCGTCTACTCTCTGGATCTCGGCGCGCTGTTGGCCGGCACCAAGTATCGAGGCGACTTCGAGAAACGCTTCAAGAGCCTGCTCAAGGAGTTAACAGCGGATCAGAATGCGATTCTGTTCATCGATGAAATCCACACCATTATCGGTGCCGGTGCGGCATCCGGTGGGGTGATGGATGCATCCAACCTGCTCAAGCCCTTGCTCTCCAGCGGTAATCTGCGCTGTATGGGCTCCACTACTTTTCAGGAATATCAAAGTATTTTTGAGAAGGACAGGGCACTGGCGCGGCGCTTCCAGAAGGTGGACATTCACGAGCCTTCGGTGGCCGAAACCACCAAGATACTTCAGGGGCTCAAGAGCCGTTACGAAGAGCATCATGGGGTGCGTTACACCCTGGCAGCCTTGGCTTGTGCCGCCAGCCTATCGGATAAGCATATCAACGACAGGCATCTGCCGGACAAGGCTATCGATGTGATCGACGAAGCGGGGGCGCGGATGGCGATGATGCCACAGAGCAAACGCAAGAAAACCGTGGGTCAGAGCGAGATTGAAACCATTATCGCCAAGATGGCCAGGATCCCGGAAAAAACAGTGACTTCTTCCGAGAAGGACTTGCTGAAAAACCTGGAACGCAACCTGAAGATGGTGGTGTTCGGTCAGGACAAGGCGATAGAGAGTCTCAGTGCGGCGATTCGGCTGGCACGCAGTGGTCTTGGCAATGAAAACAAACCTGTGGGGAGCTTCCTGTTTGCCGGCCCAACCGGGGTGGGTAAGACAGAGGTGACCAACCAGTTGGCGGCTTGCCTCGGGCTCAAGCTTATCCGCTTCGATATGTCCGAATATATGGAAAGCCATACTGTGTCGCGTTTGATTGGCGCGCCTCCGGGTTATGTCGGCTACGATCAGGGTGGTTTGCTGACCGATGCCGTGATCAAGACGCCTCACTGTGTGGTGTTGCTCGATGAAATAGAAAAGGCGCATCCGGATATCTATAACCTGCTGCTGCAGGTAATGGATCACGGCACTTTGACCGATAACAATGGGCGCAAGGCGGATTTCCGCAACGTGACCCTGGTGATGACCACCAACGCCGGGGTGCAGGAAACTGTGCGTAAGTCCATTGGCTTCAAGCAGCAGGATCACAGCTTGGATGCGATGTCGGAGATCAATAAGGTGTTCTCGCCAGAGTTTCGCAACCGTCTCGACTCTATCATTTGGTTCAACCATCTGGATATGACCATTATCGCCAAGGTGGTGGATAAGTTCCTGGTCGAACTGCAGGCACAGTTGGATCAGAAAGGGGTGACGCTGGAAGTCAGTGATGAAGCCAGAACCTTGCTGGCCGAGAAGGGTTACGACAAGACCATGGGGGCCAGACCTATGGCCAGAGTGGTCAAGGATCTGCTGAAACGGCCGCTGGCCGATGAAATCCTGTTTGGTAAACTTGAGTCCGGTGGCATCGCCCATGTGGATGTCAAAGATGGCGAACTGGAGATCAATACGGAAGCGCCGGAGAAGATCTCTTGATAAGCTGAATTACAACAAAAAAAAATGGCTGCCAATGGCAGCCATTTTTATTCTGAATCCTGACCCTTATCCGACACATTGATGTCTGGATAGACAACGGCAGGCCAGGTGCGCCTGCTGCGCAGTGGGTCGCCCCCATGGGCTCACCAGCAAAAAAACCGGCACAGCCGGCTTTTGAGAAATAACTGGGATCTTAGCGTGAGCGGAAGACGATACGCCCTTTGCTCAAGTCGTATGGAGTCAGCTGCACAGTGACCTTGTCACCGGTCAGGATTCGGATGTAGTTTTTACGCATTTTACCGGAAATGTGAGCAGTCACAACGTGACCGTTTTCCAGTTCAACCCGAAACATTGTATTTGGCAAGGTTTCAAGGATAGTCCCTTGCATCTCAATGTTGTCTTCTTTCGCCATTAATCAGTTATCCCGTTAGCCTCGAATGTAAAAAACCGCCGTATCATGCCGCAAATTACAGCGGCTGTAAAGGGGAGGCCTCAGTGATTGTCGCTTTTCTGCCAGCCTTGAACGCCGAGGATCTCATAGGGGCGGTAGAGTCGCTTGTAACCCATTTTGTCGTGGTTATCTATTTGATATCCCAAATAGAGGAACGATTTCGACATCAATTTGCCCAGGCGGCATTGCAGCAGTACCAGCAAGATCCCGAGGGAGCGGTCGCTGTAGTCCGGGTCGAAGTAGCTGTAGATGGCTGACAGGCTCTGGGGCAGGAGATCTGTCACCGCCACGGCAACCAGTCGCTGACCATGCCAAAGTTCGATAAACACCGGGCAGAGCCACTCACAGGCGAGAAAATGCCGGTACTGCTCTTCGCTAGGAGGATACATGGGGCCGTCACTGTGGCGGGCACAGATATAACGCTCATAGAGGGGATAGTGAGCCGGGGTTTCCTCGGTAACTATTCGAAAGTGCAGGTCACGGTTTTTGGCCAGGGTGCGTTTTTGTCTTTTGGACAGGCGAAATTCATCCAGGGGAACTCGGATGGGCTGACAAGCGTTGCAGTGGGGGCAACGGGGCTTGTAGATGGCGCTGCCACTGCGGCGAAACCCCAGTGCCAACAGGCGCTCAAACAGTGACAAGTCCAGTTCATCTTCCTGGATCACCAATAATTGCTCCTGTTGTCCGCTCAGGTAACTGCAGGCAAAGGGTTGGCTGAGGCCTATGGCAATGGCATGGTTATCAGAGTGCAAGTTTGACCTCGTCGGTTTGCCAGCAATCCTTGGCGAGATTGCCGTCCCTGAACTGTCTCAAGAGTACGAGAAAATCTTTGCGCTTTAAACTCTTGGCTCCGAGGCTTTCCAGATGTGGATTCATCACTTGGGCATCAATCAGTCTGAAGCCCTGTTTGAGAGCGTATTGATGCAGGGCGATAAAGGCCGCCTTGGAGGCATTGGTTTTGCGGTGGAACATGGACTCGCCACAAAACACCTGACCTATGGCAAGGCCATACAGGCCACCTATCAGTCGACCATTGTCCCAGACCTCGAAGGAGTGGGCATGACCCAAGTGGTGCAGCTCCTGGTAGGCCAGACGTATCTCTTCGGTTATCCAGGTGCCGGGTTGATCTTTTCGCGGCATGGCACAACCGGCCATTACATCGGCAAAGGCTCGGTCGATACTGACAGTCCAATCCTGCTTTTTCAGATACTTGCGTAGACTGCGGGAGATATTGATGCTGCCCGGAACAAAAACCGCGCGGGGATCCGGTGACCACCAGAGGATGGGATCTTGACTATTAAACCAGGGGAAAATTCCCTCGTAGTAGGCGTTGAGTAACCGCTTGGGATGCAGGTCGCCGCCAATGGCCAGTAGGCCATTGGGATCCGTCAGTGCCAGTTCCGGTGACGGGAAAGGATCCAATTCATGATTTAAAAAAGACAGTAGGTTCACAATTGCGTATGATTCTGCTTAGGGCCTTCTTATAAGTTAGCGGAAAAACAGCTATGTGGAAACTGATACTGAATGCAATGCTGCTGCTCTCATTGTCCCTTGCAGCGGGAACCCAGCCCCTCTATGCCGGTTATGACAGAAACCAGGCACAACCGGTGGAAAAAGTGCTCTACGGCCAAGTGGAGTCGGTACGAAAAATTACCGAAAAACAGCTGATGGAAGACAGAAATCGCGGCTGGAAAACCTTTGGCGGTGCCTTACTCGGTGGCGTGATTGGCCATCAGTTCGGCGGTGGCAGTGGTCAGGATGTGGCAACCGCTCTGGGCGCTCTACTCGGCGCCGGCATTGGTCATCAATATGGTAATAGCAGTTACTATCGTGAGCTCAAGCTGGTGGAGTTGATGATACGCCAGGAAGATGAAACCCAGGTGATGATCATACAGGATGAAGATCCCGGCATGACGTTCAAGGTGGGCGATGAAGTGCGGGTGGTTTATCTGCAGGGCAGCGTCCGGGTTGACCTGGCTATGTGAGATGACAGTGTAGACTTTGAGCCAATAACAGATAAAACAAAGGCGCCGTTAGGCGCCTTTGTTTTGGATGGAGTAATTAAAAACCGCGAGGCAGTTTGTGATTACCGGCTGCCAGTTTTTCACGCCACAGCTCTTTGGGGGTTTTGCCCCCTTGGCCGTCGGCTAGGGCAGGCGCTGCCGGCTTTGGTGTTGCCTTTATTGCTGGCTTGGCCGCCTTGGGTTTTTCCTGTTTGGCTTCAGCCTTGGCCGGTTTGGCGCTATCCGCCAACATCTGTTCCAGTTCAGCGAAACGAAGTGATTTACCGCCATCGATTTTGTACCAGCTGCCATTTTGCTCAATGGTCACTGCTTTGCCCTGTTGCTTACTGAGGGCTTGCTGCAGTGCGCTGATAACTTCTTCTTTGGTCAGTTTTGCCATAATCATAACCTGTTTATTTTTAGAGTTACTTGGAGGTTTGCGATAATTTTATAAGTCAAAGGTTGGCAATGTCCAATTTGCCGGCCAAAAAGCAACAAACTTGTGCCCAAGGGCGCAGCTTTTGGTCGCTTTGGGGACTGAAACCGGCAATCTGGCTTAAGATTTGTGACCTCAACCCAAGGGCTTGCTGTGCTAGAATAGCGACATATATCTGCAACCGAATCGACAGGGAACCCTATGCAAAGAGAGGAACTCAAACAATATCTGCACGAGTTTTTACAACTGGACCAGTTTCGCGATTATGCCCCCAACGGTCTTCAGGTTGAAGGCAAGGCCGAAATTCGCAAGATAGTCACAGGTGTGACCGCTTGTCAGGCATTGATTGACCGGGCCGTTGAAGCCGGTGCCGATGCCCTATTGGTGCACCATGGTTTCTTCTGGAAAAATGAACCCGAAGTGTTGACTGGAATGAAACAGCGCAGGATCAAGACCTTGCTGCTCAACGACATTAACCTGTTTGGCTATCACTTGCCGCTTGATGCCCATCCCATGCTCGGCAATAACGCCGAATTGGGCCGGGTGCTTGGCGTCATTGAGCCTGAGGCGGTGGAAACCGTCGCTCAAGGTTTGCTTTGGCAAGGCGTACTGGACTCACCTATGACGGCCAAAGACCTGAGTGCCATGCTTGAGCAGTGTTTGGGACAAGTCCCCCTGCATCTGGATGGCGGTGACAGAAGCATACAGAAACTGGCCTGGTGTACAGGTGGTGCCCAGGATTATATCGATACTGCTGCGGCACTGGGAGTTGATGCTTTTATCAGTGGTGAAGTTTCTGAGCGTACCTTCCACAGCGCCGTGGAGCAGGGGATCCATTACTTCTCAGCCGGCCACCATGCTACGGAGAGGTTCGGCATCAAGGCGCTGGGGGAACATTTAGCGCATGAATTTGCGTTGGAGCATGAGTTTATTGATATTCCCAACCCAGTATGACAAGGCGCTAAAGAATGGCAGTATGGTGCATGGGTTGTTTACTGTGCATCACTGCCAGACGTGTGTGAAGCTTACAGTTTGTTGAGAGAGAATTACCAAGGTTCAATTGAACGAAACTGGAAGCTAATCCAGTAAAAGAAAATGCCGTTCAAACTGATTGAACGGCATTATACATCCGGTTGATGCTATCGGGTTTGTTATTTACGAACCCACTTGCCGGAAGCATCCTGCACTATATGGCCTTTGTCGGCGGCAGCAATCGCCTTGGCGCCGGCGAGTTTGGCAACATCATCCACGGAAATCCCGTTTTGACGGGCGATTTTTTCATAGTGTGCCCGGCGTTTGGCATTGACATCCTTAACCAGTGCCGTCACCTCGGCGCTGGATTTGACCACACCCAAATAGCCGTTTTGCTGTTCACCCACCAACCCTTGGCTCTTGGCGTCCTGCAAACCTATGGCAAAGACGCAGAAACTCATCAACAGGGCGGCAGTCAGGGTCATCAACTTGGTTTTCATCTGTGTTTTCCTTTCGCGAATTCTGGCACCTTAGAAGAGTTCATCATTGGTCAGCAGCTGATCCAACTCTTTATCGACCTTAATGCGAATTTCATGTTCGATTTTCACATTCAGGTTGATAACGATTGGCTTATCCGGTGGCTCAATCTTGACCGTTGGGGTACAAGCCGACGCCAGCAGCAAGGCTGCAGCCAGCGGCAGCAGAAATTTAGTCTGTTTCACATTCATGTCCTTTTGTGTCCTCACTGCATGGAAGCTTCAATTTGGGTTTGAAGCTTGTCACCTATGGTCAGACTCCTGAGGAGCTGCAGCATGTTCTCCTCATGAGAGTAGTTCAAGTGGATAGGGCGTTCAATCCCCTCGGCCTGACCTTTTACTTCAACCTTGAGCCAGGCCTCACCATCCGGTGCCATATCGTAAGTGCTGGCCAGGGTAGAATATTGCAGGTGTTCTAGGGTGGAAAAGGCAAAGTCCAGATAGGGTTGTCCGGCGCGCATTTGGGCGACAGCCGGATTATTGCCGACCTTGATAAGTCCGCCGGGGGCACGGGCCGCCAGGCGGCCACCTTTGACCGACACCTGGCCGTCGGTAATAAATACCGGTAAGACACCGTCGAAAATACCGTCGGCGTAGATGCCTTCCTGAGGCTGGATGGCCAACAGTTCTTCCAGGCTCAGGCCCTGCAACACCAAATAAGCATTGGATGGCGCGTTGAGCCGCAAGCGGAAGCTGGGCAGCAGCATTTGTCCCTTGAGTAACTCGCCTTGGCCGCGCACCTGAATATCGGCATCCCGAAACCCGGGCAACAGCTTGGCTTGAGTGCTTTGGTTGCTGTCGAGTTCAGGGGTCAGGCTGAGCTGGCCTTCTAAACCCAGGTTGGTCAACAGCACTCCGGGGTTGAAGGCCTGTACCGAAGCCTTGAGCTGCTGACAGTTGAGTTCGGCCTCTGCCGGCGCCTTGGCTTCCTTGGCCAGTGTCAAGCGGCACAATGCCGACAAGTTGGCGCCTTCAAATGGTAACTGACTGATACTGCCGGAGAGATCCGACAGCAGCGGGTTGAAATCCAGTTGCAATTGCAGCGCTCGCCCAAGCCCTTCGAGCTTGAGGTCGGCAATCATATGGGTCTCGCCCCTGAGTACCAACTCAGGAGGCAAGGGCAGGTTCTTGGCCGCCAGCGCCTTGATATCAGCGAGATCCGTATCCAGGGTCCAGCGACTGTTCAAGCGATAGCCAAGCGGATCTTTGGCCCGCTTGGGCCAGATGGGCATAAAGTCGTGGCGGCTGTGAAGCGGGATATTATCCAGTTGCCAGTTTTCTTCACTGATAAGACGGTTATCCTGCCAGTCAATGGTTTGGCTGAAGCTGCCATAGCCCAGATTGAGCAGGGTTTCGGTGCGAGGTCCGAGCTTGGTATGCCGGGTTTGGCTTAAGTTGAGCCCATCGAAGGCCAGATTCAGACGACTGGCAAAACGCTCATCCAAGAGTTGGCTCAAGAGTGGCAAGTGCCGTTTTTGATTTAGGTTGGCGTCCAGGGTTCGACTGAGTCCGGGGCTCAGGAGTGAGGTTTGGGCAATCGACAGTGCCAGCGGCCCGCTTTTAGCCTGCAATTCACCCAACTGGCTGCTGACCGCGGGTAAAGACAGCTTAAGTTTGCCTTGGTTGAAGCTGCCACTGAACGGGGCCAGCAGTGACAACTTAAAGCCGGAGAGTTGGATACTTTTATCCTCTATACCGGCTTGAATGGCGCCTGTGCTGAAGCCGGGATTGGCTGCGAGGCTGAAGTCCAGTTGTTGCCCTGCGTTTGTCGGCTCCAGGGCAAGCTTACCGCTAAGCGCCATTGATGCGCCCTGATTGAGTTGCAATTCAGCTACAGCCGACTGCCAACGAAAACCGCTCGGCAGGGAGGCTTCAAGGCGCCAGTCTGTGCTTGCTTGTTCCAGTGGCAGCTGCTCAAGGCTGAGTCGCAGCCCCTGAATGGCCTGTTGCAGCGCCAGTTCGAGTCGCTGCTCGGCCGACAAGGGCTTTGAGTTTGGTGAACTTGAGCCTGATGAGCCAGAGCTTGAGAAGTCAGAGCTTGAGAAGTCAGAGCTTGATAAACCAGAGCTTGATAAACCAGAGCTTGATAAGCCAAAGCCCGGCGAATTTAACCCTTGAGGCTTGGCGCTTTGCGGCAAAGAAACAGACGTGTTTTGCTGTGCTCCTGTGGCTTTTGGCAGTTGCAATTGCAGGTTTTCAAGGGCCAGCAGCAAACTCGGCCGCTTGCCATTACTGAGTGCGGATGGACTCAATTCCGCAATTCTTGGCCGATTAATTGGCGCACCGAACGACGCTTGCTGCTTCTCTGTCATCAGGGCGGGCAGTAGCGGCCGCACTGTCAGATTCGGCAGCGACACTCGCATGGATGTCTCATTGCCCGTTGCCGCATTGCCCTTTGTATTGTTGTCCTTGGCGGGTTTGAATTCGGCGCCGAGGCCCTGATCAAGCGCCAGCTCAATTGCGGCGATAAGGGGGGGAGCTTGGTTTTTTATAGCTGGCTCTTGCGCCAGGACTTGCTGCAGCTGCGCCAATTGCGATTCGAGTTCTGCGGCCTTGGTTGCTGATGCTTGCGCCGATGGGGAGTTTGCTGCGAGCAAGGCAAGCAGCGCTTGGCGCTGAGCCGGAGTGGTTGAAAGCGTGAGTCTCAGCGGCGCCAGCTCAAAAAGCTGCTCGCTGGTGGAGCCCGAAAAGCGAAAGTGTAATCCTGCGTCATCACTATCCTCAACCTCAGCCTCAACCCTGGCATTTGCACTGGCCTTGGCACTGAAACTGGCAGCAGCGTTGGAACTGGGGCACAGAGGGCTATCGGCCAATGAATTGTGTGCCTTAGCTTTAAGAGGCAGCGGCGTTATTTCAAGCGCCACTTGCTCGAGTCCCGGCATGGCAATAGTCGGCGCCGACCAGCAATGGCGCGAGTCTATGTTGCCTTGGGTCAAATCCAGAGTCAGTTGCGAGAAGAGATCTCCGCCAAGGCTCGGCATCAGCTCGGCATGCAATATTTCATCAAGCTTGAAAGCACTGATGAGGGGCGCTGCGGCCGGGTCCTGCTCAACACTTGCCAGCGCCTGTTGCAGCGCTTTGAGATGCAGTTGACTGGTCAGTCGCCAGGCGGGGGCACCGTTGGCGAGTTTGGCTTTCAAGTCGGCGGTTAATGCCAGCAGGGGCGTCTCTTGTCTTGTTTGAGTTCCTGAGTGAGTCTCTTGTTGCCCTCCTTGTAACCGGGTGGCCAGCTCAGTAACCAGTTGCCCGGAAGGGCTTAACTGCAACTTTTGCAGCAGCAGAATAAAGCTTGGGGTTTTACTTGCCTTATCCAAGGTCAGCGACGTATTGGGTGTATCGGATACGCCGGCCACGCGTTGCAGGCTTATTCGGGTCGGCCCCAGGGCTATTTCGGGCACAGAGTTCAAGTCCAGTGCCAGACTCTGACCGCCATCATCACCGCCGGGCAAGAGTAGTTCAGGCGTCAAACTAAAACCGGCGTCTCGATAGCTGACCTTTTGAAGTTGCGCCATCAACCAGTCGATGGAGCCAGGGGGCGGCGTCGATGCTTCGCCTGTCAGTAATTGCCAAATCCGTTTGGCACTGACAGGCGATTTGAGCTGGAGCCTGAGTTGATGAAACTCAAGCTCGCTGCCCTGGTAATCAAGCTTAAGGTAATCGAAGCTCAGTCTGTCCCAGCCTTCAGGCGCCAGGCGCAACTCGTCGATACGAATATCTTGCGCAGCCAGATATTGATTAATATGCGGCAGCAGCCACTGCGGCCTTTCATACAGGGACCAAGCCAGCCCCACAAGCAGGGCACCCGGAAGCAGTACCAGCAGAAGCAACAGGCCAACAGCCCAGACAGTCAGGCGTTTCTTGCTTGGGAGTCGATACCTCATTGGTGTTTCCCGGCCTTGGCCGCTCACTCCTGCCAGCGAATTTCTGTGGTCAGAGTGTGACTCTGTTTGGGGCCGAGCACCAGTTTATCTTCCAGCACATTGGCGGCTTCCAGGCAGACCATAGACAGGTAATCCTGCTCTTGGAAACGGGCCAGCCGCTTGGACTTGTCTATCCAGGGATTCCAAAGTACTGCCGAGTGGCTCTGCTCACGGCTGACAAGAATAGTGCCGTTGGGGGTATGCAGCTTTTGCAGCTCAGACAAGCCGGTGTAAACCCGGTCGGTTTCGCGCTCAAAGCGCACTTCGTCTTCGACTTGTGCATAGGGACCTTCACCAAACTCGATATACTGGCTGCCGGCAAAGCCGGTAGCGCGCAGTTGGTGGATATCGCCGATGGGGAAATAACTGTGCAATGCCTGGGTCAGCGTTACGTTTTGCTCGCTCAGGTTGCGGTTAATCAGGCTGACCCTGAGGCTGTCGCTGAGGACAAAGTCCAGCCGCACCTCGGTATCGTGGGGCCAGTAACGTCTGTCCTCGTCGCTAAGCTTAAGGACAAAGCTCAGCTCTACCCGTTCATTACTGATATGAGTTCGCTCAAGTTGCCACAACCGGGTGCGGGCAAAGCCATGCTGGGGCCAGCCCTCATTGGCATGCATGCCAAACCAGGGCCAGCAGACGGGAATACCGCCGCGAATACCACTGCCCGGTAGATAGTCATCGGCAGGAGAAACCCACAGCAGCGGCGCCTTGCCTTTGGGCACAAAGCTGTCTATCTGGGCACCCTGTAAAAAAATACGGCCGTAGCAGAGTGGGGTATCGATTTCGATATAGTCCAGACCATTGGGGTGTTTGCGGGTGTTGACGCTGGCCATGCAGGATTCCTTTAGCGGGCGAACAGGATAATGCCCCTAGCTTACAAAGTTTTACAGCCCGAGATAAGAGGCTGTTCAAGCGAATTTACGCAGAGCGCTGTTCTTGTATTAAAAAAAAGTGATATAAAACTGGTCAGAGGTGCTGAGTTTTTACTCAGAATTGGCTAAGGTGAGACATCAATCACAGGGAAAAGGAAATAAGCATATGGCAAGTTATCAGCCGCCGATGCGGGATTACCGCTTTATTCTTGAACAGTTACTGGATATTTATCAGCAGCCAAAGCTGCAGGGGTTCGATGAAATTGACCCTGAGTTGGTCAATGCCATTCTCGAAGGCATGGCCGATTTCAGCACTGGGGTGATGCTGCCGCTTAATAGTGTCGGCGATCTGCAGGGTTGTCGTCTGGAAGCCGATGGGGTGAAAACCGCCGAGGGCTTTATCGATGCCTACCGCCAGTATGTGGACAACGGCTGGCCGACGCTGACCTGTGATCCCGAGTTCGGTGGTCAGGGCTTGCCGGAAGTTGTGGGTATTTTTGCCACCGAAATGCAGACCTCCTCCAACATGGCCTTTGCCATGTATCCCGGGCTGACCCACGGTGCTTACAGTGCCATTTTTGCCCATGGCTCCGAGGCGCTCAAGGCCAAATATCTGCCCAAACTGGTGAGCGGCGAGTGGACCGGCACCATGAATCTGACCGAATCCCATGCCGGTACCGATCTGGCGCTGCTGCGTACTAAGGCCGAGCCCAGCACTGACGGTTGCTATCTTGTCAGCGGTGAGAAAATCTTTATCTCCAGTGGCGATCACGATCTGGCCGAAAACATAGTGCACCTGGTATTGGCCAGGTTGCCCGATGCACCGGCCGGGGTGAAGGGGATCAGTTTGTTCGCCGTGCCCAAGTATTGGGTCAAGGAAGATGGCAGCCTGGGCGAGGCTAACAATGTCAAGGCCAGCGGCCTCGAACACAAGATGGGTATTCACGGCAATTCCACTTGTGTGATGCTGTTCGACGGCGCCAAAGGCGAGTTGGTGGGCGAACCCCATCAAGGCCTCAGAGCCATGTTCACCATGATGAACCAGGCGCGCATGGGTGTTGGGGTTCAGGGGCTGGGCGTCTCTGAAATCGCTTACCAGAACGCGCTGGCCTACGCCAGAGAGCGGGTTCAGGGAAGGGCACTGTCCGGCACCAAGGCGCCGGAGCAAAATGCCGATCCTATTCTGGTGCACGGCGATGTGCGGCGGATGCTGCTGTCGCAAAAAGTCTTCAATGAGGGCGCCCGCGCTCTTATCGGCCAGCAGGCGCTGTGGCTCGATGAAGCTGAGCGCCATCAGGATGCCGAACAAAAGGCCAGAGCCAAGGCGTTGGCGGCGTTGTTTACTCCTGTGGTCAAGGGCTTTATCACAGATAGAGGCTTCAGCGCCTGTGTCGATGCCCAACAGGTGTTTGGCGGCCATGGCTATATCCATGAGTGGGGGATGGAGCAGTTTGTCCGTGATGCCCGTATCGCGATGATTTATGAAGGCACCAATGGCGTGCAAGCCCTGGATCTGGTGGGGCGCAAGCTGATGGGTGACAAGGGCGCGGCGCTTAAACTCTGGGCCGCAGAGGTGGAGGCCTTTATCGAAGGCGCCAAACCCAAGGCCGCTCAAGAGCCCCGGTTTGCCAAGGTGCTCGAAGGTTTGGGTCAGGCGGCAACGGATCTGCAGCGCGCTACCCAGAGCCTGATGGAGTTGGCGATGAAAAATCCCGACAACCTGGGCGCGGCCTCCATGCCTTATATGCAGCTGTTTGGCACAGCTGCGCTGGCGTGGATCTGGGCACGGATGGCCGAGCTGGCGCTCGACGGGCTGGCAGATGATGCCGACGGTTTCTATGCCGGCAAACTGGCCTCGGCGGCTTTCTTTATGGACTACTATGTCAGCAGCGCCAGTGGCTATCGGCGTCAAATTGCCGCGGCCAGTGAATCCATCATGGCCTTCGACGACAGTTACTTCGGCTAATTGCGGTAGCTTCAATACCAAAGGGTCGGTGCAACCGGCCCTTTTTTGTGGTACACCAATAGCTTCCAAGCCAATCGATTCGTCAGTATGGAGTGACAAGATGGATCTGAATTACGACAACAACAATATTTTCGCCCGCATTCTTCGCGGCGAGTTGCCCTGTATCAAACTCTATGAAGACGAGCATACTCTGTCTTTCATGGATATCATGCCGCAAACCAAGGGCCACTTATTGGTGTTGCCCAAGGAGTCGGCCGTGACCCTGTATCAGTTGTCCGATGAAGCGGCGGCGGCCTGCATGCGTACCGTCAAACTGATGGGCAAGGCGGTGGAAAAGGCCATGGGGATCCCGGGCTCCACTGTGTTCCAACACAACGGCAGCGCCGCCGGTCAGAGTGTGCCCCATGTACATTTCCATGTGTTGCCCGGCCCGCTCAAAGGCCTGATGGAGCACGCGGCCCATAAGGGGGATATGGATGAGCTGCACACTATAGCCGACAGAATTCGCGCTTGTATTGGATCTTGAGAGTTATTTTCTATGGGGCTGTTGACCCAATCAAAACTTGAAGAAAAGGAGAATAAAGAGTTCCAATAGTTCTTCTTGTTATTTGTTAGGCCGATATTCTCAGTGTTTATCTAAATAAAGCCTTGGCTCAAGTCAAGGCTTTATTTTGCGTTCTTTGCCTTGTCTAGCGTTATCATCTTCAATCCTTGCATTAATTTAACAAATCATCCTGGTTGTTAGCTTGATGGTGATTTTTTCTTGAAATGCATCCGTTTCTGGCAGCAGAAAAAACTATCTCCTTAGTTAATCATTTACTTTATTTTAGTACATATTGATAACAAATGTGTTGTTTGTATCGTTGTGGTGGCGCTTTAATTTGACTGAGTAGGCGAGTTTTATGCGTTGTTAGCCTTTGCCTGCAATTTAGGGGGAAGGAGATTGCCTAAAGAAATTTTTGGTGTCTCATTGTGATGTATCAGCATTGAAACAAATTGTTTTGTGATCTATATCACGTTTTAATGCTCCAGCCATGTTAATTAATGTGTTTTGAATTAACGAAAAATCAAAGTCTATTTTTAGGTTTTCCATCATAATTAGCTGCATATTTATTCGTTTATAAGTTTGCGGGCCACTATCCCTATAAAACAAAACATTAACGAAACATAAATAAAACATTTTGGTTTTTGCCAGATGAAAATCCTGTTATTGACGCTATTGAAACGAGGCGACAGTATCTTGGCAACGCTGCATTAATAAGTGCGGTGAAAATAAAAACAAACCAAGAAGTAAGGGAGTTTAAAATGACAAGAACCAATAAGCTGACCAGCTCAGTAAGATTGGCATTATTTGCTGCAGTATCAACGTCAGCTGCATCTGTCTCTCAGGTAGCTTTTGCTGCCGAAGAGGGAGCCAAGGTAGAACGTATTGAAGTCACCGGCTCACGTATCCAGCGTCAAGATATGGAAACCGCTTCACCAGTGACAGTGATCAGTGCCGACGCCATTCGAGCGGAAGGTTTCACTTCAGTGGATCAATTGCTGCAGGCACAAACCTCCATGGCCGGCGCTGCAGTGGGGTCCAGTACCAATAATGGAGCCGATGGTGTGGCTCAGGTCGATCTGCGGGGCATGGGCGCTGAGCGCACTCTGGTTCTGCTCAATGGTCGCCGTATGGTCAATTCCGGCTCTGGTGCCGATAGCGCAGTGGATTTGAACTCTATCCCTGTGGCTATGATAGCTCGGGTAGAAATTCTTAAAGATGGCGCTTCTGCAGTATACGGCTCCGACGCCATCGCCGGTGTGGTTAACATTATCACCAAGAAAGACTTTGAAGGTTTTCAGTTGGATTTCAACGGCAGCGGAACCGATAAAGGCGACGGTGAGAGCGGTGAGCTGAGTTTGTTGTATGGCTTCAACACAGACAATGGTGGTAACTACACTTTTGGTGCGTCTTATTCTGACCGCCGTGGCGTAATTCAGGGGGATCGTGATTGGACCGAGCCAGGGGCCAGTTCCTTTATTCCTACCGGCTCTCTGAACGGAATGGTCAAAGACGCCAACGGTAACTGGGTCGAGCGCAGCACAGGTTATGATTATACTCAGGACAGTTGGTTCCAAACGCCTAGTGAGCGCTATAGCTTATTTGCCAACATGATCCAGGAGCTGGGTAATGAGTTGGTGCTGACAGGTGACATACTGTATACCAAGCGTAAGTCCGATCAGCAAATGGCGGCTCAACCAGCCGATATCATGCTGGGTGTCTGTGGCGAGGAAGGTATTGATGCTTCTCGCTGTCTCACGCTGGATCAATCCATGCTGGATGCCGGTATCAAGGCCGATAAGACCGGCCGTGTTAACTACCGTCGCCGTACCAATGACGTAGGACCTCGTATCTATAATCAAGACGTCGATACGCTGCGCGCCTCGATTGCCCTGCAGGGCACGCTGGATGTTCATACCGGCATGACTTGGGATCTGTCTTACACCTATGGCAAGAACAAGGCCGATACCTGGGTTGAAAACTCCATCAATGCCAAAAAGATGGAAAACTCAGTTTACAACAATCAAGGCGCCTGGCTCAGCGGTGCGCCATTGACCCAGGAGATCATCAACGATATCGGTTTCACCGAGCGTAACGATGGTGGTAACGAACAACATCTGGTTGCCGGGGTATTGAGTGGTGAGCTGTTTGATCTCGATGCTGGCCCGGTCAGCTTCGCTATCGGTGCCGAATACCGTTACGACAGCGGTTACTTTAATCCGGATCCTGTGATTGTCGCCGGTGAGGGTACAGCGGCCCAGCAAGACCCAACTGATGGTAACTACGACGTTATCTCTATCTATCAGGAGGTTAGCGTACCTTTTAGCGAAAAACTGACAGGTGAATTTGCGCTACGTTTCGATGATTACTCTACTTTCGGTAAGGCATCGACCTGGAAGATAGGCCTGACCTATGAAGCGACTGATGACTTAATGTTACGCGCCGTGGCAGCCACCGGATTCCGAGCGCCAAACGTCAGTGAACTCTATGGTGGTAACACAGGATCGTACGACTATTTGACCGATCCATGGGGTAACGAGCAAGATCCACAGATTTTGGTGAACTATACCTCGGACGAAAACTTGGAACCTGAAGAGTCTGAGTCTTACACTGCCGGTCTGGTTTACTCACCGCACTTTATTGACGGTATGTCTTTGACTCTGGACTACTGGCGTTTTCGGGTAACCAATGCCATTACCCGTCTGGATGCTCAGAAAGGGCTGAAAGATTGTTACGCCGGCAATCAGCTTGCCTGTGATACCTTCAAGATTACTTCTGACGGCGATCTATCTGACTTTACCAATCCGCTTACCAACGTAGGTAGCCAGAATACCAGTGGTATCGATTTCAACCTGGCTTACAGCTTCGAAGGCCTGGGACTGGACTGGAAGATTAACAACGACCTGACCTACCTTTTGGAGTTTGAGCAGGATGGCGTTTCCTATGATGGTACCATTGACGGTAACTTTGGCGCCTATGCAGAAGTTCGCAATAACTTCAGTATTCAAGCCAGTCGTGGCGACTGGAGCCTGATGTACTACAACCGTTATATCGGTAAGATGGATGATATTTATACTGACTATGATCAGAATGATAATCCATTTACAGCGGTTGCCAAGGCTGATGCCGTTATGTATCACAACATTGTCGGCACCTATCACTTCACTGATGGTTTGACAGCCTCGCTGGGTGTTAAGAACTTAACTGATGAAGAGCCGTCATTTGTATCCAACGGCAGTGATGCCGGAACTGTCCCTGAGGTTTATGACACCATAGGTCGTCAAATCTACGGTGGTGTGACTTACAAGTTCTAAGTCATCTCATAAAATGCCAAAGCGCCTTCGGGCGCTTTTTGGGTTTAATCTACAGTAGTGGCAAATACCGCTTTGACATTAAAAAAGTTGTTGCAATCTCGATAATCATAGTCTCGTTCACAGCAATCGTTTGATTTTGGTATTCATCCCTTGCCATAGTTATTGCGTCACCTATGGGGCGCTGAATGCATATTTCAAGCAGGTAAATTTTGAGTGGTTGGCAAGCTGTAATGAGTGCTTGGATGCTATTTCCCTTGGGCTAACTTACTCAAGTTTTCAGCGAATCATATGCAGAGTTACAGTCCGGTCTTGTCTGTTATGCTTCTTGCAAACGCGCAGGGCTATTTATTGTGAACCACGTCTTGCATCCACCTGTAAGCCCGCGAAGAGCACCAATGGGCCTTTTCGTATCTTCTTCACTGATGTTTGGGTTCAATCCAACTTTTTCATCAGATAAGAGAGGGCTTATTAATCGCCCCTTCTCCACATTATGAGCAAGCTCCTACGGCCTTGATTGAGCCGCTTAAGGGCGGTTTGTGCTCTTTTAATGGCGTTGCTGGCTCTAATTCTAGCTCGCAAATGAAATGATATAGCTCTTGGCTCCCTTCATTTTTGGACAATACCCCCGTTCCTTAAAATCAAAGATCTTATTTATATGCATAGCAGCCTGAGTGGCTTTATTACAGACACATTTACTCTGGTATACAGGCTTGAAGTGCTCTCTCTAAAAGAACAACCTCCGCAGCATAAAAAACTATTGAATAAAAACATATACAAGATGGTGTTAAACAGATTTGTAACATAACCATGCTGCATACCGTTTGTAATATGACCTGGTTAACAGAGATGTCCATGCAGATATACCTAACAGAGCTGGTAGTCAAACACGTCAATGAAGGGTTTTTCTTTGTGATATTGATGGCATATTCGGTATAAGTGTGCTGCAGATCTCACTTTTGATTAATGTAATTGTTGCGCAATTTGGGCTCTTTTAACAAAAAATTAAAGTTATTTTTTGACAAATTCAGCTATTTAAGTTTGTGGTTATATACTAATTCTAGGATAACTGAAGTTCATCAAAAAAATAAACAATATAATTTCAATTTGTTAACAATGCGACCTTTGTCAGATTAAAACTCTGTTATTGACGATTTTGCGACCAGGCGACAGTATCTTTGCTCGCCGCACCTAAAGAGGTCGGCGAACATAAAAACAATTCAGGAAGTAAGGGAGTTTATTATGACAAGAACCAATAAGCTGGCCAGTGCGGTTAAATTGGCGCTGTTTGCTGCTGTGTCAACGGCAACAGTATCTGTCTCTCAGGAAGCTTATGCTGCAGAGGAGGGCGACAAGGTTGAGCGTATCGAAGTCACAGGCTCACGTATTCAGCGCCAAGATATGGAAACCGCTTCTCCTGTAACAGTGATTAATGCCGATACTATTCGGGCAGAAGGTTTTACTTCGGTCGATCAATTATTGCAGGCACAAACCTCCATGGCTGGTGCGGCTATTGGCTCAACCACCAATAATGGTGCCGCTGGTGTAGCTCAGGTCGATTTGCGAGGTATGGGCGCTAAGCGCACCTTGGTACTGCTTAATGGCCGCCGTATGGTCAATTCCGGCTCCGGTGCCGATAGCGCAGTGGATTTGAACTCTATCCCTGTGGCTATGATTGCCCGGGTGGAAATTCTTAAAGACGGGGCTTCTGCGGTATACGGCTCTGACGCCATTGCCGGTGTGGTTAACATCATCACTAAAAAGGATTTTGAAGGTTTACAGTTGGATTTCAACGGCAGCGGAACCGACAAGGGGGACGGTGAAACCGGGGAGTTGAGCCTGTTGTATGGTTTCAACACAGATAATGGCGGCAACTACACTTTTGGCGCGGCGTACTCTGACCGTCGTGGCGTCATCCAGGCTGACCGTGATTGGACAAAGCCTGGTGCCAGTTCTTTCATCCCAACCGGTTCTCTGGCCGGTATGGTCAAAGACGCCAACGGTAACTGGGTTAAGCGCAGTACTGGTTATGATTTCACCAAAGACAGTTGGTTTCAAACGCCAAGCAAGCGCTATAGCCTGTTTGGCAACATGATCCAGGAGCTGGGCAATGAACTGGTATTGTCAGGTGACATACTGTACACCAAGCGTAAGTCCGATCAGCAAATGGCGCCGCAGCCTGCTGATATCATGTTAGGAGTTTGTGGTCAGGCAAGAGTGAATCCTAACCGTTGTATTACCTTGGATCAGTCTATGTTGGCTGCAGGTATAAAGGCGGACAAGACCGGGCGAGTCAATTATCGCCGTCGTACCAATGATGTTGGGCCGCGTATTTATAATCAGGATGTCGATATTCTGCGTGCTTCTCTTGCTCTGCAAGGCACGTTGGATGTTAATACAGGTATGACTTGGGATTTGTCTTATACCTATGGCAAGAACAAGGCCGATACCTGGGTTGAAAACTCTATCAATGCTGAAAAGATGACAAACTCGGTTTACAACAATCAAGGCGCCTGGATCAGCGGCGCACCATTGACCCAGGAGATCATCAATGACATAGGCTTTACCGAACGTAACTATGGTGGTAATGAACAACATGTGGTCGCCGGGGTATTGAATGGTGAGTTGTTTGACCTGGCTGCCGGTCCTGTCAGTTTTGCTATCGGAACCGAATATCGCTATGACAGCGGATACTTTACTCCGGATCCTGTGATTGTCGCCGGTAAAGGAACTGCTGCTCAGCAAGATCCAACCGACGGTAACTATAATGTTATCTCAATCTATCAGGAGATTAGTGTACCTTTCAGCGACAAGCTGACCGGTGAATTTGCCCTGCGTTTCGATGATTACTCTACTTTCGGTAAGGCGTCCACCTGGAAGCTAGGGCTGACCTATGAAGCGACCGATGAACTTATGCTGCGCGCCGTGGCTGCTACCGGTTTTCGGGCACCAAATGTCAGCGAACTCTATGGCGGTAACACAGGATCTTACGACTATTTGGAAGATCCATGGAAGAATGCCCAGGATCCACAAATTTTGGTCAACTATACCTCAGATCTGAATCTGAAGCCTGAGGAGTCAGAGTCTTATTCTGCTGGTTTGGTTTATTCACCAGGTTTTATTGACGGTATGTCTCTGACCTTGGATTACTGGCGTTTTCGGGTAACCAATGCCATTACTCGCTTGGATGCTCAGAAAGGGTTGAAAGATTGTCATGCCGGTAAACAGGCTGCTTGCGACACTTTCAAAATCACCCCATCCGGTGACTTATCCAAGTTCACCAACCCGTTGACCAACGTGGGAAGCCAGAATACTAGTGGTATCGACTTCAACCTGGCTTACAGTTTTGAAGGCTTGGGGTTGGACTGGAAGATCAATAATGACCTGACTTATCTGCTGAAATTTGAGCAGAATGGTGTGGCCTATGACGGTACTATTGACGGTAACTTTGGCGCCTATGCAAAGGTTCGCAATAACCTCAGCATCCAGGCAACTCGTGGTGACTGGAGCCTGATGTATTACAACCGTTATATAGATAAGATGGACGATATCCATACCAAGTACGATAAGAATAAAAAACCTTACACTGCAGTTGCCAAAGCGGATGCTGTTTTGTATCACAACATTGTCGGTACCTATCATTTCACCGATGCCTTGACAGCTTCTCTGGGGGTGAAAAACCTGACAGATGAAGAGCCTTCATTTGTATCCAATGGCAGTGATGGCGGAACTGTTCCTGAGGTTTATGACACCATAGGTCGTCAAATCTACGGTGGTGTAACTTATAAGTTCTAAGCCATCTCATAAAATGAAAAAGCGCCCGAGGGCGTAATGCCGTTCACTTAGTGTGAACGGCATTTTTCTTAGGCTTAATGGGATACTTGTTTTTACTCATTTTTAACGCACGTGGATAGGCTCTATCGCGTTTCCCATCAAGCTTGAACTGCCTCGCATTACGCACTATGTTCAAGACATCTCTCGGGACATTCCCTGGCGTTTGAGATGACAGCTGAGTCAGTTTAAAAATGATATAACTCGATGCATCTCTAAAACTTAATTGGTTCGGATGTAACGACGGTAAGCTTTTAGCCATCAACACCATCTTGTATCTAATGAGGTTATAGGCCAACAGTACCCCCCACAATTCTTGGATAACCAGCTCTGGCAATTGACTGCGTAACGTAAAGCGACTCTCCAGAAGATGCTGCTTCATCTCCCGATAGCCCACTTCAATCTCCCATCGATGAGCATATAAATCCGCTATTTCTGCCCCCGGATAACGCAAGGGGTCCGTTAATGAGGTCAAAATGGAAACCGACTTACCTTTTATCGTTTTCGTCAGTAAGCGAGCTTCAATATTTTCAGGCAGCATAGGCCACTTCTTTCTGGCTTGAGGCGTGGTGGTTAACCGCACCAGTTGGTCGTGTTTTCCTAAAGAGCGTACCACTTCATATTGTGTCCCTTTCTTCAACGGCAGCAGCCAGTGGCTGTTAGGTTGAGCCTGTTGCCAGGCCTGCAAAAGCCCCAACGAATAAAAGCCTCTGTCAAACAGCGTCAGGCTGTTATTGGGGATGCTTGATATCAATTCAGCGGCTAAATTCATTTCACTGACAGCAACAGAATCAAAGGCACTGTTCAATACCAAGTGGCTGCTTAACTCCATCATGCAAACCATACGAATTTGCGGATAGGCAGCATCACCAGAAGCGTTGGCGGTTTTGGCAAAAGCCTGATTGTTTTGCTCACTATCAGGTGTTCGCCACACGACACCATCGCCCCCATAGAGGTTAAGCCCACACCAATGCGGATGCTCTGCTCTCTCATGCCAGGTCTTGGCACTTCGCTTAAACACATCCTGAACAACATCAGAGCCCAGCCGCTTGCGCGCTTGCGTGACAGCACTGCGAGCAACGTAATCCACCTCTTGAGGTAAGACGATATCAAGCTTATTGATGAGAGAGCGGACGGACTCGCCTCTGAATAGAGCCATACCAATCACCGCCCAAATCATGGCATCCATAGGTAACTTACGCCGCCTTAAACTGGCAACACCATGTGAATCAAGGCACGACTGAATTAACTCAGGCTCAAGCACATCGGCCAGACAGGTGAATTCGGTAAGACGATTGATATGAGTACGCGCCAAAGCTTCTGAAAGTTGCATAAAAAAATCCGATGACATGAGGTCATCGGATTTTGATCCTTTCAGTGAGATCGTCAAGCGATCTGTCTTAACTGATCGGCATTACCCGAGGGCGGGCGCTTTTGGCGTTTATTGTACGCCGTGGAAAACATAGTTTCGAACCACTAAAGATCAGCATCTTGCCAACCGGCTAGGTTGAATTCGCCGTATCAGTGTTTTATTCAGTCAAACCACTGACTTTGAGTTGCCTTAATCGTTATTGCCTGTCCCTGTCCATTGGATGTTGGCTTTAATCTCTTCCACCAAGCCGGCATCCTCTTCGGTAACATGACCTATAACACTGTAAATTTTGCCGACAACAGGCTGCTCGATATCGAATTGCGCCTGGCAGTATTCGATACCATTTTCTTCAGCGGGGAACAGATAGGCTGGAATGCGATATTCCATACCTTCGTAGCTGAGGTTGAGATCGTAAAACTCCCTTACCTCATCACAGCTGAAGTCGGTGTTGGGTACATCGAAGTAGAGCCCCACCTTGGCGCCGCCATTATCCGCCGCTGTCATCTGCATGGTCAGGTGACCGAGCTGATAGGTCGCTTCTGTGGCCGCCGGCAGCTCCGCTGTAAACATACGACCTTGGGCATCGTCATCAGACTCAATATCCAGACGTTTTTCTACATCATCGGCTTTGCTGAACAGGGTATAGCGACCGTCCCAAAGTTGCAGCACTTTGGCATTGTCACCGACACCGGCAATGGCGTCGTTCAGCTTGATGGTTTCCTGATGTTCAACACCTTCATCATCGCCGTACTCCAGCACCATTTGGCCTAGTTCATTGATGGTATAAGTGGAGACTTCCACGGTTGCAATGGCGGAGCATTCGCTGAGGTTGTTTTGAGTGCGGACATTACGCAGCACAGAGCCGTTTTTGAACTCCAGAGTATCACACCACACTTGCATCACACCGTCGTCGTGTTCGTCTGCAGAACCCCATTCTGTGATGAACCAGGTGTTGCCTTCCAGCGGATGTTTGGGCTCTGGTTCGACACCGTTACCGGCAACCTTGACTTTAAGATCGGCTCTCACAGCTGCATGTTTGCCGTCATTGACTGTCACAGTGACAACAAAGTCGCCGGCAACCAGAGGCTTGCCGGACAAACGCAATGAGTCACCTTGCTCAATTTTCAGGTCGATACCTTGCATATCCGTCATGGCGCTGAAGGTCAGTTGATCTTTATCCTGATCGCCAAATAGCTCATCCAGGTCAATCACCTGATCGATTTGATTGCCTACTGTCAGCGCCATGCGTGCCAGTTCAGCTTCCAGTTTGGCTTTTTCAGCCGGGTTGATGACAGGAGCATGGTTGATACTGCTGACTTCAATCTCAATTTCCAGCGGGTATGAGCGGGTGCCCTTGCTGTCGGTGGCGTAAGCGTGCAGCTCAATTTCACCGGCTACCTTAGGTGTGCCGCTGAGAACGCCTGTTTTGGCGTCGAATGCCAGGCCCAGGGTTTGCAGTGCAATGTTGCCATCTTCCTCCATCAGGCTCAGAGTGAAGCTGTCGTTGTCCTTGTCGGCAAAAGCGGCTGACAAATCTACGGCAGTCATCGGCTGACCCAGTTCCACTTCAATTTGGGTCAGCTTGTCCAGTTCAGCCTGGCTCAAGACAATATGAGGTCTGTGGTTGGACTCTACACCGCCTTCTGGAGTGATCACCGGCTCGTAGTCGTCGATTTTGTCACCGGTTTGCACCTTGGCAGCCACATCTTCAACCAAACTTTGCAGATGCGCTTCAGCCAGGCCCTGATGGCTAACCAGAGTCTCGCCGACAATGTTCAGCGCTTGAGCGACTTTGTTGGCGTTGCTCTTGGCCAGATAGTCACCAAACAGCAGCTCTGGTTCGGCTTTAAGTTCAGCAAATTGAGCCGACACGGCTTTTTCGGCATCCGCCTTGGATACACCTTGGTTGGCGTCCATATGCTTGACAACCAAGTCTGTCAGCGGGCTGATCACCTGGCTGTTGGCCTCTTTGCTTGCCGGGGCTTTGAGCTCAAAGGCTTTTTTCACCAAGCCGCGACTTTCATCCATGGTCTTGTCGGCAATGGCTTTAACACACAGTGTTTGTCCCTGATATTGGCCATCGATCCGGGCAATACCGCCTTTGCCGGTTGTCGCCACTTTGGTTTGGCAGTTTTCGCCGACATAAACGTCGGCATTCACCAGATAACCATCAATGGCTGTGACCGAAAATGATTTGGTTGTGGGGGTGTCATTGTTGTCGTTGCCGCCGCAACCGGCCAGAGCCAGTGCTATTGACGCTGCAAGCAAAGTCGTCTTCTTCATTCTTTATCCTAAAATAATTTGAGCGCCTTGATGACGCCCATCCACCTTTTTAGATACAAAAGTTCCATTTAAAGGGGGACGGATGATAACTTTGATAAGGAAAAGATAAATTGATTGGATTCACATAAAATAATGATTAAAAACAGTGTGGTAGATTGAATTTTAAGCTGTGATTTAATTTTAAACACATATTGGCGTCGCAATCGCCAAAAGTGCCGCTATCTGAGTTTTTACTTGTCAGAAGCAAGGAGTTGTGCCGCCTGAATGGATTGATAAACGCTTATAAATAAGAGGGTTATTGACAGCCTGTTAATTGCGTCTCGGGTAGTAGAAATGAAAGCTCAGGATTGAATTAGCCCTGATTTGGCCCAAGCCAATGTGCTGAGGTTAAGTCGCCGGTTTGTTAAAAGTTAACCTTGGTTCAGTTTAAAAAACAGCTCCGCAAGAGTGGCATCTGCGGAGCTGTTTTCAATGTAGATGAGAGTTAAGCCAAATTTAATGCCCGTCGCTCACTACTTTGTTTCAAAAACCTGTCTAAGGAGTTCTTTCAGTAGCTTAGGTTTTGGTAACTGGGCTCAGTAGCCTGCCGCTTCGCTGCCGGCACGGCGCGGGTCAGATGCACCAAATTTACCTTCTTCGGTCACCATTATGCTCTGGGTGCTGCCCATGGAACTTTTGACCTTGACCAGGTGGCCCATGGCTTCCAGCAGCGCTATGGTGTCACCATTGAGGCTGCGCTCAACCCGAATTTCATCCGGCAACCACTGGTGATGCATCCGCGGCGCAAAGCTGGCTTCGGCGATATTCAGGTCGTGGTCAATCACATTCATGATGATCTGCAGCACTGTGGTAATGATCCTGGCGCCCCCCGGGCTGCCGGTAACCAGAAACGGCTGACCGTCTTTCATTATCATGGTCGGGCTCATGGAGCTCAGTGGCCGCTTGTTGCCTTGTACCGAGTTGGCTTCACCGCCCACCAGACCATACCCGTTGGGGGTGCCGGGTTTGGCTGAGAAATCATCCATCTCATTGTTCAGCAAAATCCCTGTGCCATCGGCCACCAGCCCAGAACCATAACTGAAGTTGAGGGTATAGGTGTTGGATACTGCATTGCCCCATTTGTCCACGACCGAGTAGTGAGTTGTCTGGTCACTTTCATAGGGTGCCAGCTTGCCGGGTTTGACCTGGCTTGAAGGGGTGGCGTGCTTGCTGTCGATGCTCTTGGCTAATGTCTTGGCATAATCCGGGCTCAACAGGGCTTTGACCGGCACAGGATAGAAATCCGGATCGCCGAGATACTCGCTGCGATCGGCATAGGCCCGTCTCATGGCCTCGGCCATAAGATGCAAAGTGGCGGCGGTGTTATGGCCCAGATCATGGATGGGGTACTGCTCGAGAATGTTGAGGATCTCTATGATATGAATACCACCCGATGATGGCGGCGGCATGGAAACCACCTCATAGCCTCGATAGTGTCCGCGCACCGGCTGGCGCTCTATGGCCTGATAGTTGTTGAGATCCTCAAGGGTCATGATGCCGCCGGCGGCCTGAATGGCTCTCACCAGTTTCTCGGCGGTTTCCCCTTGGTAAAAGCCTTTGCTGCCCTGTTTGGCAATCAGCTCCAGTGAGTGAGCCAACTCAGGTTGCTTGATGATGTCGCCCGGTACAAAGCTGCTGCCATCTGCCTTGTAGAAGATAGCGGCAGAGCTTGGCCATTGGGAAATGCGGCGCTTAACCCCATCAAGGGAGTTGGCCAGATCTGAAGTAACGCTGATCCCATCCCGCGCCAGTTTGATCGCCGGGGCTATCACTTGCTCCCGTTTCATGGTGCCATACTTGGACAGGGCCAGCTCCATGCCCATCACAGTGCCGGGAACGCCTACCGCCAGGCCGTGCTCGCGGCTGAGTTTATTGACCGCATTACCCTTGTCATCAAGGAAGATATCCCTGTGGGCCTTGGAAGGAGCCATCTCCCGATAGTCTATGGCTATGGTCTTGTTTTCCTTCGCCAGGTGTACCAGCATGAAACCGCCGCCACCTATATTGCCGGCCCGGGGCAAAGTCACTGCCAGGGCATAACCCACTGCCACAGCTGCATCTACTGCGTTGCCGCCTTGCTTGAGAATATCCACCCCGATACGGGAAGCCAGTGCCTCTTGGCTGGAAACCATGCCATGCTTGGCCCAAACGGGCTGGGCTGTGGCCATTTCACTGTAAATCGAGGATTCGTTGGCGGTAACTTGTGGGCTGTAACTCAGGGTGGAGGCTGCAGGCAGAGCCAGAGCGACGGCGAAGATCAGCGGTTTTATCAGACGCACTATATTTCCTTATACTGCTTTTGCTTAAGTTGCTATGCAATGTGCCGCCAATTATCCTTGATTGCAAGTTTGCCTCGGCATATGGAATAAATTTGGACAATAAGCACTGGCAGTGGCGTTTTGCCGCCGGCATTGATGAGATCCCCGCCGCCGAGTGGGATCTGTGTCTGGCTGAAGATGGCCAAACAGAGCCGGACAACCCCTTTTGCCGGCATGCTTTTTTGAAGGCGCTGGAGCAAAGTGGCAGTGTTTGCGCCGCAGCCGGCTGGCAACCCATGCATTTACAGCTGTTTTGCAACGACAGGCGTTTGGCTGTGATGCCTCTCTATCTCAAGGATCACTCCTGGGGCGAATATGTGTTCGACTGGGCCTGGGCCGATGCCTATCAGCGCCACGGTGAAGCCTATTATC
Source organism: Shewanella sp. MSW (assembly GCF_007636515.1). Taxonomy (NCBI): domain Bacteria; kingdom Pseudomonadati; phylum Pseudomonadota; class Gammaproteobacteria; order Alteromonadales; family Shewanellaceae; genus Shewanella; species Shewanella sp. MSW. The sequence continues at coordinate 288,231 of NZ_LVDR01000001.1, forward strand.
CCAAGTTGGTCTGCGCCATTCCCTTTACGCCTGTCACCGGCCCAAGACTCGGGATAGCGCCCGAGGCCAGGGCGGCGGCCGCTGATATCCAGCAGGCGCTGGGGAAACTATTTTGGCAACTGCTCGAAAGCTATTCCTCCTGGCATTGGTTGTTTGTCAATGAGGTGCAACTCGAGTCATTGCGGCATTTGCCCCAGACCTTGGTGCGGGAAGGCACGCAGTTTCATTGGTTTAACCGGGGTTACAGCCAGTTTGATGATTTTTTGGCGCGGCTCAACTCGAAACGGCGCAAGAATATTCTCAAAGAGCGCCGCGCCTTGGCTGACTTGCAGTTTGTCTGGCTCAGGGGCGATGAACTGCAAGATTGGCACTGGCAGCTTTTCTATCGCTGCTATCGGCAAACTTACCTGAAACGCTCCGGCCACCGGGGATATCTTCAGCCCGACTTTTTCAAGCTACTCGGTAAGTTGATGGCGGCCGAGGTGCGTTTGCTCCTGGTGCACCGAATGGGCAAAGCGCCGCAACAGGCGCTGGCATGCGCGCTTTATCTGCAGGGGAAAGATACGCTTTATGGCCGCTATTGGGGAGCACTTGAGGAGATCCCGGCGCTGCATTTCGAGGCCTGTTACTGGCAGGGGATTGACTATTGCATCAAGAACGGCCTCAGTTGCTTCAACGCCGGTGCCCAGGGGGAGCACAAGCTGATTCGCGGTTTTGAGTGTGTCACCACCTATTCGCTGCACGGCATAGCGCATCCAGGCTTTAGGGAGGCGATAGCCGATTTCTGTCAAACAGAGGCCGGCAACAACCGCTTGTATCAAGCGCAGTTGCAGCAGGCCTTACCTTACAAAAAGGGCGATTAACCCAGCGCCAGCCAGACACCGACCCCAAGCATCAGGCTGCCGGCTATCCGGTTGAGCAGGCGGACATTGTTGCCACGGCTCAAAAACAGCCTCAGGCTCTTGCCGCCGTTGGCATAGGCCAGCATGCAGATGAGTTCGGTACACATGATAATGCCGATGAGTGCCGTCAGTTGCGGTGCCATAGGTTGCTGCAGATTGATAAAGGGAGGCAGCAAGGAAATCATAAAGGCCCAGCCCTTGGGATTGGCAATGGCGGTGACAAAACCTTGGGAGATCAACGCTGTGCGCTTGATACTTCGTGGTTGGTCGAGATTGGCCATCTTGCCCTTGGCCCGCCACATATTGATGCCGAGCCAGATAAGATAGGCTCCACCAAGATATTTGAGTCCCTGGAAGATCATCGGATGTTTCAACATAATCGTGGCCACCCCCAGCACGGCCGCCAAAGCTACCAGGGCGACCCCCACGACTTCACCCAGCATCATCCACAGAGTGCGGCGCACCCCAATGCTCATCCCCAGTGTCATGGCCAGGGTCATGCACATTCCCGGGGTAACGGAAACAAAGAAAAAGGTTGGAATAAAAGCGGCGAGCAGGGCGTAGTCTTGCATTTTGGGTACAGCTATCTCTCAAAAAGGGAGATCAGTCTAATGAAATCCTACCGGGTGACAAAGTAAAAAATTGCAGTGCTCAATATACTAACAAGAGACCGATCATCAGATCGGTCTCAAACGGGGGATTTCGTTATCGGTTACAGCACGCCACGCTTCATTTGATCGCGCTCGATGGATTCGAACAACGCCTTGAAGTTACCCTCGCCAAAGCCGAGGTTGTTCTTGCGCTGAATAATTTCGATAAAGATCGGGCCGAACAGGTTTTTGGTGAAGATCTGCAGCAGATAGCCACTGTCATCCCCGTCCACCAGAATTTGATGATGCTTTATCTTGTCGCGGTTTTCCGTCACCTGCGGCACCTTGTCGAAGATGGTGTCGTAGTATTCAGGGATGATGTCCAGGGTCTCGATTGAGGTTCCTTCCATGGCATCGAGCGAGGCGACGATATCCCGGGTGCGGAACGCCAGATGTTGCACGCCCGGGCCGTTATATTCGCGCAGGTACTCATCAATCTGGTTTTTGTCGTCACCCTTGCCCTCATTGATGGGGATACAGAAGCTGCCATCGGGAGAGCGCAGAGCGTAGGAGACCAAGGCGGTTTGTACGCCGCTGATATCAAAGTAACGCACTTCGGTGAATCCGAAGATATCCTTATAGAAATCAGACCATTGTTCCATAGTACCCTTGTGGACATTGTTGGTCAGGTGATCTACTTCCATAAAGCCTTTTTCAGGGACTATCACAGGGGCAGGCAGGTCGACAAAGTCTGTCTTGTAGATGTTGTTCTGCTCGCCGAAACGGTCGATGAAGTAAATCAGGCTGTCGCCTATACCATAGATTGCCGGGTAAGGCAGGTCAGTGTGGGCCTGATCCGCCGGGCGGGCGCCGCGGGATACCGCCAGTTGCAGGGCATAGTTGGCATCTTCTACCCGCCAACCCATGGAGCAGATGGCCGGACCATGGTGCTTGGCAAATTCGGCGCTGAAGCCTTGACGCTCCTTGTTGAGCAGAAAGTTAATGTCGTTCTGCTTGTAGTAGAAAATCTCCCTGTCCTTGGCTTTTTTCAGCATGGAGAAACCAAAGTCGATAAAGACCTGGTGCATGAAATCACTGTCCGGGGTTGCAAACTCGGTAAATTCGATACCGAGCAGTCCCAGTGGATTCTTTTCGCTTGCCATTTCTATGTCCTCTTCAATGATGTTGCTTGCGGCCATTCTCTGATGGCCTTGCTGGATATTCGGGTCCGGGCTCAGCGTTCGAGCCAGGAGCGGTTGTAATCAGTACTCATGCAGCTCTGCACATGGGTGGTTAACTGCAGCGGGGCAAAGGTATCCACCATAACGGCGTATTCATAGGTGTCTTTCTTGCCGATGGAGGCTTCGGTGCGCCCGGGCTGCGGCCCATGAGGCACGCCTTTTTGATGCAGTGTCAGGTAACCGGCTTCTATGCCGGTGCGGCTCATAAAGTCGCCGTCCACATAATAGAGCACCTCGTCGCTGTCGATATTGTTGTGGTAGTAAGGTGCGGGGATCGCCTTGGGATGGAAGTCGTAAGGTCTGGGAACAAAGTTGCAGATAACAAAGTTGTGGGCGGTAAACACCAGATGATCCGAGGGGGGCAGGTGAATCTTGCCTACCTTGGGCGCGTACTCTGTGATATTGAAGGCCCAGGGGTAGACAAAACCGTCCCAACCCACCAGATCAAAAGGATGCCATTCCAGCTGAGTCAGCTGATACTTGTCGCCAAACTTGCTGACCAGTGGGAATTCCCCTTGCTCGACCTTGGCCTCTGTCAGTTCGGGTACCCGGATATCCCGCTCGCAATAGGGGGCTGACTCCAGCAACTGGCCATAGTCATTGCGAAAGTGTTTGGGGATCTCCACCATGGAGAAGGACTCGATCACCAACAGGCGCACATTAGTGTAGTCCTTGAATTTCAACTGATAGGTGGTGCCGCGGGGGATCACCAGATAGTCCCACTTTTGCACCTTGAGCTTGCCGTATTCACTTAAGAGCTCGCCTTCACCCTCGTGGACAAATACCACCTCGTCGGCGTAGGCATTGCGGTAAAACAGCTCGGTATCCTCGGTGACTCTGGCGGTATAAATCGCCAGATCCTGATTGAAGAAAATCTTGTTGCGGGCACAGAAGAAGTGCCCCTGCCTGTCGGCCTGTTTGCTGTCCAGTTTATAGTTCTGTACCAGGGAGTCCTGCCACACTTCTCCATGACTGAGCTTAAAAGGCTCAACAGTTAACGCCTTGGTAGGCATATTGTGGTGGTACTTGTTGGAATAGATATTGGAAAAGCCATGGGTTGAAAACAGCTCTTCACGGTAGAGTTCACCGGATGGCTTCTCAAATGCGATGTGGCGCTTGTTGGGAACCTGCCCCTGTTTTACATAAAATGGCATCTGACTCTTCCTTGGTGGCGCTTGCTGTTAATGTTCTTTGGGAACCTTCGGCGGCCACTGTTGTTATTCTTGTTCTCTTTGCGCTCTTGTCTGTCGGAATTGCCGGTCGCTGGCAGCGCAAATGAGCCGTTTTTGTGATCTATCTTTCAATTTAGTTGCGTGCTTGTACAAAAAAAAGAATAATTATTCGGCATACTCAATCTAAAAATTTGATTGTCTTGTTGGATTTACGGGAGTGTAAACCTTGCGTATCGATATCGACGCCTTCAATGTGCTTAAGGTGGTGGTGGAAGAGGGCAGTTTTGCCAAGGCGGCAGAGCGTCTGCACAAGGCGCAGTCGGCGGTGAGCTATCAGATAAAGAAACTGGAACAATATCTTGGCGTTAATCTGCTGGACCGTAATCAATACCGGGCCGAGCTGACTCACGAAGGGCGGGTTATTCTGGCCGAGGGACAACGCTTACTGGCGCATCTTGGCAACATAGAACATCTGGCCAGCCGTTTCAGTGAGGGTTGGGAGCCCAGGTTGGAGCTGGTGATAGACGGCGCCTTGCCGATGGAGCCTATCATGACTGCCCTCAAGCGCATGACAGAGCATAAGATCCCGACCAAAATCCAGCTTAATATGGAGTTTCTCGGTGGGGTACAACACAGGTTTGAGCGCGACAGCGCTGATCTTATGCTGGTGAAAGACTATCGCAGCGGCCCCAGTTACCACCCCAAGCCCCTGCCTGCCATCACCAGTGTGTTGGTGGCAGGTAAAGACCACCCCTTGAGTTCGCGCCGCGGCATAACCCTGTCTGAATTGCAGCAACATGTGGAGCTTACCATCGAAGACTCATCACCGGTCAAGAGCCAGCGCGATGAGCTGCAGTTTGGCGGCGACAAGGTCTTTTATCTCTCCGGTTTTATCATGAAAAAGAACGCCTTGCTCAAGGGCTTGGGTTTTGGCTGGATGCCGGATTTCCTGATAACCGAAGAGCTGGCTTGTGGTGATTTAAGTGAGCTGGACTTTGTTGGCGGTAGCCGTTTTCGTTTTATTCCTCAGTTGGTGTCGACGCTGGAACGCCCCCTTGGCCGCGCAGGAAGGCTGTTTACCGAGCTGATTCTGGAGGAGTTTGAGCGCTTTCATGGGGACAACGCCAGCGGTCTGGGTTGAAGCATTCTGTTACTTTTTACTCAAATCACATCCGCCTCCTCACTTGCCGTTTTGACATTTTATGTCATAGACTGAGTGCCAGGTCATTCAGACCCTAAACCATTGAGGGGGAGTTTCAATGAGCAAGAACAGCCATGAAGTGGATTATGAGATCAAGGGTGAGAGCATGCAGCTGGTTGAGGTGGAGCTGGATCCCGGCGAAACCGTGATAGCCGAGGCCGGCGCCATGACTTACATGGAGGAAGGGATCAGTTTTGAAGCGCGCATGGGCGATGGCTCAGAGCCGGATTCGGGCTTTTTCGGCAAGTTGATGGGGGCCGGTAAACGTATGCTGACAGGTGAAAGCCTGTTTATGACCCATTTCAGCAATCAAGGCCAGGGCAAACGCCGGGTGTCGTTCGCCGCACCTTATCCAGGCACTATTCTGGCAATCGATCTCGATGAGGTCGGCGGTGAACTCATTTTGCAGAAAGACAGTTTCCTGGCCGCGGCTATGGGGACCCAGGTGACCATGAGATTCAATAAGCGCCTGGGAACCGGTTTCTTCGGCGGTGAAGGCTTTATTTTGCAGAGCCTCAAGGGTGATGGCATGGCCTTTATTCACGCAGGTGGCACCTTGATCCGTAAAGAGCTCAAGGGCGAAACCCTGAGAGTGGATACCGGCTGCTTGGTGGGTTTTACCAAGGGTATCGATTACGACATAGAGAGGGCCGGCTCTCTCAAGTCCATGGTGTTTGGTGGTGAAGGCTTATTTCTGGCGACACTTTCAGGCTATGGCACAGTGTGGCTGCAGAGCTTGCCGTTTTCACGTATGGCCGACAGGATCATTGCCCATGCGCCTTCTGCCGGTGGCAGTGACAGGGGCGAGGGCTCAGTGCTTGGCGGAATTGGCCGTATGCTGGATGGGCGCTGAGAAGCGCTATTGGCGAAACTACCGGCAAAGATAGCAGTAAAGATTAAGGTAAAGATAGCAGCGAAGAAAGGCAGTCAAGCGCTTAACCTATTTTGCCGACAAACAAAAAAGCCATGGTTTCCACCATGGCTTTTTGCTTTGGAACTCAGGGCTTTGATAACGGCATCAGTGTTCCAGGATCTCAATGATCCTGCGGGTCTTGTCGTGCAGCTTGAACAGTGTGCCTTCTATGTCGACCGTTATCAGGCCATCATTGCCCAGGGGCACAACCACTCGGCCGCGGGCATAGATATCATTATCAAGGATATCGCCCCTGTGATAGCGCTTTTGCCAACCCGGAGGCAAAGGTTCACCCCGGGCGGCTTTCTTTTGCAGTCCCGGGGGTAAATCTTTATGGTCTTTATCCTGCTTGGCCAAAACGGTTGGACTGGCCAGCAGGGCACCCAGGCTGATTGCTACCAAGGTTTTGGATAGTTTGTTTATCATAGTTTCTCTCCTGCGAGTAGAAGAATACGTTGCCATTCCTGCTCTGTGACCGGTTGCACGCTTAGTCTGGCCCCTTTTTGTACCAGATACATATGTTCGAGCTGCGAGTCTGCCTTGATCTCTTTCAGGCTGACTGTTTTGGCAAACTGCCGTTCAAAGCCGATATCCAGCTGGAACCAGCGCGGTGACTCTGGACTGGACTTGGGATCAAAGTAGGGTGATTCTGGATCCCAGGCCGTGGTATCGGCTTTGGCCTTTCCGACGACTCTGGCTGTGCCCACCACGCCCGGCGTTTTGCAACTGGAATGATAGAACAAAATGGCGTCGCCGATTTGCAGTTCATCGCGAATAAAGTTGCGAGCCTGATAATTGCGGATCCCGCACCAGGGTTCCACCTTGACCCGCTGTAGATCGTCGATGCTGAATTCATCGGGTTCGGATTTCATCAACCAGTACTTCATGCTGGCACTCCTTGAGTGTTTTTACCAGAAAAGCTTACCAGCCTGTTAAGCACTTATTCAGCAAGGCAGGGGCAGACTGACCTCATTAGATTGGTAGATTATGCATTATTGTGATAATCGATGTAAAAGATTAGGAGTCGCCTATGGCCACACTTAGCCTGACAGCTTCAACTGCTGATTATCAAACCTATCGCCAAGATTTTGCCCGCGGGGAACAGGATTACGACCCCGCGACAGTCCACAAATTTGTTGCCGAAATGAAGCGCCAAGGCATGTTGCTCAACGAGTTCAGTTGGGATGATTGGTATCAAAACAGCCATATGGTCGACAGGCCTGAATATATCGCCGATGCTTCCTTGTATGAATGCCGCTTGCTGCTCAGTGCCATGGCGCGCTTAGAGCGTTTCAGCCCGGGTGTCCTGCAGAACATGCGCCGTCAGGGGGTCATGTTGGCTTTACTGGAAAGAATGCAGCAATTGCAAAAGGCGGCCTGAGGATATTCGGTCGCTGTTACCGTGCATTTTGCGGCCATGATCCGTCATCGGCAGGCTTTTTATTCAGGGCTCCTTTGGGGGCCCTGATGGTTTTTGAGCCATTATTCTTTAGTCTAAAAGCCGGTTTCCTTGCTTGTTATTCCAATACGCCATTCGTTAGAGTCGTTATGAACCCTGCGCCCAGGCCGCAGTGAAAGCCGATCATTGCCGCTGTTTTTGATGCTTTTCAGACGCTGTCAATATGGCTTCACACTGTGAGGGGAGGGCCGTCGGCTCAGGGTGACAGACTCTTCCTATAACGATAAAACAACGCACGGAGGCTTAGATGTCTGCCAACAAGACAAGCAAGCAACTCAATGATTTACCTCTGTCACAGAGCCGTTATCTGGGGCACAGTAATACTCCCTTGATAGACAAGACCATAGGTCAGTATTTGCAGGATATCTGCAACCGCTATCCGGACAATACAGCTGTGGTGATGCATCATCAGCAACTGCGCTGGAGTTATGCGCGCTATCTTGAAGAGATAGATAAGTTGGCCACAGGCCTGTTGGCACTGGGTATCGGCCCCGGGGACAGGGTCGGGATCTGGTCGCCCAATAATATCGAGTGGTGTCTGACTCAGTTTGCCACCGCCAGAATTGGCGCCATCATGGTGTGCATCAACCCGGCTTATCGCCCGGAAGAGCTGGAATATGCACTTACTAATGTGGGCTGTAAGGCTCTGATCACTCACGATAAGTTCAAGTCCAGCGATTACCTGGCGATGCTGAATGAGTTGGCGCCGGAGCTCAGTGATGCCGAGCCCGGTAAGCTGGTGTCCAGTCGTCTGCCGGAACTGCGCTGCGTTATTCGCACCGGCAGTGACAAGACGCCGGGCATGCTGAATTTCCCCGAGGTATGTGCCATGGGCTCTGAGGCGGAATATGCCGATCTCAAAGGCATAGGTGAGCGTCTATCGGCCAATGATGCCATCAACATCCAGTTCACTTCAGGCACCACGGGTAACCCCAAAGGCGCCACGCTGACCCACCATAATATTCTCAACAACGGCATGCTGGTGGCCGATGCCATGGGCTTTGGCCCGGATGATAAGCTTTGTATTCCAGTGCCCCTGTACCACTGTTTTGGCATGGTGCTGGGGAATCTGGTGTGTCTGGCCAAAGGCGCCACGGCCGTATTCCCATCCGATGCCTTTGACCCTACTACTACCCTCAAGGTGGTCGAGCAGGAGCGCTGCACTGGACTGCACGGGGTACCAACCATGTTTATCGCCGAATTGGAGCTGGCCAATTTCCAGGATTATGACCTCAGCAGTTTGCGCACCGGGGTGATGGCCGGCGCCACCTGTCCTGAGGAGTTGATGAAACGGGTGCATAAGCTGATGCATATGACAGAAGTCGTTATCGCTTACGGCCAAACTGAATGCAGCCCGATCAATAATATGACAGAGGTGGAATCTTCATTTGAGAAACAAGTCACTACCGTTGGCCGGGCTCTGCCCCATACCGAGGTGAAGATCATTGATGAATTCGGTGAGATTGTACCTATAGGGCAGCCGGGGGAAGTATGTAGCCGAGGTTATTGTGTGATGCAGGGTTACTGGAACGATCCGGCCAAAACCCAAGCCACCATAGATAAAGAAGGCTGGCTGCATTCGGGCGATCTCGGAGTGATGGACAGCGAAGGATATGTACAGATAGTCGGTCGCATCAAAGATATGATTATCCGGGGCGGTGAGAACATCTATCCACGGGAGATTGAAGAGAAACTCTACACCCATAGTGAAATTCAAGATGCTGCAGTATTCGGGGTACAGAGTGAAAAATACGGTGAAGAAGTGTGCGCCTGGATCAAGATACGTCCCGGCAGTACCGTCACTGAAGATGAAATCCGCCACTTCCTGACCGAGAAGGTGGCTTATTTCAAGGTGCCGCGTTATATCAAGTTTGTTGAACAATACCCTATGACGGTCACCGGCAAAATCCAGAAGTTCCGCATGCGTGAGCTGATGTATGAAGAGCTGCACCGGGATATCAACGCTTGAGTCATTTAAACCGCAACAGTAAAAGAGAAGCGCCGCATTGCGGCGCTTCTTTATGGTCATGAATTACTTGCCGAATGGAATCGGTCTAGGGGTGTCTTTGTTGGATGGCGGCAGAATGGGCATTTCTACCTTGGGCTGTTCGCCGGTCAGCGACTTGAGGAAAGCCACCATCTCTTGGGTTTCTTTCTCGGTCAGCTTCTGACCCAACTGGATATCCGACATGGTGTTGACCGCCTCTTCCAGCTCCCAAACACTGCCGTCATGGAAGTAGGGGTAGGTGAGTTCAATGTTACGCAGTGTCGGCACCTTGAACACCATCTTGTCGGCTTCCTTACCCGTTACCGCCTTGCGGCCTTCGGCAGGGTTATCCGTGTGGAAAGGTTTGATAAGTCCCATCTTCATATACATGGTGCCACCGACCGCCGGACCATTATGGCAAGCGACACAGCCCTTGTCCTTGAACAGCTGATAACCCGCTTGGGCTTCGGCGCTGATGGCATTTTTGTCGCCTTCCAGATACTTGTCAAAGGGGCTATTGGGGGTCACCAGTGTCTTTTCAAAGGCGGCAATTGCATCTGTGATCCTGTCGATGTTGACCTCTTCAGAGCCGTAAACCTGCTTGAAGCGGGCGCGGTAAGCCGGCATGGAGGCAACGGTTTCGGACGCCAGTTCATGAGTAAATCCCATCTCCTTGGGGTTGGCTATTGGACCTGCGGCCTGTTCTTTGAGATCTTTGGCGCGGCCATCCCAGAACTGTGCCAGCATATAATCGGCGTTCAATACGGTAGGCGAGTTGATAGGGCCTTCTTGCCAGGCATGACCGATAGAGGTTGGCAGGGCATCTACCCCTCCCATTGAAAGATTGTGACATGAATTACAGGAGATAAACCCGGACTTTGATAATCTGGGTTCGAAGTAAAGCATTTTTCCGAGTTCGACTTTTTCCGGCTCGGTGATTTTCACCGGCTTGATAATTTCGATAGGCTCAGCCGCCTGAGCCGCAGTCATCCCGAGGGCTGCCGTTACAGCCATGACCAGTGCTTGATATCTCATTGCTATCACCTCTAATAGGCTTACTTTGTGTGTGGTTATTTGCCCATCATAGTGATAGAAGGAGAGCTTTGACAGCTGTTAATATCGATTGGCTCTATCGTTGATTTAGATAGGTTTTTTGTGATGATTACCGCGGTTTTAGCCTCCAATTTTAGCTATCTTACCCAAATCGAACTTTTTCACATTTTCATCTCTCGTCACACTTTGGTTTAAAGTGTGCGGTAAGCTGTATTTTTTGTGTCCGGCGCTGATTGAGACTGGTCGCTGCCAGACATCGACAAGCTATACTCTGTTAACTTCCGGAATGCTTATGGGGTTGGCCTTGGCATATGGAGTGACATTATGGCAAAAACAGCTATTACCTTTTTCGGCCGTTCTGCGCTGCACGTCCTCTTGTTGTTGCTACTTTATAGTGGCAGCTCTTCTGTGCGCGCCGATACCCTGCAATTGAGCTCGCTTAATTGGCCCCCCTACACAGGTCAGATGTTGCAACAACAGGGAGCCTGTGTTGCCGTGGTCAAGGCGGCACTGGCCGCCATGGGCCATGAACTCAAAATTAATTTTTACCCCTGGAGCCGGGCAGTGAAGTTGGCAGGCATGCCTGGTTCACCCTATCTTGGTTATTTCCCCGAGTATTATCACCAAAGTGATAAGTTTATCTTTTCCAAGCCATTAGGCTTTAGTCAATTGGCCTTGGTGGAGCAATCCCAGCGGCCCGTGAGCTGGCAACAGTTGCAGGACTTGCAGCGTTACAATCTCGGGGTGGTCAAGGATTATGTTAATACCGAAAGTCTGGATCGGGCCATGGACTCAGGCCGGCAACCCTTCGAGCTGGCCAATTCCGATGAACAAAACCTTCGCAAATTGGCGGCCGCCAGAATTGATGCCGTGGTGATCGATGCCAATGTCTATCGTTACCTGCTGCGGCAACAGGGGATGGAGGAGTTGGAGGGCAAGCTTAAACTGAATCGGCAATTGCTGGCCAGCAAGGGCTTGCTGGTAGCTTTTCGAAATTCCGAAGAGGGACAACGCTGGCGGGATATTTTCGACCAGGGGCTGGCCCGTATCGATGCCAAGAGCATATTGGAGCAACACTTAAAGTATCATTGAGTTGTCATCCAAAGCGGCTAAATTGAGCACTTTACCCCAGATGGACGTGTCTGTGACAGAAAGTGCCTATGAGCTTGAACTGCTTGCCGAGCTGGAGCATAAATACCAGCAACACTTGAATGCCAGGTCTTTGGCCCAAGTCGGCTTTGCCGGGAAGACGCACGATGTGCGGGCGCTGGAGCTGGGGAACCCAAACGCCGGGGTGCCCACTGTGCTGTTCGTCGGCGGCGTTCACGGGATAGAGCGCATCGGCAGCCAGGTGATACTGGCGCTTCTTGGCAGCCTGTTGACCCGCTGCAGTTGGGATAAACATCTGCAGTTGATGTTAACTCAGATACGGCTGGCGTTTGTACCTGTGTTGAATCCCATCGGCCTTATCCGGGGAACTCGCGCCAATGGCAATGGGGTCGATTTGATGCGCAATGCTCCCATAGATGCCCGCGGCTCAGTGACTTTTATGGTCGGCGGTCAACGGCTTTCCCGCCATCTTCCCTGGTATCGGGGCCGCAGCAATCAGCTGGAAGCCGAGACCCGGGCGATTATTGACTACAGTAATGATCTTATGGCCCGCGGCAGCAGCTTGATTGTGCTCGATGCTCACTCAGGTTTTGGCCTGGTGGATCATATCTGGTTTCCCTTTGCCTGTAAGGACACGCCTTTTGCCCGCTTGGGGGAGGTGTATCATCTAAAGCAGTTGTTCGAAATGAGCTACCCCCATCATTGTCATTATCATATTGCGCCTCAAAGCCGCTTCTATCGCACCCACGGCGATATTTGGGATTATTTGGTCAGTTGTAACCCCCAAGTGCCTTTCCTTCCTTTAACGCTGGAAATGGGCTCCTGGGCCTGGGTTAAAAAGAATCCCAGGCAATTGCTGCGCTTCTCCGGTTATTTCAACCCTCAAAAGCAGCACAGGCTGCAGCGTATTTTACGGCGTCACTTTACCCTGATGCAGTTCTTGCTCGATGTGGGGTATGCTCAGGTACTGGAACAACTGCCTGAACTTCATCGACATCACCTGGACTATCAGGCACGAAACTTTTGGTATCCACAAGCGGCGGAGAAACCAAGTCATGACTGAGCAGCAAACCTGGGTGCTGATCCGTGGCCTGATGCGCGATAAACGTCATTGGCAAGCCTTTGCCGATAATCTGCTGGCGGCGGGGTTTCGGGTGGAGCTCATCGATCTGCCTGGAAATGGCGATAGGGTGGCGGATATCAGCCCCTGGGATATTCAGGATTATGCAGACTTTGTTGCAGATGAACTGCTGCGGCGCAAGGTGGCTAAATGCCGAATATTGGCTATTTCCATGGGCGCCATGGTGGCCATGGAAATAGCCGGGAAAAATGACGCTGAAGATGGCCGCCAAAAGGAGTTTCAGATTGAGGGGCTTTTATTGCTCAACAGCAGCGCCGCCGATCTTTCGCCTTGGTATCAGAGATTTCGGCTGCAAGCCCTGCTGCGAGCCTTGTGCTCCAGAGTCAAAGGTGAGGGCATTCAATGGCGCGAGGCGACGATTCTTGCGCTTACCAGTCTTGCCCATGCCAAAGATAAGTCTCTGTGCCGTCACTGGAGCCAACTGGCGCTTGAGGCCAAAACCACACTCGCCAATGGCCTGCGACAAATTGTTGCCTCGGCACGCTTTCGCTCCCCGGCTAACTTGCGGGTGCCGGCAGTCATTGTTTATGGCTGTGATGATCGCCTGGTTTCGCCCAAGTGCAGCGTTCGCCTGGCGGCCAAATATCGACAAAAGCCGATTCCTTTTTGCCGCTGCGGTCATGATGTGGCGTTGGATAGGCCTGAGTTATTGCTGGAGTTGGTGCAGCGTTTGAGTCGACAAATGCCTTAGACTTGCTTGGGGAAGTTTGAGCCCAGGTCAAAATCGAGTCAGATATCCGACCTGGGCTTTGTGATTAGTGGGAGGCGACCACTGTCTTGCCTATGGGCGTTAAAGAAAGCAAGGCCAGCTTCAGATGCTGAATGCCAAAAGGTATGCCTATGATGGTGACAAAGCAGGCCAGGGCGTGGGTCAGGTGGCCTATCGCCAACCAAATTCCGAACAGCAGGAACCAGGTGATGTTGCCGACCATACCCAGGGCGCCGGTGCCCAAGTCTTCGCGGCCAGAGAGCCTGTCGCGGTTGATATGCTCCTGACCGAAGGGCCAGAATGCCAGTTCACCTATGACAAAACAGGCGCGGCCGAATGGGATACCTATGATACTGATAAAACAGAGCAAGCCGACAAACCACCAGGCCAGTCCCATGACAAAGCCGCCAAGAATAAACCAGGCAATATTAAAAATAAGACGCAAAATAGCCATTGAGTGCTCCTTTAAATGGCGGATCAGCCGCACAGTTTTACTGTAAAGCTTGGGGATATTTCGATTAATAGCCAGAAGCGTGCCATAATTATAACCTGTTGAATAATATGGGTTGTTGCTATTTCTAAGCCTGGGCGGATGGCGGGGATTGGTGATTTATACCAATAAGTGGCGATAATCATCATAGAGCGAAGCCGCAATGAATTAGCTACCAAGCCATCACTTGGTTGGCATAAAGCCTACTGGTGCCTGTGAGGATTTGTGGCCTGAACCCTGTCCTCCTTGGCGGCAATCACATACAATAGCTATCCCTTGCACACCTTAGCCTTGAAATATATCGCCACTGCCATGCCTTTAGCCGATTTCAAACTGGATAAAACCCCGGTTCAAGCCTTTGAGTTTCGGGGACATCAGCTGTTTATCAAGCGCGATGATCTACTTCATCCCAGTTTCAGTGGTAATAAGGCGCGCAAGTTCCGTTATTTCCTCGACCATGACTTTCCCGGTATCAAGCGCCTGATAGGTTATGGCTCGGCCCAGGCCAACTCACTCTACTCTATGGCGGCGCTGGCCAAACTCAAAGGTTGGCAGCTGGACTTTTATGTGGATCACCTGCCGGACTGGTTGCAGCAGCGCCCCCTGGGTAACTATCGCGCCGCGTTGGAATTGGGCGCACGGGTGATTGCCGTAAAGAATACGCCCAAGGCCGAGTTGATGACCGGCATGACCCTGGAGAACTTTGTCAGGCAGCATATTGTACCTGAGTGCGAGCACAGCCTGTTCGTTCCCGAAGGGGGCCGCTGTAGTTATGCCGAATACGGCGTGGCTCAGTTGGGCGCCGAGATTTTACAGTGGCAGCAGCAACAGGCTGCCCATAACCTCAAGCTGTTTCTGCCATCGGGAACTGGTACAACGGCACTGTTTCTACAGAAGTATTTTTGTGAGCAACAGGCTGATATTGAAGTGCTGACCTGCGCCGTGGTCGGCGGAGACAGTTACCTCAAGACCCAGTTGCTTGAGTTATCGCCCGATGAGGCATTGCATCCAACTATTGTTACACCTGAGCGTAAGTATCATTTTGGCAAGTGTTACCCCGAGTTTTACCAACTTTGGCAAGAGCTGGAGCAAAGCGGTATCCGCTTTGAGCTTTTGTACGATCCGCTCGGCTGGCAAGTGTTGCTCGACTTCTTGCAACGTGAGGGCGACTGCCAGGTACTGTATCTGCATCAGGGGGGGCTCCTTGGTAATGAGTCCATGCTTCCCAGATACAGGCGTAAATTCGGTTGAGTGGGAACCTTGACTTCAGATCAGCTGGTTGCGCTTGAGGATCTTATGAGTACGCTCTGCCAAACGTTGCAAGGATTTGAGATCGGCAAGCCCAGGCACCTCGTCATCGAGACGGGACTCCCAAAAGCATACCTCAGTGTCCAACATCTCCAACATTTTCTTGGAGCAACCCAGGCATTTCCCACCGCATAGGCTGGCTTCCGGCAAATTTAATGGAATACAACGCCGGATCTCGCCCAGCAATGAACGCATCGCTTCCGTGGTATTCGGTTTAATGGATCCGGGTTTAGTCGCGCTGCTTTTAGCGGCTGTGATGGATTGATTCAAGACAACACCGACAGATGAGTTTATTAAGCATCAGCTTAATTCAAGTGGAAGGCTTGGATAATGATCTGGCGCTTGATTTACTGTTTATCGCCATTTGGTCAGGCTGCTTCCCGGGATCACGGGAAAAGGCCTTGACCAAATGTGATGTTTACCCGATTGCTGCTGGATAACAGTCCAATCTGCCTGAGCGCTCGATACAGTGAGAGGATAGGGGTATCGAGTGGGTATTTCGACAGTCTTACTTATTGGCGCTCAGCAACCACTTCATAAACTTGAGGGTTTCTGTACGCTTTGAGAAGGTTTGCTTCTTCTTGCCTTTGCTGTCGGTAAAGGCGATTGAGTTTTTGTTGATGGAAATTGAATCTACAGGAAAACTTACTGCGATTTCATGTCCGTTTACTTTGTATGACATAGGCCACACTCCTTATTTCTGTTAGCGCCGGTATTGGCGTATATAATCTTAACTATAGAAAATCCTTAGCATTTATTGCGAAAGATGCGTTGGTTGACTATTGAATGTACCCAGTTTGTCACCCTTTATCAAGCCCCCCGATAGACTGAAGTGCATAAAGGCACTTCGGGTGTCAGTAGAACATCAGACCATCGCCGCAGCACAGAGTTCACCACAGCTGTGTGACATTTCAATTAAACTCAAGAATTATTAACTGAACGGACTTACTTAAGAGGCCTGGAGCGAGATGGGACGAGCTGAGGATACCTTAATAATTCAGCTTATTGTATAGATAATTTACTACAAGTCAAGCAGTATAAATATTGGGCCGACATATCCGGAACTACATGTTTCTGCTACTCTTTTTTCTGATGGTGCCAATGGTTCCCTGACGCACTTTGGCTTGAACACAACTTGAAGTGATTACACCGGATGGATTGGTACCTTACCTTATAGTGGCAAGGAGTGCGTTAATGAATAGAGTGTTGATTGGCATAGGATTATTTATTCTTTTGCTCTGGCCAGGGTTGTGCCCGGCGGTCGAACCTGAGCCGGAAACGTCAAGCGAGCAAAGTGCTGCTGGGGCTTATGAGTACCGCGATCCCTTGCTCCGGGATACCCCCAGAGGTGCCCTGCAGGGCTTTATGCATTATGCCCGAGAAGGGGATTATCAAACCGCGGCCGAGTATCTGGATCTGCGTTTTCTTCCCGCCGGTATGACTGCGGAGCAGGGGCCACTCTATGCCAAGCAGTTGCTGGCGATTATCGAGCGTAATCTCTGGCTCAATCCTCAGGAGCTTGATGATACCCCAGAGGGTAAAACCGACGACAAGCTGCCCGCTTACCGGGAGGGGTTTGCCCGTTTGGAAGCCGAAAAAAAGGCCTATCAGCTCCTGTTGCAGCGGGTGCCGAGCTCTGAATACGGCAGTCTGTGGAAGGTTTCCAATGCCACGGTTGCCAAGCTCCCAAAACTTTACCAGGCCTTGGGCTATGGCCCTGTGGTGGAGTGGTTTATCGAGCACATTCCTGAAGGACGCCTGTTTACCCTGAATCTTTGGGAATGGGCCATGATGCTGGCCTATCTGGCGCTGGCATTCTTATTCGTGGTGCCTTTGACCTGGTTGCTGCAATGGCCACTTTCACGTTCATCACACCCGCTCAAGGCTGAATTGGGCGCCTTTATTCGCGGCCCACTCAGGTTCTTTGCCGCTGTGGCACTCGATAGGGCCATGCTTGCCAACAGTACCTTGAGCGCTGCGATGCAGGAGATAGTCAACACAGGCTTTTTCTTTATTCTGGCCACGGTTTGGTTGATATGGGCGCTGGTGGGGCTGGCACAGAGCAGTCTTAGGGAGCGCTGGATAGCCAAAGGCAACAAACAGGCGGCCTCCTTGTTGCGTCCTCTTGGGAATTTTTTGCGGGTGGCCCTGCTCAGCCTGGCGACCTTATTATGGCTCGAGCACCTGGGGTTTAATGCCGGCACTATACTGGCCGGGATGGGCATTGGCGGGCTGGCAATCGCCTTGGCCTCGAAGCAGTCGATAGAAAACCTTATTGGCACCATTACTCTCTATTCGGCCGCGCCTATCAAGGTTGGCAATATTGGCAATTTCGGCGGAGTTCGCGGCACAGTGGAGGAGATAGGCCTACGCTGTACCCGCATTAGAACTCTGGATCGCTCTGTCATTCATATGCCCAACGCCAAGTTGGCCGAAATGGAGATAGAGAATATTTCAGAGCGGGAGAAAATCCGTTTTAAGACAGATATCCGTCTCGATTACAGCACTGATGCCAAACAGTTGCAGGCGATCATCAATGACATCAAAGCCTTGCTAAAGCAGCATGAGAAGGTGGATGAGTCACCGATGCGGGTAACCTTCAAGGGCTTCGGCAACGCCGGACTCGAGTTGAATGTACTGGCCTATGTCGGCACCACCAGTTTACCTGTTTATCAGGAAGTCGCCGAGGAGTTGCAGCTGGGGATCATGGCGATTGTCGCCGAGCACGGCAGTAAGATGGTACCTGTATGGCCGGTTTCACCTTAATGCTACTCAGATTCCGTATTGATTCGGTTTGAAAATACCGCTCACGGTAAAGTGAACGGTATCAGCAGGGTCTTCAGTCCCGGATTCAAGCTCGCATCGCTTTTTCACCCCTGGCAAGGCCTACCACGCCGGAGCGGGACACTTCCACTACCTTGGTGACCTCGGTCAGCGCGGCAATAAAGGCGTCCAGTTTATCGCTGGTGCCCGCCATCTGTACTGTATAGAGATTGGCGGTTACATCGACAATTTGGCCGCGGAAGATATCGGCGGTGCGTTTTACCTCTGCCCGCAATGCGCCGCTGGCCTTGACCTTGACCAAGGCAAGCTCCCGTTCCACATGGGTGGACTCTGTGATGTTGGATACTTTGAGCACATCGATAAGCTTGTGCAGCTGCTTCTCTATCTGCTCCAGAATGCTCTCATCGGCCTCTACTGCGACTGTGAGCCGGGAAAGTGTCGGATCATCGGTGGGAGCCACAGTGAGGGTTTCAATGTTGTAGCCACGTTGGGAAAAGAGACCGACAACTCTTGACAGGGCGCCGGGCTGGTTTTCCATCAATACAGATATGATTCGACGTCTCATCAGCTTTTCTCCGTCTTGCTCAGCCACATTTCATTCATAGCGCCACCACGAATTTGCATCGGGTAGACGTGTTCGGTTTCATCGACACTGATATCCACAAACACCAGCCTGTCTTTCATGGTCAGGGCTTGTGCCAGTTTGCTCTCCAGCTCATCCACATGGTCGATATTGATCCCAACGTGGCCGTAGGCTTCGGCTATTTTGGCA
The DNA here is from genome assembly GCF_007636515.1 of Shewanella sp. MSW. Lineage (NCBI taxonomy): Bacteria > Pseudomonadati > Pseudomonadota > Gammaproteobacteria > Alteromonadales > Shewanellaceae > Shewanella > Shewanella sp. MSW. The sequence continues at coordinate 307,063 of NZ_LVDR01000001.1, forward strand.
AAATCAGGCACTGAGTCCATATAGGAATGGGAGTGGCGGCCGGAGTAGATCATGTCCTGCCACTGTTTCACCATCCCGAGGAAACGGTTGTTGAGATTGATGATTTTCACCGGCACATCATATTGCAGTGCGGTGGAAAGCTCTTGAATATTCATCTGAATCGAGCCGTCGCCGGTGACGCACACGACGGTTTCATCCGGCATCGCCATCTTGACCCCCATGGCGGCCGGCAAGCCGAATCCCATGGTGCCCAGGCCGCCTGAGTTGATCCAGCGCCGCGGCTTGTCGAAAGGATAATAGAGGGCGGCAAACATCTGGTGCTGGCCAACATCGGAGGCCACATAGGCATCACCGTTTGTCAGGCGATAGAGGGTTTCTATCACTTGCTGGGGCTTGATCCGTTCAGCATTGCGCTTATAGTCGAGGCAGTTGCGGCTGCGCCAGGAGGCAATTTGCTGCCACCAGTGTTGCAGCGCCTCGTCATCCTGAGGCGTTACCTTGTCTTCATCCAGTAATTGCAGCATCTCGTTCAGCACCTTATCGGCCGAGCCCACAATCGGAATATCCACCTTGATGGTCTTGGAGATGGATGAAGGGTCGATATCTATGTGCAGTATGGTGGCATCCGGGCAATATTTGGCGACATTATTGGTGGTTCTGTCATCGAACCTCACCCCAATACCGAAGATTAAATCTGAATTGTGCATGGCCATATTGGCTTCATACAGGCCGTGCATCCCCAGCATGCCCAGGTTGTTGTGATGAGATCCGGGAAAGGCGCCCAGCCCCATAAGCGTATTGACCACAGGCAGTTTCAGTCGTTCGGCCAGAGTCAACAGCTGCCGGTGGCAGCCGGAGATAATGGCGCCGCCGCCCACATACAGCACTGGTTTTTTGGCGGCCATCAAGGCCTGCAAACCCCGGCGGATCTGGCCCTTGTGACCCGAAAGCGTCGGGTTGTAGGAGCGCATCTTAATCTCTTCCGGGTATTGATACTCGTGCAGTATCGCCGGGTTGAGACTGTCTTTGGGGAGATCCACTACCACAGGGCCGGGGCGGCCGCTGGCCGCAATATAGAAGGCTTTCTTGATAATGGTGGGAATTTCGGTGGGGTCTGTCACCAAAAAGCTGTGTTTCACCACAGGGCGGGAGATCCCTATCATGTCGCACTCCTGAAAGGCGTCATTGCCGATCAGGTTACTGGGCACCTGGCCCGAAAGCACCACCAGAGGGACTGAATCCATATAGGCGGTGGCGATGCCGGTAATGGCATTGGTCGCTCCCGGGCCGGATGTCACCAACACCACGCCGACCTGGCCTGTGGCTCTGGCGTAACCATCGGCCATGTGCACGGCCGCCTGTTCATGGCGGACAAGAATATGTTCTATATCGGATTTTTGATGCAGGGCATCATAGATGTCGAGAACTGAGCCACCTGGGTAGCCGAATATATGTTTTACGCCTTCGTCAATTAACGAACGCACTATCATGCTGGCGCCTGAAAGCATCTCCATTTGGTACTCCTTGATAAGATACCGTTACGGTAAACAGTAACTTTTACAGCGACGGTTATCGCTCTAATCCAAGCCGGAAGGGTAGTTCCGGCCAGCTGTCGACCCGGCCCTGGGGGCTCACCTCCCTGTAGGGAAGGGGTCTCTGTCACCAATGGACAGAATTTCATCATATTGGAAAGAGAGAAGTTTTCAAGCCCTTGGAAGCGGCTTTTTTATGAGCATGAATAAATTTCATTTTTGCCGCCGAAAAGCGGCCTTGATTGCGGTAGGTTATTGCGAAAATATAATTGGTTATGTATTGAATTAATTATGTTTTATTATTAATTGAGGATATTTTTAGACTTTAGTATAAAGCGCTGCTGATTCTATGTGTATGACCCCAATCTTTGAAAATTGTGGTTCTTGGGGGTGCGGAAAATCGACAAACGGCGTTTTGCGCTCAAGCGGTTTCAAACGCTTGAGCGTGATTTACCGCCAGCTTTATTTTAGGAGCCGGTACTGCGGCATTCGGGCAAAGGGCGGCGACTGACGGCGAACTGGCACAGACCCACCAGTAGCACAGAGGCCAGCATCAGCGCGGCAAAGGGCACGGCAGTCCCCGTGTAAAACAGCGCCAGCAGCGGTCCTGCCAGAGCACCAAAGCCAAACCTCAGGGTGCCGATAACCGCGGTGGCTGTGCCGGTTTCCTGCTGAAACTTCATCAGTACTATGGCGTCGGCGTTAACCGACATTACCCCCAGGCATCCCATCAGGGGGATCAGCATGGCCACAGTAAAGTGGTAACTCAAGTCGAGCAGGTTCACCAGTAACAGCCCGGCAGCGGCAATACTGCCGAGCATAGTGGCGGCAACCAACATGCGTCTTGAACCATAGCGACCAACAATGCGTGAGTTGATAATATTGGCCAGCATCAAAGCGCCTACGTTGGTACTGAATAGTATGGCAAACAGAGACTTATCCAAGTTAAATACCGACATATAGACAAACGGCGAGGCTGTCAGGTAGCAGAAAAAGGCGAATGAAGTCAGCACGCCGCTGCCAATATGCAGCTTGACCCCGGGCCGGGTAAAGACGGTGGCATAGGCGCCAAAGAATGACTTGCGGCTGCGCTCGGCGCCTTGCATATCCGATGGCAAACGCAGTTTCAGCAATACCAGCATGAGCAGCAGCAGGGCATAGCAGGCTAGGATAAAGAAAATCAAATGCCATTCACCCAGCTCCAAAATTAAGCTGCCTATGGATGGAGCCAGCAGCGGCGCCAGCATCATTATTAGGCTGACATAGGACATGCCCTTGGCCGTATTGTCACCATAGACCTCCTTGATATAGCCGGGGATCACCACGGTAGCTGCGGCGCCGATAAACGCCTGGAAAAATCTGAGGCTTAAAAACATTTCTATCGTTTGCGACAGCGCCAACCCCAGGCTGACCAACATAAATCCCGATAGGCCAATGATCACCAAAGGACGACGGCCGAAGCGATCGGCCAAAGGCCCAAAGGTAAGCATACCCAGAGAATACCCGGCCAGATACAGGCTCAGAGACTGCTGCACTGTCGTGATATCGGAATGGAAACTCTCGGCTATGGTAGCCATGGCCGGCAGATACATGTCGATGGCCAAAGGCGTTATCGCCACGATGGCCGACAGCATGGGAATAAGCAAGGCCAGATGCAGCCCTTGGGGCGTGCGCCTGGTTATCTGGGGTTGGGTATCCAATTTAACCTCATTATATTGGCCAAAAAGCATTGGATGCTTGGTCAGGAATGTGACTCGTGCCACGAAAAGGGGCTGGGGGTTTATGTTAAGTCGTGGCGGCCAATAAGCCAATCCCCCAGAGTCGTTTCTTTACATTACTGACAAAGGAAGATGGAAAAGTGAATAGTGAGAATATTTTATTTCGCCCTGGATGACTTCCTGGCATAAGCTCACTACATTATCCACTCAGGACAGAATGCGCTTAAATTGACGGAGTTGAGTGCTGAATATGCGAGTTAATTTTCCACAATGGAACACCAGGGAGTCGCTGACTCAATTACTTCCCGGGCTGGCAGGATTACTGCATTACCAAAAAGAATGGTTGCGGGATGATCTGCGCGCCGCCTTGTCGGTAACCGCGGTGGCCTTGCCTGTAGCTATCGCCTATGCCCAGCTTACCGGGGTCAGCGCCGTTGCCGGGCTATACTCCTGTATTTTACCTATGTTGATTTATGCTTTGTTTGGTACATCGAGGCAACTGATAGTGGGTCCGGATGCCGCGACCTGCGCCGTGATTGCTGCTGTGGTGACGCCACTGGCCGCCGGCGATGCCAAGGTGCACTGGCAGTTGGTGATGACCATGACTCTGATGACGGGCGCCTGGTGCCTGCTGGCCAGTCGCTTTCGGCTTGGGGTGCTTGCCGAGTTTCTCTCACGGCCGATTTTGATGGGGCTGCTCAACGGGGTGGCGATAACCATTATCGTTGGCCAGTTTTCGAAGATTTTTGGCTTTAGCTTCGAATCCCGCTATTTGCTGGAGCGCCTGGCTGGCGGCGCCGAGTATCTGTCGCGCACTCACTGGCCAACATTGGGCATGAGTCTGGTCACCTTACTGGTGTTCCTGCTGGTCAAGCGTCTGCGGCCGCAATTGCCTGCTTCTATGGTAGCGATAGCTGTGGCCGGATTATTGGTATGGCTGCTAGATTTGCAGCAGTATCAACTGGCGGTGGTCGGCACTATTGAAGGCGGTTTGCCGGAGTTTCAGGCACCGGTATTTGACTTGGGGCTGAGTCGTGAATTGGTGATGCCGGCGCTGAACCTTGCCATGGTGAGCTTTGTCTCGATGATGCTGACGGCGCGCAGCTTTGCCGCCAAAAATGGCTACGACATAGATCCCGATAAGGAGTTTCGCGCGCTTGGATTTGCCAATATCGCCTCGGGTTTGTCCCAGGGGTTTGCTATCAGCGGCGCCGATTCGCGCACCGCGGTCAATGATGCCAATGGTGGCAAATCGCAGCTGGTTTCTGTGATAGCGGCACTGCTGATAGCCCTGGTGGCCCTGTTCCTGACTGCGCCGCTGCAATATATCCCTTCGGCGGCGCTCGGGGTGGTGCTGGTTATCGCATCACTCTCTTTGATTGATATCAAGGGGATCTGGAAACTGAGAAAGCGTGACAACGGCGCCTTTACCCTGGCGCTGATCACCCTGTTGGCCGTGCTCTTTATCGGGGTGATCCCGGGGATCACCCTGGCGGTGCTGCTGGGCTTATTCCAATTTATCCGGGTAGTGATGAAACCCTCGGAGCAACTGCTCGGTGTCGATCGCAAGGGGGTGCTGCGCAGTATCGACCGCAGTGACAAGGCCACGGCGATCCCGGGGATCATGATTTACCGTTTCAACTCACCCTTGACCTATTTCAACGCCGGTTATTTCAAACGCCAGCTGCTGCTCAGGTTAAAAGAGCAGCCCGAGCCGGTGGACTGTGTGATAGTCGATGCTGTGGCTTGTTTCAGTCATCTGGATATCAGTGTGATGGCCATGATTGCCGATTTGGCGCACCTGTTGAAGCGCCGCGGCGTCAGTTTGGTACTGGCGGGCCGTAAACGTCAACTACTCAGCTGGTGTGAAGCCAGCGGTATAGATGTGGCGGAGGATGGTTTGATCATCAGGCCTGATTTGGCCTTGGCGGTGCGTATGCATCAAAACTATAAACAAGCGGTCGCTGAAGGCCAGGCACCCGAAGTGCGGCGTTTGGCCGGCGATGATACCAGCGCTCCCAGACCGTCACACCTTTAAAACCTGGCGGGATCCCGACAGCACGCAAACGCCTGCCCGGATTACTCGGCAGGCGCTAAAGCGGCTGTTGCTCGCCGCTTTCCAGCCACAATGGTTTGGGTTTCATGGCGCGGATAAACCAAGGGTGCTCGAGCCAGGCCTGCAGCCATTGATTAAGACAGGGCAGGGGGGCTGCATTGAACCTGGCTCTATCCACATGGGCAAATTGGCGCACAAAAGGGAAGATGGCGAGATCCGCTGCGCTCATACGCCCGAGCAACATGACCTGCTGTTGTTGCTCTTTTTGCCCCTGTAGCTTTTGCTGCCCGAGATGTTCTTGAGCCTCAGCCAGTCTCTGCTCCAGTGGCAGCAAGTACAGGAGCGCTTGCTCGAAATAGCTTTGCTGGCTGAACTCAGGGTAACGGTCAAAGTATTTGTATCTGTCCAGCAAGGGCTTGAATGCCCTGTCATTGGTCGCTATCAGGGTTGAGATAAGGTTTTCTTCCTCAGGATTTTGCGGCAGCAATGAGTGGGGATCGGCTTGTGCCAGTGCCCAGAAAAGGATATCCAGGCTCTCGTCCAGTACCCTTCCATCAGCGAGTTGCATCACAGGCACAGTGCCTTTGGGCGATAGTTCCAGCATCTGCTGCGGCTTATTTTTCAGCAGAATTTCCCGCACTACAACAGAGTAGTCGGCGGCAATTAAGCCCAGTCTGGCGCGCATGGCATAGGGGCAGCGGCGAAAGCTGTACAGAATAGTTTGACTGCTTACTTGAGTCACAAGAGTCCCTTGGAATTCAATGAAAACAGCCATTGTAGGAATCACTCGGGTGGCAGGCAAGGTTGCTGTTCATAACCGCATGTAAAGGATTAAACCGCTACTATATGGCGGCCTGCTGTAGGAATCGCCGAATAACCCTACTTTTGCTGTCTATTTGCGCCACTGTGATTGGGATAGAATGGCGCCCCCATTTTGGGAGGCAAATCACTTAAGAAAAGTTTCAGAAGGTGACGCCGTTATGCACTGGAAATTAGGTTCCAGCCAGCAGAAGTTGAGGTAATGATGTCCAAAATAGTTGTATGTGCTTTATATAAGTTTGTTTCCCTGCCGGATTATGAGGCTTTGCGTCAGCCGTTGCTCGAGACCATGGAAGACAATGGTATTCGCGGCACCTTGCTGCTGGCTGCCGAAGGCATTAATGGCACTGTGGCCGGCTCGGAAAACGGTATCAATACTCTGATGGCCTGGTTGGATGCCCAGAATGGCCTGGATAATATCGTCTCTAAGCGCTCATTTGATGATGAGATGCCGTTCTATCGCACCAAGGTCAAACTCAAGAAAGAGATAGTCACCATGGGGGTGGAAGGCATAGATCCCAGAGAAGTGGTCGGCACCTATGTCAAACCTCAAGACTGGAATGCGCTGATCTCCGATCCCGATGTGCTGCTGGTTGATACCCGCAATGACTATGAAGTGCAAATTGGTACCTTCAAGAATGCCGTCAATCCCGAGACCGAGACTTTCCGCGAGTTTCCCGAATATGTGAAGCAGCAGTTGGATCCGGCCAAGCACAAGAAAGTAGCCATGTTTTGCACCGGCGGGATCCGTTGTGAAAAGTCCACTGCCTACCTTAAGCAACAAGGCTTTGATGAGGTATATCACCTCGAAGGCGGGATCCTCAAATATCTGGAAGATGTGCCCGAAGAGCAGAGTCTGTGGCAGGGAGAGTGCTTTGTTTTCGATAACCGGGTTTCAGTGGATCACCAGCTGCAAAAAGGTCAGTACGATCAGTGTAATGCCTGCCGGATGCCGATAACCGAGGCCGATAAGCAGAGCCCGGCCTACGAGCAGGGGGTCAGCTGTCCCCATTGCATAGATAAGCTGGATGAAAAGCAGCGCCGGCGCTTTATCGAGCGTGAGCGACAGATGCAACTGGCCAAGCATCGCGGTGAGGCCCACATAGGCGCCGATGTCAAAGAAGTGATCCATAAGCGCCGCGAGCAAAAACAGCGTCAGAAAGAGCAGGCCAAGCAAACGTCCTGATAGCGCTAAGAAATCTAATCATCGAAGGAGCCCATTGGCTCCTTTTTTGATATGCAGATGATTTAGGTGCCTCCAGTCATTATGGTTTTTCGATACCGGAACAAACAGCAGCCTTTCCCCACTCAATACCCATTCAGGTTTCTTGGCCAAAAAAAACAGCTTTTTCTTTAATTTGTGCCGTCCAGACAAAGACCTTCACATAACTGCAATCTTGATTAACCAAATCTGTCATCTGGATCTTAGACAATCAGGCCGCTCTACCTTTACTTGCGACCAATTTACTTCAACCCAATACGGATGATGAAAGTGATGAAAAATAGATTAGCTGCGTTGATCTCTTGCAGCCTGGTAAGCATGGCGGCCAACAGCGCCGTGTTACCCAGTGTTCAAACTGACAGCCATTGGTATAAGGAAAGCGCTCAGCGCGTGTCAGACAAGGCTACATTAGAATCAAAAGCAAAAGCCAAAAATGTGATTTTGTTTGTCGGTGACGGCATGGGGATCTCCACTTTGACTGCCGCGCGTATCTTCCAAGGACAGCAGATAGCAGGTAACCAGGGCGGTGAAGAGAACTTCCTGAGTTTTGAGAAGTTTGATCATACCGCATTGATCAAGACCTATAACACCAACCAGCAAACACCGGACAGTGCCGGCACCATGACGGCCATTGCGACCGGGGTAAAGTCCAAAGCGGGGGTGATTTCGGTATCCGAACAGAGCCTTCGTGGCAACTGCCTGTCATCCAAAGGTAATGAGCTGGTGACTCTGGTGGATCTGGCCAATGCCAAAGGCTTATCTACCGGTGTGGTGAGCACTGCACGTATCACCCACGCCACCCCGGCAGCAACCTATGCCCATAGCCCGGAGCGCGACTGGGAATCTGACGCCAAGCTGCCTGCCGAAGCGGTAGCCAACGAGTGTAAAGATATCGCCTACCAGATGGTGATGCGCGATAAAGACAATGCCCTGTCAGTCGCCCTGGGCGGCGGTCGCCGCGCCTTTATTCCTGAAACCGTGACTGATGGCGAGAACAAGAAAGGGCAACGTAAGGATGGCCTGGACTTGACCAAGGCTTGGGTCGACAACCTGGACAACGCCGCCTATGTGTGGAACAGCACGGAGTTTGACGCCATAGATGCCGGCACCACAGATCACCTGCTGGGCTTGTTCAACTCCTCCCACATGGAATATGAAGCGGACCGCGCCGATGATGTGGGCGGTGAACCTTCATTGACCCAGATGACAGCGAAATCCATCGAGATTTTGCAGAAGAACGACAAGGGCTATCTGCTGATTGTCGAGTCGGGTCGTATCGACCATGGTCACCACGCCGGTAACGCCAAGCGCGCCCTGGCCGATGCGGTGGAACTCTCCAACGCCGTTAAGGCGGCGGTAGAAAACACCAACCCGGAAGAGACGCTCATTCTGGTCACCGCCGACCACAGCCACGTGTTCACCATCGCAGGTTATCCGAAGCGGGGTAACCCCATTCTTGGTCTGGTACACGGCGTAGACGGAAACCTTTCTACTGCCCTTGACGGTAAGCCATACACTACCTTGGGTTACACCAATGGCCCGGGCGCCGTTGTGGGGAACCGTGACGACCTAACCTCAGTGGACACTCAAGACAAAGACTTTATCCAACAAGCTCTTATTCCTATGGGAAGTGAAACCCACGCCGGTGAAGACATCAGTCTGCACGCCACAGGCCCCGGCGCCAATCTGGTGCAGGGTGTAATGGAGCAGAACGTGATTTTCCACATTATCAATCAAGCCCAAGAGCTTGGCGGTACTAAGTATTAATTGGGAGCAAGGAAATGAATAAGAAATTACTGGTACTGTCTTTGGCCGCGATTCTCGGCCTGGCGGCCTGTGGAAGTGACGGTGACAACGGCAAGGACGGCAACGCAGGCACTCCGGGCACAGATGGAAGCAACGGCAGTGACGGAAAAGACTGGACCGCCGTTAATCAATGGTATGTCGATGGTCAAAACCGCGTCACCAAGGCGTCCAATATGAGCAATAACACCCAGGCGGGTGCGGCGAAAAACATCATCTTGTTTGTCGGTGATGGCATGGGCGTTTCAACTGTGACAGCGGCGCGGATCCTCGATGGTCAGCTCAAGGGGCAAACCGGAGAGGAAAACTCACTTTCCTTTGAGACTTTGCCTTATCTTGGCCTGGCCAAGACTTATAATGTCGATGGTCAAACCCCGGATTCGGCCGGCACCATGACGGCCATGGTCACCGGGGTGAAGACGGACGTTGGCGTGATCTCACAGGCTGAAGGTGTTGAGCGCGGCGTTTGTTCTTCCACCAGGGGTCAAAACCTGGTGACTTCGCTGGAACTGGCCGCCATGGCGGGTATGGCTACAGGTGTGGTTTCGACCGCACGTATCACTCACGCTACCCCGGCTGCCACTTATGCCCATGTGCCGGATCGCGACTGGGAAGCGGACAGCAACTTGCCGGCCGAAGCCGTCAGCAACGGCTGTAAAGACATTGCCGCCCAGATGCTGGACTTCAATAACGGCAAAGGGATCAATGTGGTTATGGGCGGTGGTCGCCGCGCCTTTATTCCCAAAACCACTATCGATCCAGAAGGCAAAGCGGGTAAGCGTAACGATGGTCGCGATCTGACCGCCGAGTGGTTGTCTCAGTACTCCAATGCCAGTTACGTTACCGACCGCGACAGTTTCCTGGCGATGGATACCGGCACCACAGAGCATGCGCTGGGGCTGTTTAATTCCTCTCACATGGAATATGACTACGACAGAGTCGAGACCGGTGTTACCGGCGAGCCTTCTCTGGCAGAGATGACGGCCAAGAGTATCGATATTCTGAAAAAGAACGACAAAGGCTTTGTCCTGATCGTTGAAGCCGGTCGTATCGACCATGCTCACCATGCCGGTAATGCGGCCCGCGCTCTGTACGACACCATAGCCTTGTCTGAGGCGGTACGTATCGCCATGGAGAAGACCTCGGCCAATGACACCTTGCTGATGGTTACTGCTGACCACAGCCATGTGTTCACCATCGCCGGCTATCCGACCCGAGGTAATCCTATCCTGGGTCTGGTGAAGAGTAACGACGCCAACGGTCAGCCGTCGGTCACCAACTCTACCGATGCCAACGGCATGCCTTATACCACTGTTGGTTATGCCAATGGTCTGGGCTTTGGCTCGCTGGCGACCGGTGGCGATGAGCGATACAACTATGCCGCCGAGCCTGGACGCGTGGATCTGAACTACATAGACACCCAGAGTGTGGGGTTCCATCAGGAAGCATTGGTGCCGCTGGCAAGTGAAACCCATGCCGGTGAAGATGTGGCCATCTTCGCTCGCGGCCCGGGTGCCAGTCTGGTTCAGGGTACGGTTGAGCAGAACCACATCTTCCATGTGATGAACTTTGCCGGTGATTTGGTTAAAAAGGCCGAGGCCGCCGCGGCGCAATAAAGTTTAGCGTTTCGCAGCCTGATGCCCCTGCTTATCCTTAGTTTCAGGCAGGGTGCCAGGCTGCTTCTTTGGTTTTAGTCTTTTGTTTTAGAGTCATATCAGTAGGTTTATTATGTCCCGTGTAACATTCAAGCCAGCGTTTCCCTTTTTTTCCCGCGTAGCGCTTCATATCGCTCCTCGCACAGCTCATTGCACAGCCCCTCGCGTTCTTTGTCGCCCACTCACGTTTTCACTCGCTTTGGGGCTCACAGCTTCGCTGGGGCAGTTTGCCATGGCCAATACCCAGTCTGCCAGCAACCAGCCAGGCAGCCAGGAGCACGCCCATGTCAAAGCGGGCGGCTCAATTGGCAATGATGCTAATGTTTGTGCCGCCAAACCCGGCCGTTTTCAAGCCAGCTATCAGATCACTGTTGGCAGTGGTGAGCAGGCCAGGCAGCAGCAACTGATCCTGACGCGCTTTGACGATACCATCATCTATCAACGCAGCCCTGTCAGCTATGAGGCTTGGCATAAAAATGGCGAGTATGTGCGTTATTTCCCCCAGGAGAAACGCTCTATCAGCTATCGCCGCGGCGATCTCTTGGCGCTGAACATTCGCACCGATCTCGATAGGCAGTTTCATCTGATATCGCCTGCAGCCTTGAGTCAATTTGAAAAGGGCCAAAGCCTGCAAGATAGCTGCTTCACCCGTCAGAGCTATTCCCTTAGGAGCAAGGGTCATGAAGAAAACCATAGTCACGCGAACAAAAGCGCCGCTAACGAGCCGCAGTCTATGCAACTGAGCTGGATAAGTGAGCTGGAACTGCCGGCCGAGATGACCATCACTCAAGGTGAGCAGCGTATTGTTTATCGGCTCAGCAAACTGACGCCTGTGAGCCAGGAGAGTTTCAAGCGGCTTACCTCAGGTTTCCAGGATCTCGACTTTGCCGATGTGGGCGACAGTGAGTCTGACCCTTTTATTGCCAAGATGATCACCCAGGGCTTTATTCAACATGGCAGCTCAGGCTTCTACTCGGCAGATGGGCAGCAGCTTGAAGGCGGGCATCACAGCCATTAATTAACCACAGTTACGGATATAAGAAGAGCCTAGTCACACATCGGCATAACTTATCTGCAGCTCAAAGCCCAACTGGGCGAGCTGCTTTTGCTCCCGCTGCAAGTCTTTGGCAAACAGGCTGATACGTTGACGCGGTTCGGGCAGGCTTATCTGCATCCCTGTTGCCGTGGGTTTTACCCGGGTGATTTTCAAGCTGCGGGCGATACGGCCGAGATTCAGCAGTACGGCGAGCCGCAGCAGCGCCATTAGGCGGATGAGGCGTAATTTTTGAGCGGGCTCCAGTTGTGCCAGCGCCTCCAGGTTGGGTTTCTTGCGCTGGTTGCCAATCAGCAGTGCCAACAGCTGTTGCTGCTCTTGGCTGAAACCGGGCAGGTCGCTATTGGCTATGATGTAGGCACCGTGTTTGTGGTGAGCGCGGGAGTTGATATGGATCCCTATCTCATGCAGTTTCACCGCATGTTCCAGCAGGGCGCGCCAGGACTCGAGTTGCCAACCGTCGGCCACGGCATCAAACAGCTGTTTGGCCGAAGTGGCCACCTTGGCGGCATGGTTCAAGTCCACATGATAGAGTTTGGCCATGCTTTGGACGGTGCGGCCGCTGACATCACCGAATTGGCTGATCCCGGCAAGTTCGTAAAGTACGCCTTCGCGCAGTGCCCCTTGCGCAAACTGCAACTCGGTGACCGGCAGCCTCTTGAAGAAACTGATCAAGATAGCCAGCCCAGCCGGTAGCAAAGGTGCACGTTTGCTGTCCACCTGCGGCAGTTCAATCTGCTCCACATGACCCCAGCTGAGCAACTGCTGTTTTAACTGCTTGAGCCTGGGCAGAGTGATGGTTTCATCGTTGAAGAAGTGCTGCATCGCTTCGCAGATGGCCTTGACACTGCCTGAGCTGCCGAGAGTGAGGTCCCAATGGCCGCTGAAATATTCCTTGGCCAGCGAGGCAAACTGTTTATCGGCCGCTGCCTGGGCGGCGCGAAAGTTCTCCAGCGTCAGCTTGCCGTCGACAAAGTATTTCTGGTTATAACTGACGCAGCCACAGCGCAGGCTGGAGAGTATCTGTGCCTGAGTCTTTTGGCCAAGCACCACTTCGGTGGAGCCTCCACCGATATCTATGATGAGGTTGCGCTGTGCCAGCTCCTGGCTGTGGGCTATGCCCTTGTAGATAAGGCGCGCCTCTTCATGGCCGGATACCACTTCGACCGGGTAGGGCATTATGGCCCTGGCGGCCTCGATAAAGGCCTCACGGTTACGGGCAACTCTCAGAGTGTGGGTGGCCACCAGTCTGACTCTGGCCTGATCCAGAGTAGAAAACCTGAGGTTGAAATCCTTGAGGCAGGCGAGACCGCGCGCTATGGCGTCATTATCCAGCCTGTTGTCCCGATCTAGCCCCTCGGCCAACTGTACCAGACGTTTCTCTTTATGCAGGATCTGAATGCTGCCATCCTGCTCGCGGGCTATCACCAGATGAAAGCTATTGGAGCCCATATCCACGGCGACAAAATGCTTGGGTGTTGCAGTCAAGGTGGTCCTCATTTTGCTATTACTTCGGTTCCTGGGGTTGGGTCAGATCCAGTTGCCGCTGTTTTTCGTAGTTGCCCAGATACTGATGTATGGCTATCTGGGATCTTACCTTACGCTTGTTACCCCGCTTACGGTAGGGGTTGGATTGATCTTTGTTGATCACCCGCGCCTTGATGTTGTCGGCAAATTGCAGCGCCAGGGTATCGAGGATCATCTGTTTGAGAGCGGGATCATAAACCGGAGTGCTGACTTCAATACGGTTATCGATATTACGTCCCATCCAGTCGGCAGAGCAGAGAAAGAGTTTGTTTTCGCCGCCTGAGTGAAACAGCATTACCCGCGAGTGCTCGAGGAATCTGTCCACTATGCTGAAGACCTCAATATTGTTGCTGATCCCGGGAATATTGGGAATAAGCGCGCACATGCCGCGAATAAGCAGACGGATTTTGACGCCGGCGCTGGAAGCCTCGTACAGCTTTTGGATCATCGCCTCATCCACCAGATTATTGAGCTTGAGGGTGATGGCGGCCTTGATGCCGCTTTGGGCATTGATGATCTCCTGTTCGATAAGGCCGGTCAGCTTCTGGCGCGCATCATAGGGAGAGACTATCAGGTGCTGGAAATTATCTCGTCTGTAGGGGTGCTCAATCAACTCAAATACCTGTTCTATCTCGGCGGTAATTTCCTGATTGGCGGTAAACAGCGAAAGGTCGGTATACACCCTGGCCGTGCCCTCGTTGAAGTTGCCTGAGCCAATATGGCCATAGAGTCGAATGGCGCCGGCTTCTTCGCGGCCGATAAGGCACATCTTGGCATGAACCTTCAAACTTGGGATCCCATGGTGTACCTTGACACCAGCCTCGGCCAGCACCCGACTCCACTCGATATTGGCCTGCTCATCGAAACGGGCCCTGAGCTCAATCACAGTGGTGACCTGTTTGCCGTTCTTCACCGCATCTATCAGCGACTGGATGATATGGGACTTTCTTGCGACCCGATAGAGGCTGATTTTGATGAACTTGACGGCAGGATCATAGGCCGCCTGGCGCACCAGCTCGGTAAAGTGGGAAAACTTGTGATAGGGGTAATAAAGCATGATATCGCCGCGGCGAATGGCGTCAAACTTGTTGGCATAGACGCTGAATCCGGCCGAGTCCAGTGCCGGAAGCTTGTCGTTTTCCAGGTATTTGCGCCCTGGATTGGGAAAGCCGATAAAGTCCTTGAAGCTGTGGTAACGGCCACCGGGGATCAGGCACTCGGTATTGGAGATATTCAGCTGCGCCGTAAGCATGCTCAGCATATGCTCCGGCATCTCTTTGTCATACACCAGACGCACAGGCTCGGCAGTGAGGCGCTTTTTCAGGCCCTTGGTGAGCTTTTCCAGTTGGCTCTGTTCCAGCTCATCGGTGAGATCGAAGTCGGCGTCGCGGGTCAGCTTCATGGAGAAGACTTCGATCTCTTCATATTCGAAGAAAGGGGCGAATAGCTCATCGACACAGTGCCTTATTATGTTATCGAGCAAGATCAAATGCTTGCGTCGCTTTGAGGTTTCTGCCGGCAGTTGGATGAAACGTGGCACATTCTTGGTGGGCACTTCCACAAGGGCGTACTGACGTTTTTCCCGGCTGTAGAGGCACACCGCCAGATAAGTGGTGTCATCGTTGAGTTGTTTGAACAGTTCGGAACGGTTACTGAGGATAAGCGGAGTGATGTGGCGCTTGAGCTGATCCTTGAAGTGCTTTTTCAGCCATTGGCTATGAAAGTCGCTCAGTTGTTTCTCATTGATGAGAAAGATGCTGTGTCTTGCCAGTTCCCGCATTAACTCACCGTAAATGGCATCGAAACGCTCTTGCAGTATCAAGACCTTGGTCTGGATCTTGGCCATCAAATGGCGACTGGAGTTGCGACCTTCCTGCAGGCTGGATAACAGAATCGAGCGGCGCACCGCAGCAACCCTAACCCGGAAGAACTCATCCATGTTGTTGGAAAATATGCCCAGAAAGCGAACCCGTTCCACCAGAGGAACCAGAGGATCGGCCGCTTCCTGCAAGACTCTTTCATTGAAAGACAGCCAGGAAAGCTCCTTATCCAGAGAAAATTTTTCGACGGACGGTGACACGGCAAAGACTCCTCGTGAGCAGACGCCGGGCATAGATAAAGCCCGGCAGATATACAATAACACTCCGATATCCGCTTGTAATCAGAGAATAAAGGCGGGGCGCAGTTTCAGGGTTTTACGCTATTTGGGCCCGGCTCAGGTTTGAATTCGGGGTTGCGCCGGCGCTAAGGAAGGTGCGAACAATTCCCATCTGTGCTCCGCGTCGGCTTACAGACCTGGATGCAAGGCGTGGTTCCAGCAAATGGTTTTAGTCCTTTGTCCTTTGCCAGAACGCAAGAAGCGTTCCCTAAGGGTAGAGCGAATTTATGTCGAAAGAATGACAATCCCCCACTTTGGTCAAAGAGAGCGATATTGACGATTGGGTTTTCTGCCCTGCTTATGCTATGTTGCGCTCTTTTTTCTCGGTCGGTTTCCTGGCCGGGAGCGGGCGCTGAGGCTTTGTCTTCAAAGCAAAAAGCGGCGCCCTGGCCACTTCGAGCCAGCGAAAGCAGGAGGACGGAATGTTTGCAGGTTTTGACTATGGCAGTGCCAACTGCGCTATTGGCGTGATGGAGGAGGGCCAGACCCGGCTTTTGCCTCTGGCCGAGGATGGCAACTATATGCCGTCGACCATTTATGCCATGGAGCGGGAACTCATTTCCGAATCTGTGCTGCAGCGCTTGCCTTTGGCGGCCCAGGCTGATTTCAAACCCAAACGCGCCGCCGAGTTGAGTCGCGCCAGAATCGCGCGCTTGGAGCTGGATTTACTTGCCAATGAGCAAGCGGTATTCATCGGCAATCAGGCGATTGAAACCTATATGGAGATGCCGGAAGAGGGCTTCTATGTTCGCTCACCCAAGTCATTCCTTGGCGCTTCGGGCCTGCTCAGCAATCAGATGGCGTTGTTTGAAGATATCGTCACCTTGATGATGCAGGAAATTCATACCCGGGCGCAGCAGAGCCTGAAACAGGCGATTTCCCAGGTGGTGATAGGGCGCCCGGTTAACTTTCAGGGCATTGGCGGCGAGCAAAGCAACAAGCAAGCCGAGGCTATTTTGACCCAAGGGGCCCGGCGCGCCGGGTTCACCGATG
Organism: Shewanella sp. MSW; assembly: GCF_007636515.1. Taxonomy (NCBI): domain Bacteria; kingdom Pseudomonadati; phylum Pseudomonadota; class Gammaproteobacteria; order Alteromonadales; family Shewanellaceae; genus Shewanella; species Shewanella sp. MSW. The sequence goes on from NZ_LVDR01000001.1 coordinate 323,600, forward strand.
TGGCCTTTCTGTATGAGCCTATGGCAGCTGCCCTTGAGTTTGAGTCGACACTCACCCGGGAGCAGCGGGTGCTGGTGGTGGATATTGGCGGCGGCACCAGCGACTGCTCGTTTGTGCGCATGGGGCCTGAGCTTAAAGACAAGAAAGATCGCAGTGACGACTGCCTGGGCCACAGTGGTCAAAGGGTAGGGGGTAACGATCTGGATATCGCCCTGGCGATGGCCGGTTTTATGCCGCACTTGGGGCTCGGCAGTGCGCTGATCACAGGCAAGCCTATGCCAAGGCAGCCTTTCTGGAATGCGGTCGCCGTCAACGATGTCAGTGCCCAGCGGGAATTCTCTGCCTTGAGTAGTCGCAAGTTGATTGAGGAGCTGCAACGGGATGCCAAAGAGCAGGCGAAACTTGCGCGCTTATTAAAGGTGCAAAAAGATCAGCTGGGTTATCGTTTGGTGCGCAGTGCCGAGCAGCTTAAAATCGCCCTGAGTGACAGTAAGCAAGCCGCTATGGATATAGGTTTTGTCGAAGCGCCCAAACCGCAGCCTTTGATGGTGAATGTTGATGCCGCCACCTTTGTGGCCGCCATTGATGAATCGCTTGAAACTGTGCACAAGCTCATCACCCAGGCTTTGGCGGAAGGGGGATGTCAGCCGGATGTCATTTATCTCACAGGTGGCAGCGCCAAGAGCCCGTATATTACCGAGCAGATCCGCGCGCGTTTCCCGGATGTGACTTTGGTCAGTGGCGACCACTTCGGCTCTGTGGTGGCCGGTTTGACCCGTTGGGCTGAGCGCCTGTACCGTTAAATTGCACTTTAATTGAAAGAGGATTCTTCATGGCACTGAAAAAAACGCCACTCTTGGCCGCCTTGGTTGCTACTGTGGCGACAAGCCTGCTCGCCGGGTGTGGCGATGATGTCGGTAAGGTCAGCCTGGGCGTATTCACTACCAAAGATGTGATCATAGATGCCAAGACAGATCCCAAACTGCCCGGTGTTACTTGTCATATCAGCCGCATAGAGGCCAATTTGGATTTTGCCGATCCATCTGATATGAGTATCAGCTGTCGCCAGACCGGGCCGATAACCAAGGCGCAACTGGCCGGTATCGAACTGGGTAAGAAGGGCGAGATAGTGTTTACCGAGTCCTTGAGCATCTTGTTCAAAAGCCTCAAGGTGAGGCGTATCTATGACAGTGAACACCAGACACTCCTGTATCTGTCTTATTCCACCAAGGAAACCAACGGCAGTCACAAGCACGCCCTGTCCACTGTGCCGCTGTGGGGAACCGACGCTTACGAGCCAAGGTCACAGGCGCTAAACTGATAATTCCGGGGGCAGATAAGAATCACCTGGGAATAGGCTTTTTCTTCTTTTTCATTGCATTGTCATACACAGAGGCGGTGATGGTTAGAAGGAGACTTAGTCTGTTCCTTTTTCAGCTAGTCTGAATTAATTAGAGTCAAGGATATCAGCCCTTTGATTCTGCTTTATGCCTCGCCATAGCAGCTGACCACCGAGTATCAGCACCAACATAATCACGGGCCCACCGACAGCATAATCGTTCAAGGCGATCATCGGCGGTAACTGGACCGTGTCTTGGTATGATGCATCGGAAACTATGATCAGAAGCGCCAAACCTGCTGCCGCCAACAAGGCGATACCGCTTGAGCGGCGCCAGTTACGGCGGCGGTTGAGAAAACCGGCGAGGGTGAGACTAACAGCCGCCAGCAAGGCACCAAAGATAACCATAAAGTATTTTGCCGGTTGTTGCTCCGGCAGGCTCTGGAAGGCACCAAAAATACAGACATAAGCCGAAAATGCGCCAACCAGCAGTAATAGGTGAGCAAACAGTAAACGTAGCAGTGACATACGGGTCCTTGTTGTCTTTGGAAAAGTTGATTTCAGAGCTAGGTGCCGTATCCGCGGTGTGGCTCAGCAAAGCGCGTAGGGCTTATAAGGTTTTGCAAATCAAACCTTCAAAAAGAGATTAAAACATAAAAAAAAGCCCGCTTGAAACAAGCGGGCCGCAAAAAATAAAATCATTGCAATCAACAAATTGAAGGAAGGAAGTCAAGCATAAGAACCAGGGAAAACTGCCATGAAAGCTACACAACAGTTTTGAAGTTCTTGGTTTTCATATTTACCGGGGTAAATACTTCCTGAAAACGAGGCATATTTTAGTGACAGAATGTGTCAGCAACAAGCGAGAAAAACTACGTCATGAGATAAGTAAAACTAATGTCACAAAGGTGATGTAAATCACGTAAATGCAGTTATAGCCCGTGTTTCGCTTCTTTACTCAATGTGGTTGCATAAATCTGCAATTTATATAATTAATCCTTGTTGCCGTTTTATTAACATTTGTCATTGTTCAATCCTTGCACAGATTGCAATTTGACGATTGTGTCGGTTTTTTTTGCTTGTATAGTACTTTGCAAGTCGCTGCGTTTGCATTTTTTTGCTAAAACGCCGCTGTACGCCTCTTTATTTAGTCGGACAGGAAGTTTCCATGACAATAACTACAAAATTGGCTCGCCCTATGCTGTTGGCTGTAGGCTTGAGCCTGGCGCTCGGCGCCTGCCAGAGCACAGATACCCCAAATGGCCAGAGTTCGCTGGCTGCTGTTAAATCCCAGTATCCGGCGACCCGCGCCGAAGTGCTGGTTGAAAACATTCACGGTGTTCAGGTTGCCGATCCTTATCGCCACCTGGAAGAAAGCACCCCGGAAACAGAAGCCTGGGTTAAGGCTCAGCAAGCTTTTGGACAGGAGTATCTGTCGGCTATCCCCAACAAACAGGCGGTAGTCGACAGGATCACCACCCTGTGGAACTACGAAAAAATCTCTGCCCCTTTTGAAAAGGGTGACAACACCTTCTACTACCGCAATGACGGCCTGCAGGCCCAGTCAGTGCTCTATGTTAAAGACAAACAGGGTAATGAGAAGGTGTTGCTGGATCCCAACGCTTTCTCCGACAAGGGCACAGTTGCCCTGTCAGGTGTGTCAGTGAGTGACGATGGCAAGGTGCTGGCCTATGGTGTCTCCGAGTCCGGCTCCGACTGGCAACAGTGGCAGTTTATGGATATTGCCAGCGGCAAGCTGCTCAGCGACAAACTGGAGTGGATCAAATTCTCCTCTGCCGTGTGGGATCACGCCAATGAAGGCGTATTCTATGCCCGTTATGATGCCCCGGCCGGCGGAGACAAGATGGCCGATGTCAACTTCAATCAGAAGGTTTACTACCATAAGCTGGGCACAGATCAGAGCCAGGACAAGCTGGTTTATGAAAGACCGCAAAACAAGGACTGGGGCTTTGGTATTGGAGTCTCTGAAGACGGTGACTATCTGTTGCTGTCCATCTCCCAGGGAACTGACAGCCGCAACCGCTTCTTCTATAAGTCACTCAAAGATCCAAAAGCGGAAGTGGTTGAGCTGATTTCCGAGTTGGAAGCCGAGTACAGCTTTATCGGTAACGACAAGTCAGTGTTCTACTTCAAGACAGATCTCGATGCCCCCAACGGCAAAGTGATTGCCATAGATTTGCGCCACCCGGCCAAAAAAGACTGGAAGACAGTGATCCCTGAGACAAAGGACCCTATCGCCAGTGTTGGTATCATTAATGATCACCTGGTGGTGAGCTCACTGCATGACGTGCTGGGGCAGCTGTCCATCTACTCCATGGGCGGCGTCAAGCGCCAGGACGTGACTCTGCCGGGTAAAGGCAAGATTGCCGGCCCATACGGCAAACGCAGTAAAGACTACTTCTATTACACCTTCAACAGCTATGTGCAGCCGCAGACCACCTATAAGTTTGACTTCAAGACAGGTGAGTCCGAGCTGTACCAGAGCCCTAAAATCGCCTTTAATCCGGATGATTACGTATCCGAGCAGGTGTTCTACACCAGCAAGGACGGTACCAAGGTGCCCATGATGCTGTCCTACAAGAAAGGGCTGAAGAAAGACGGCACCAACCCGACACTCCTGTACGCCTATGGTGGTTTTGCCATCTCCATGACCCCAAGGTTCAGCCCGGCCAATATCGCCTGGTTGGATATGGGCGGCATCTATGCTGTGCCCAGCCTGCGTGGCGGCGCCGAATATGGTGAGAGCTGGCACCAGGCAGGTATGTTCGACAAGAAGCAAAATGTGTTTGATGACTATTTTGCCGCTGCCGAATACCTGCTGGATCAGGGCTATACCAACAAGAGCAAACTTGGCGCTTATGGCCGCAGTAACGGTGGCCTGTTGATGGGGGCCGCCGTAACCCAAAGACCGGATCTGTTTGCTGCCGTACTGCCCGCCGTAGGGGTACTGGATATGCTCAGATTCCACAAGTTCACCATAGGCTGGGCCTGGACCAGTGAATATGGCAGTGCCGACAATGCCGAGCAGTTCCCGGCGCTGCTGGCTTACTCGCCATATCACAACGTCAAGTCTCAGGCTTATCCTGCGACTATGGTGATGACAGCCGATCATGATGACAGGGTGGTGCCGCTGCACAGCTTCAAGTTTGCCGCCATGATGCAGGCCAAGCAGCAGGGGGATCAGCCGGTTATCATGCGTATCGAGTCCAATGCCGGTCACGGCGCAGGTAAACCCACGGCGATGAAGATAGATGAAGCGGCGGATATCTTCACCTTCCTGTGGCACAACTTTGGCTTGACCCTGCCGAGTAAAATCGACGGTTAAGCTTAAGTTAAGCCTTGAAAAAATAAACTGGGGCCTGCGGGCCCCTTTGCTTTTTCCGCCATTCACAAGCGGATTGTGGATAAGGTATAGTAGGCCTCACTTTTGGCGCATTAAAAGCAAGTGAAAGCATGTTTCGTTGGCCTATCACTGTCTATTATGAAGACACAGACGCGGGTGGGGTGGTTTACCATTCCAACTATTTGAAATTTTTTGAAAGAGCCCGAAGTGAGTGGCTCAGATCTATGTCGGTGAGCCAAACCGCTCTGTTGCAGCAGGATATCGCCTTTGTGGTACGCCGCGCCGAGCTGGATTTCTGCAAGGCGGCGCGATTTGAGCAGAACCTTTGGGTGGAAACCCGTGTCTCAGAAGTGAAGCGGGCATCTTTGGTGTTTGAACAGCGCCTGGTAGATGCCGAGGGTGAGTGTTATTGCGCGGCCAGCATTCTGGTTGCCTGTATTTCACTCGAGCGCATGCGGCCACTGGCCATTCCCCAACACATATTGCAGGAGTTTAAAAAAGGTGGAAGCTGAGATTTCGTTTATTGGATTGTTCATGCAGGCCAGTTTGTTGGTAAAACTGGTGATGCTCACCTTATTGTCTCTGTCTATCGCGTCCTGGGCTGTGATTATCCAGAGGCGCAAACTCCTGAAAGCGGCCAGGCAAAATGCCGAACGCTTCGAAGAGAAGTTTTGGTCCGGTGTGGATCTCAATCGTTTGTACCAGGAGCTGTCGGCCCGCCAGGAAAGCAACTCAGGGCTTGAGTCCATGTTTGTATCCGGCTTCAAGGAATACGCCCGCCTGTCGAAACTGAACGGCCGGGTGCCAGAAGCCATTATGGATGGCAGCTACCGCGCCATGCGGATCTCTCTCTCCAAAGAGTTGGATAAGCTGGAAACTCATCTGCCACTCTTGGCAACCATAGGCTCTACCAGTCCCTATATCGGCCTGTTTGGTACAGTTTGGGGGATCATGAACTCCTTTATCGCCTTGGGCGCGGTGGAAAATGCCACTCTGGCCATGGTGGCACCGGGTATTGCCGAAGCGCTTATTGCTACCGCCATGGGCCTGTTCGCCGCCATTCCTGCGGTTATCGCCTACAACAGATTCTCTACTCAGGTGGAAAAGGTCGAGTCTTCCTACGCCAACTTTATGGAAGAGTTCTCCGGCATATTGCACCGTCAGGCATACAGCGATAAGGAAGCCGTATGATGCAGGGATATCAGCGCAAGCGGCGTCGCCCCGTCGCTGAAATCAATGTGGTGCCCTATATCGACGTGATGTTGGTGCTGTTGATCATCTTTATGGTGACGGCGCCGATTGTGACTCAAGGGGTGAAGGTGGACTTGCCTCAGGGTGAGGCCGAACCGCTGCCCGCCGACAGCAAGCCGCCAGTGGTGGCCTCTATCAATGCCGAGGGTGAGTATTTTCTCGACTTGGGTGGCTCACCCAATAATGAGGTGCTGGATCTGGAAGAGATCAGCACCCGGGTCAGCGCCATCATTAAGATGGAGCCGGATCGCCCCGTGGTGGTCAAGGGCGATCGCGCTATTCCCTACGAACGGGTAATCCAACTGATGGTGTCGCTGCAACATGCCGGCGTGCCTTCGGTCGGTTTGATGACAGATTCGCCAGAGGAGAAGTAAGTGGCTGGGAAATCTGATTTTACTGTCCCCTTTATCATCTCAGCTGTGCTGCATATTGGGGTTATTGCGATTCTGGCCATGGGCGTGGACTTTCAGGACAAACCCAAATTGCCGACACCACAGGCCCAGTCTGCGCCTGTGCAGGCCGTGGTGGTCGATCAGCAGAAAGTGGATGACTATGTCCAGAAGCTGAAACAGGACAAGGCCGACGCCGAGCGCCGCGAGCGCGAACGGCAGCAGGAACTGGATCGCCAGGCCAATGAGGCCAAAAAGGCCCGCGAGCAGGAGCAGGAACGGATCCGCAAACTGGAAGCCGAGCGCAAGCAAAAAGAACTGGAGACCCAGAAAGCTGCCGACGCTGCCAAAGTTGCCAAGCTGAAAGAGCAGCAGGAGAAAGAAAAGGCCCAGAAAGCCGAGGCCGAGCGTAAGGCCAAGGAGCAGCAGCGTAAGGAAGCCGAAGAGGCCGCTCTTAAGGCAGAGCAGAAACGCAAGGCTGAAGAAGCAGCCGCCAAAAAAGCGGAAGAGGAGCGCAAACGCAAAGAAGCTGAACGTAAGGCCAAAGAAGAAGCCGAGCGTAAACGCAAGGCCGAGGAAGAGGCCCGTCGCCGTCAGGAGCAGGAGTTGGCCGATGCGCTGGCCGCCGAGCAAGCCGCCTTGTCGGCGACTCGCAATCGTCAGGTTATGAGTGAAGTCGACCGTTATCGAGCGATGATCACCGCCACTATTCAGCGCAATCTGGTAGTGGACGAGTCGATGCGCGGCAGAGTCTGTAAGGTCAAGGTGCGTCTGGCCAAAGATGGCTTTGTTACCAACAGCCAGATCATCGAAGGGGATCCTGTGGTATGTCGCGCCGCCAAGGCCGCCATCAATAAAGCCGGGCGTTTGCCGGTTTCCCAGGAGCCCGATGTGTATCAGCTGATGAAAGAGATTAATTTAGAAGTTAGACCGGAATTCAACTAAGGGAGCCCCATGAAACGAATTGCCAAGAGTCTTATCTGTTTGCTGGCCGTGCTGGTGCTGCCGGCCAAGGCGGCACTGGATATAGTGATCACCGAAGGGGTGGACGCCGCGCGTCCCATTGCCGTGGTGCCATTTGTTTGGCAGGGCGCCGGGCCGGCCCCAGAGTCGATTTCGGATGTAGTGATGTCCGATTTGACCCGCAGCGGTACTTTCAAGCCATTGGATGAATTGTCACTGGGTCAGCGTGCCATCAGCAAGATGGACGAGTTCAATGCCGCCGCCTGGAAGAATGTTTCTGCCGAAGCCGTGGTGATGGGCTATGTGAAACCCTATGGCGCCGGTAAGTATCTGGTGAGCTTTGACCTGGTGGACTTGGTCAAGGCACAGATGCAGTCCGGTGGCCCTCAGTCCCGCAGCGAACTCTTGCTGGATAGCCGCGAAACCGTTATCAGCGAAGCGCAATTTCGCCAGTATGCTCACAGGATCAGTGACATAGTTTATGAGAAACTGACCGGGATCCGCGGTGCCTTCCTGACTCGTATCGCCTATGTGGTGGTCAATCACCAGGAGAAAAACCCTTACCGCCTGATGATTGCCGACTACGATGGCTACAACGAACAGATGCTGCTGCGCTCGCCTGAGCCTTTGATGTCTCCGGCCTGGTCTCCGGACGGGCGTAAGCTGGCCTATGTCAGTTTCGAAAACAAAAAGGCCGAAGTGTTTGTCCAGGATATCTACAGTCAGAGCCGCACCAAGGTTACCAGTTTTCCCGGTATCAACGGCTCGCCAAGCTTTTCGCCCGATGGGACTAAGCTGGCGCTGACTCTGTCCCGCGACGGTCAACCTGAGGTCTATGTAGTAGAGATTGCCACAGGCGCGCTCAAGCGGATCACCAACCACTATGCCATTGATACTGAAGCCACTTGGTTCCCCGATGGTAAGTCGCTGCTGTTCACTTCCGAGCGGGGTGGCAGGCCCCAGCTATATCAGGTAGAGTTGGCCTCAGGCAAGGTGACCCGCCTGACATTCGAAGGCGAGTGGAACCTGGGGGGAACTGTGACCCCTGATGGCCGCAGTATGATTTTCGTCAACAGAACCAACGGCAAATACAATATTGCCCGTATGGATCTGCAGACGCGTTTTATGCAGGTGTTGACCTCAACCCGGCTCGATGAATCACCCAGTGTTGCCCCTAACGGCACCATGGTGATTTATGGCACCACCTATAACGGCAAGCAGGTGCTGGCAGCGGTATCTGTCGATGGCCGCTTCAAGGCGCGGTTGCCTGTGGGGCAGGGTGAGGTGAAATCACCCGCTTGGTCACCGTTTCTATAACTTATATTTCAGAAGGATAACATGATGGATCTCAACAAGTTGTTTAAGGCAATCGCAATCGCTGTGCCATTACTGGCTCTGGGTGCCTGTAGCTCAACTTCAGAATCAGAAACGGACGCCAGCGGTTCGACAACTTCCGGCAGTGAGTACGGTAGTGGTGCCGGCGGTGTGGAAATCGGGGGTGCCAATCCGGTGCTGAGCCCTGAAGAACAGCAGCGCCTCAAGTTCCAGGAACTGCGTAAAGAACACGTCATCTACTTTGATTTTGACCGCAGTGAAGTGCAGACAGAATTTGCTGAAATTCTGGAAGCCCACGGCACTTATCTGGTTGAACACCCTAACGTACGCGTGTTGATCGAAGGCCACGCCGACGAGCGCGGTACGCCTGAGTATAACATAGCTCTGGGTGAGCGCCGCGCTAAGGCGGTAGCCAAGTACCTGCAGGGTATGGGCGTACTGCCAAGCCAGATGAGCATTGTCAGCTATGGTGAAGAGAAGCCGTTGGATATGAGCCACACAGACGAAGGTTTTGCCAAGAACCGTCGCGCTGTGCTGGTGTACTGATCCCGGCATTAGAGGGATATTGAAGAATGAAGAAAGCCGTTATTATCACGGCCATGCTTCTGGGAACTGGGGTCGCTTATGCGGCCCCAGCGCCCGTTGAAGACATTGGTGGCGGTTCCAGTGAGGATCGCATCGCCCGCCTTGAGCGGATCATCAAAGCCCGTCAGCAAGCCGAGTTTGAGACCATGCGCAGAATGGATACCCTGCAGCAAGAGGTGCTGGAACTCAGAGGCCTGACCGAACAACAGAACTATCAGATCAACCAGATGCTGCAGCGTCAGCGCCAGCTCTATGACGAAATCGCCAACCTGCAGAGCAAGCCGGCGGCGCCCGCCGTCAGTCAAACCTCATCCAATCTGGTGGCCAGTTCGTCTTTGTCCGAGACCGACAGTTATCAAAGGGCGGTCGACCTGGTACTGAAAGAGCGTCAGTACGACGCTGCAATTCCGGCATTTCGTGACTTTATCAAGCAGTATCCCAATTCGGGCTTTGCCGATAACGCCAACTATTGGCTCGGGCAACTGCTCTATAATAAGAATGAATTTGCCGAAGCCAAAACTGCGTTTGCCAATGTGGTCGATAACTTCAAAGAATCGGGTAAGCGGGCCGACAGTCTGGTTAAACTTGGGCTGATTGCCGAAAAAACCGGTGATAAAACGGCGGCGAAGAACTACTATCAGCAAGTGGTGAAACAGTACGCAAACAGCGCTGCAGCAAGGATTGCACAGCAGCAATTGGCGGCAATTAAACCATGATTTAACTAAAAAACATCCGCCCAGTTTGTTTTTCATGCAAACAACAAAAAATCGGGAATTTACACTTGCATGAGAATCACAAAGCGGTATTATAGGCGCCCTCAGCACGGCATGGCCTGCTGAGGCGAAACTTGAATGGGTCGTTAGCTCAGTCGGTAGAGCAGTTGGCTTTTAACCAATTGGTCGAAGGTTCGAATCCTTCACGACCCACCAAATTCATGTTTCGTAAACCTTTTTAGTGGGTCGTTAGCTCAGTCGGTAGAGCAGTTGGCTTTTAACCAATTGGTCGAAGGTTCGAATCCTTCACGACCCACCACTGATTTATTGCGGTCTGCCTCGGCAGTTATGTCGGGTCGTTAGCTCAGTCGGTAGAGCAGTTGGCTTTTAACCAATTGGTCGAAGGTTCGAATCCTTCACGACCCACCATCGCAATTTAAATCAACAATCTGGCAGTATATCCGTGGGTCGTTAGCTCAGTCGGTAGAGCAGTTGGCTTTTAACCAATTGGTCGAAGGTTCGAATCCTTCACGACCCACCATTTGCCTGAGAATAGGGTGACACCCAGATGGGTCGTTAGCTCAGTCGGTAGAGCAGTTGGCTTTTAACCAATTGGTCGAAGGTTCGAATCCTTCACGACCCACCATTTCTCAGCGTACTGCAAAAGGTAGATCTTCCTGCGGGTCGTTAGCTCAGTCGGTAGAGCAGTTGGCTTTTAACCAATTGGTCGAAGGTTCGAATCCTTCACGACCCACCATCAGGAAAGATAGACCACAACATTCAGTGGGTCGTTAGCTCAGTCGGTAGAGCAGTTGGCTTTTAACCAATTGGTCGAAGGTTCGAATCCTTCACGACCCACCACTGAATGCTCCATCTGTATGGGTCGTTAGCTCAGTCGGTAGAGCAGTTGGCTTTTAACCAATTGGTCGAAGGTTCGAATCCTTCACGACCCACCATTCAGAATTCCTTCTGCAAAATATTAAGTCTGTTATTCCCAAACCACAAAAATAATCAAGCTAATTTAGCTAACACTTTTCTACTTTTGTCTTATAGACCTATTGCCAATGTTTCAATTCTGTTAAACATCGGATAGTGCTTCTTGCTAGCTCAATCTGTCTCGGCTGTTGTGCGTTTTGCCGGGTGGATTGGCATAACAACAAGGAGACAATCCAAGATGAAACAAGCAAGACTCACCGGGGTGTGTGCAGCAACCCTTTTGGTACTGGGCGGTTTGGGGACGGCTCAGGCATCGGTATTGGACAAGACTGATATGCAGTTTGGCGGTTATCTCAAAGCCGATATCATGTTCAGCGATTACAGTAATGGTGCGCCCGACTCCAACAACGTCTCACGTCAGTTTTACGTACCCGGCGCCATCTATGGGGTAGATGGCAACGGCAAGCAGGTGACCGACTTCCAGGCACGGGAAACCCGTTTTAACTTCAAGACGGTAACAGATCTTGACGGCCATACTCTCACCGGCTTTATTGAGCTGGACTTCATGACTCATACCGATGGTGATGAGCGGGTATCCAACAGCTATTCACCGCGGATTCGTCATGCCTTTATCAGCTATGACAACTGGACCATAGGCCAGACCTGGACCACTTTTATGAACCCGGGGGCACTGCCGGAAAACCTCGACTTTGTCGGCGCCACCGAAGGTACGCCCTTTGCCCGTCAGGCGCAGCTGAGATACAGCAATGGTGGCTTTCAAATCGCCATTGAAAACCCGGAAACCACTATTACTCCCTATGGCGGTGGCAGCCGGATCACCAGTGGCAATGGGGTAATGCCGGATCTTATCGCCCGTTATAACTTTAAGACCTCAGGTGGCGCCAGTTTCTCTGTAATGGGGATGCTGAGGCAACTTGAGCTTGAGACCCGTATCGCCAATCAGGATATAGACAGCACTGAGCTCGGCTATGGCGCCAGCGTGGCCGGGATCATTCCTGTGGGCCGTGATGATATCCGTTTCACCGCCACCTATGGCGAAGGCCTGGGCCGCTATGTGGCGCTCAACTTTGCCAATGGCGCGGTACTGGACAACAACAACGATCTGCAGGCGATAGAATCCTACTCAGGTTTTGTGTCTTATCGTCATTGGTGGAACGAGCAGTGGCGCTCAAGCTTTACCTTGTCCGCTTTCAGCGCCGATAACGATGTGTCTCTGACCGGAGGCACGGCTAACAAGGAATCCTATTCAGGTTATATCAACCTGCTTTACTCGCCGGTGAAGGCTCTGACCTTTGGGGTAGAGTATATGTACGCCAAGAACGAGCGGGAAAATGGCACAGATGGTGAACTTAACCGGGTCACCTTCTCAGCCAAATATGTGCTCTAACCCTTGTTGCAACCGGGAGCTGTGACGCCCTATTTATAACTCCCTATTTATACTCTTAGCCAAGCCACCTCAGGGTGGCTTGCTTTTTAACTCTGGCGCTAAATATCCCGGCAATGGCGAAATCTGCCTCAAAGGTTTAGGGGCTGTAATAAATGACATGGTTTTCCTTTATTGCCAAATCCCGTCCTCGGGGGCCATCAACGGCATAAACGGGCTATGACCGGTTTCGTTGCTGATTGTTGCGTCTGGCTTGCCAAACACTAATTCGCTATTCATGCCATTGATAACATGTGAAAAGTTATTCTTCACGTGTTAGCGCTTTGAGGGAACTGGAGAGATAATTGAAATGTATGAGCGGCTTACATAGCTGAACCGTTTAAGCCGCCCTTGGGGGATCCAAGCTGAAAGTAAAAAAATGCCCCTCAAGGAGGGGCAATGAGGAGGAAGTACGCTTTTACTCTGTACGGTTGAGCCGCGACTCAATCAGAGTATCAATCACGGCTGGGTCGGCCAGAGTTGATGCATCTCCAAGGTTGGTAATCTCGTTGGCGGCAATCTTACGCAGAAAGCGGCGCATGATCTTGCCGGAGCGGGTCTTGGGCAGGCCGCCGGCAAACTGGATAAGATCCGGGGTCGCCAGGGCGCCAATCTCTTTGCGTACCCATTGTCTCAGTTGCTGTCTCAGCTCTTCAGTAGCTTCTATGCCCTTGGTCAGTGTGACATAGGCGTAGATCCCCTGGCCCTTGATGTCATGGGGATAACCCACAACGGCGGCCTCGGCCACCAGATCGTGCGCCACCAGTGCGCTTTCAATCTCGGCGGTACCCAGACGGTGACCGGAGACGTTAATCACATCATCGACCCGGCCGGTGATCCAGTAGTAGCCATCTTCATCACGGCGGGCACCGTCACCGGTAAAATACATGCCGCGGAAGGTTTTGAAGTAGGTCAGGGCAAAGCGTTCATGGTCACCGTAAATTGTGCGCATCTGCCCCGGCCAGGAATCCAGCATCACCAGGTTGCCCTCGGTAGCGCCTTCCAGAATATTGCCCATGTTGTCGACCAGTGCTGGCTGTACCCCAAAGAAGGGACGGGTGGCCGAGCCAGGTTTGGTATCAGTGGCGCCGGGCAGCGGGCTGATAAGAATGCCACCGGTTTCGGTTTGCCACCAGGTATCAACAATCGGACACTGCTCATGACCTATGACCTCGTGATACCAGCGCCAGGCCTCAGGGTTGATGGGTTCGCCTACAGAGCCCATGATCCGCAGCGAGCTGCCGTTAAACTGGTCAAACTGCTCCTTGCCTTCGGCCATCAGGGCGCGAATAAGCGTAGGAGCCGTGTAGAGTATGTTGACCTGGTGGCGGTCAATCATCTCGCCCAGGCGGGCTGGGCTTGGGTAGTTGGGCACACCTTCGTGAATAAGCACTGTGGCGCCATTGGCCAGCGGGCCGTAAATCATATAGCTGTGGCCGGTGATCCAGCCCACATCTGCGGTGCACCAGTAGACTTCGCCTTGCTTGTAGTCGAACACATATTCGTGGGTCATGGAGGCGTACACCATGTAGCCGCCTGTGGTGTGCAGCACACCCTTGGGGTTACCGGTGGAGCCTGAGGTGTAGAGCAGGAATAGGGGATCCTCGGCGCCCATCTCTTCCACTTCGCAATGCTCGGAAGCGGTTTCGGTCAGTGATTCCCACCAGACATCACGGCCTTCGACCCAGTTGATATCATTGCCGGTGCGTTTAAGCACTATCACCTTCTCAACCGTGGTGACATCCGCATGGGAGAGCGCCTCGTCGATATTGCGCTTGAGCGGAATAGCCCTGCCGCCGCGCAGGCCTTCGTCTGCGGTCAAAATGACTTTGGAGCGGCCATCTATGATGCGTGAGGCGATGGAATCCGGGGAAAAACCACCGAATACCACGGAATGTACGGCGCCGATGCGGGCACAGGCCAGCATGGCGATGGCGGCTTCCGGCACCATGGGCATATACATGGTCACCACGTCGCCGCGGCGCACGCCCTGGCTCTTGAGGGCGTTGGCAAATTTGCACACTTCTGTGTGCAGCTGGCTGTAGCTCAGGGTGCGTTGATCTTTGGCATCATCGCCTTCCCAGATGATGGCGGTCTGATCGCCCAGTTTCTCCAGATGGCGGTCGAGGCAGTTGGCCGAGGCATTCAGCGTGCCGTCGTAGAACCAGTTGATCGACAAATTGTGATCGTCAAATGAGGTTTTCTTGACCTTGGTATAGGGCTTGATCCAGTCAATACGCTTGCCATGTTCTCGCCAGAAACCTTCGGGGTTAACCACGGACTCCTGGTACATTTTCTTATATTTTTCATCATTTACCAGTGCATTGGCCGCAATCGCTGCGGGCACTTTATAAAGAGACTGAGTACTCATTGGGCTTCCCCTTGTTTTTATCATACGTGAGCCAAAGTATGGGTTGCTTGGCTGTGCTGTCTCTATTAGACATTGGTCTAGTGATGAAAAAATGTTATTTATTAATCGGTTATTGCGTTTAAAACGCACAGCTTGAAGTGCTTGAGCCAGCGTGGTTTTTTAAGGTTTGCGCGGGTTTAGATTGGCATCCAATAAAGGTTTTTTGCCCCCAATGGGCGCCCAATAAGATGCAGAACGCCGCAGAGGTTCATCAAACCCCTTGGCTGGTGTAATCTAGCCGGGATAACAACAGTCGCCGAAGGATACGGCGACAATAAAGAGAACCCTATGAATTTGACCCTTTTTGTGGCGGTGATCGCCGTCTGTTATGTCTGCTTGCTGTTCCTGCTTGCCTGGGGCGCGGAGCGCTGGTTCAGTGGTGTCACCCGCAGGTTACAGAAATGGATCTACGCCCTCAGTCTGGCAGTGTATTGCTCTTCCTGGAGCTTTCTCGGCACGGTTGGCCAGTCGGCCAATGACTTTTGGTCCTATTTGCATATCTTTATTGGCCCCATCATCATCTTTACCCTGGGCTTTGGCATGTTGCGCAAAATGGTGGTGGTGTCCAAGGCGCAAAATATCACCTCGGTGGCTGACTTTATCGCCGCCCGCTACGGCAAGTCGCAGCCGCTGGCGGTGATCATCACGCTCATCGCCCTGTTCGGCATCATGCCCTATATCGCGCTGCAGCTGAAAGCCATGGTGTTCAGTCTAAGCCTGTTCCAAAGCCCGGATGATCCGCTCGATGGTGCCAAAGTCGCGCTTATCATTGCTGTGCTGCTGGCCATCTTCGCCATCCTTTTCGGCACCCGCAAACTGGATGCCACCGAGCATAATCCGGGGATGATGCTGGCCATCGCCTTTGAATCTTTGGTTAAACTGGCCGCCTTTGTATTAGTGGGCGGTATAGTGGTCTTCGGGGTATTCGGCGGCTTTGGCGACCTCTGGAGCCAGGCCAGCGCCAAGGGCGTAATAGTCAATCCCAATCTAAGGCTCGAAGCGCTGATGCCCGAGCTGATAGTCGGCATGGCGGCTTTTCTCTGTATGCCGCGGCAGTTCCACGTCATGGTGGTAGAGGCCGAAGGCGAGCAGACTCTGTCCAAGGCGCGCTGGTTGTTCCCGCTTTATATTGGCCTGTTCGGTTTGTTTGTCGGGCCGCTGGCACTGGCGGGCAAGGTGCTGCTCGGCGACAGTGTCTCTGCCGATACTTATGTGATCAATCTGCCGCTGGCGCTGGACGCACCTTGGCTGGCGATAGTGGCGCTGCTGGGAACCCTCTCGGCCGCCACTGGCATGGTGATAGTGGCAGTGGTGACCATCAGCGTGATGATTAGTAACGAGTGGCTGGTGCCAGTACTCTTGCGTACCGGGCAGATCCGTCGTAAGAACTTCAGCCAGTTTTCCCAGCAACTGCTCTATGCCAGACGTCTCTCCATCGCGCTGATCCTGGCTTTCGGGTATTTCAGTTACCTGAGTTTTGACAGCAGTGATTCTCTGTCCAACCTGGGCATGCTGTCTTTCGGCGCCTTTGCCCAGTTGGCACCGGCCTTGGTGGGCGGCCTCTACTGGAAACACGGCAATCGCGCCGGGGTGTTTCTCGGTATGGCGGCGGGCTTTGGTCTGTGGGGCTTTTTGCTGCTCAAGGGCTCTGGCGCCTGGGAAGGCGTGCTGGCAGGTCAGTTTGAACTGTTAAAGGCGCTTAAGCCCAATGTCAACGATACCCTGCTTGCACTCGGTGCCAACCTGATTGGCTATATCGGCGGCTCTATCTGGCTGCGCGCCGGCTTGGTGGAGCGTATTCAGGCCAGCGCCTTTGTCACCCCGGGTGAACTCAAAAACACAGGTAATCGCAAGACGGGCCCCATTAGTCAGCAGGACTTGCTGATCCTGGCCAGTCGCTTTGTCAGCCCGACCCGGGCCTATGAGAGTTTCTCGCGCTTTTCTGCCGATGCGGTGCGCAGCGATAGCTGGCACAAGACGGCACCGGCCGAACTTATCGCCCATACCGAACATATGTTGGCCGGGGTGCTGGGGGCTTCCAGCGCCTCTTTGGTGATGGACTCAGTGCTGCAGGGACGGGATCTGGCCCTCGATGAAGTCTTTAGCCTGGTGGATGAGGCCTCATCGAAGATTATTCTCAGTCAGGACATGCTGCGCGCCGCCATAGAACACGCCTACGAGGGCATGAGTGTGGTCGACAAAGATCTCAACCTGGTGGCTTGGAACTACCGCTATGTAGAGCTTTACGACTATCCGGAGGATTTCCTGCAACCGGGCATGCCCATCAGCGAGGTGATACGTTTCAATGCCGCCCGCGGCTACTGCGGCCCGGGGGATGTGGACGAGCATGTCGAGCGCCGGGTACAGCATATGCGCAACGGCACCGCCCATAGCTCAGAGCGGCGCAGGCGCGATGGCAAGGTGATCAAGATTCAGGGCAATCCCATGCCGGACGGCGGCTTTGTGATGACCTTTACCGACATTACCCAATATCGCGAGCAGCAACAGGTGTTGGAGCAAGTCAACGAGACCCTGGAGGCCAGAGTCAAGGAGCGCACCTATGAGCTGGCGCTGCTCAACAGCAAGCTGCTCGAAGCCAAGGCTCAGGAGGAGATGGCCAACGCCTCCAAGAGTCGTTTCCTGGCGGCGGTGGGGCATGACTTAATGCAGCCCCTCAACGCGGCCAGGTTGTTTACCGCCTCTTTGAGTCAGTATCCCGGGCTTGACAGGGAAGGGCGGCTGACCCTCTCCCATGTCAACAGCTCACTGAAAACCGCCGGTGAACTGCTGACCGATCTGTTGGATATCTCCAAGCTGGATTCCGGCATGGTGGAGGTAAAACGGCGCGACTTTGCCATCTCCGAAGTACTCAACACCCTGGCGGTGGAGTTTGAGGCCATGGCCAAAGACTGCCAGATCCATTTTGCCATGATGCCCTGCAGCCTGACGGTCAATTCAGACCCTTCACTGCTGCGGCGGGTGCTGCAAAACTTTCTCACCAACGCCTATCGCTATGCCAAGGGCGGGCGGGTGCTGATGGGCTGTCGCCGCCGCGGTAGTGAGCTTGAGGTGCAGGTGCTGGATACCGGCTGCGGCATTGAAGCCGGGCAGCTTAGGGAGATATTTCACGAATTTAAACGCCTTGATAACCCCCATTCCAACAGCGTCAACGGCCTGGGGCTTGGGCTGGCGATAGCCGACAGAATAAGCAAGGTGCTGGAGCATGATATCCGTGTATCTTCGGTGCAGGGCAAGGGCTCTGTATTTGCCATTCGGGTGCCGCTGGGTGCCACTGTCAGCGTGCCGCAGCCCAAGGCCATCTCTTCTGTGTTGCAGCCGCTCGCCGGGGTCAAGGTGCTGTGTATCGACAACGAAGAGGCTATCCTCGCCGGGCTCGAAAGCCTGTTGAGCCGCTGGCAGTGCGAGGTGATCTGCGCCCGGGATCTGAGTGATGCCAGGATCAAGCTGGGGCTCAAAGGGGTGGCGCCGGACATCATGCTGGCTGATTATCATCTGGATAAGGGCCAAAACGGCGTCGATGCCATGGATGAGCTCAGGGCGCTGTATGGGCAACATCTGCCCGGCATTTTGATCACCGCCAACACCCGCAAGGATCTGGTGGAGGATGTCGAGCGCCGCGGTTACCACTATATGGCCAAGATGATTAAACCGGCGGCGCTCAGAGCCTTGATCTCCAGCCTGGTGAAGAAGGCGTAATTCAAAAGCTCAGTGAAATAGCCTTTGGAAACGGGACCAGATTTATCGGCAATAAATCAGGCCCGGTATTTTAGTGGGTGACTTCTGTTTGTGTCTGTATCTGTATCAGTGCCTGCGTCTGCGTCTGCGTCTGCGCCGGAACCCCGGCGTATCCAGCCGCTCGCCAGGGGCGGTAAGCCAGACCGTAGCTCAAGGTCGCCATGGTCCAACCGATAAGGGCGCTGGCGATATCGTGCGATAAAAAGTGGGCGCCGCGAAACTCCTGACACAGACTGAACACGGCGCCTATCAGCAATACTGCGCCGAGTAACTTAAAGCGCCATTTTGGCTTCAAGACCAATGCCAGATAATAAAGTCCCACCCAGGCAAAGGCGCCGCTCGAGTGGCCGCCGGGGAAACACTGGCCCAATTCAGTGTCAACGCTCAGGCTCATGGGGAAGGGCAGATAAGGCTTTTGGCCTCCAAATAGACTGAGATCCCAGGGGCAGGCAACATTGGTCATGCTCTTGCCGATACGTACCAGAAGTACGGTTGCCAGGGCGCTTGTAAACAACATCAGCAAGGGCCGGCGCCAGCGTTTCATTGAGGCTTTGAAACTGCTCAATACCAGGCTCGACAGCAACACAACTGCCGCCAGCACCACCAGATCCCGTCCTCCCGTGTGCAGCAGTTTGTCTGTAACAAAGGCATGGCGCCAGGGCCAGGCTGTGTCGGTGCCCTCAAATGCCAACATCCACTGTGCCAGCAGCAGGTCGGCATTGCTGATGTGCAGCAAGATAAGCAGGCCAAGCCCTACCGATAACGGCAACAGCAGATGATGTTTGAACCAGTGTTGAAAACTCAGTGGGTGGCTTGCAATGGGCATTGTGATTCCTGTGACATAGTGCGAGTTGAGACAGAGTCGCAGCTGAGATCTGCGAAATAGAAAGCCTGAAAAAGCGGGCGTTGAACTCATGGCGTTGAACTCACGGCCCGGCTGGTGGATAGGAATTATTCTGGCCGGCTCAGATTAAGGTCTGCTTAAGGCCGGGCATTTTTGTCTCAATTGCCCGGAATGGCGTATTGCAATGAGTTGAAACAAAACCTTTTTTGCGTATTTTTTTGCCACTGGTTATGTTACAGGGGTAGCTCTGCTATGGCGCTGGTTAAGTTGCGGTTTTGGCGGGGGATCCCCACAGGTTTGCTGGTATTCAAATACAAGGAACAGGAATGAAGCTCAATAAACTCTTTTGGCTGACGGCCCTTGCGCTCGGCAGCCCCAATTTGCTGGCTGCCGAGGCCAAACTCCTGCGGGAGCCGGATCTTCGCGGTGATACTCTGGTGTTTTCCTACGCCAAGGATATCTGGAAGGTGTCGCTCAAGGGCGGCGAGGCGGTGCGCCTCACCAGCTTTCAGGGCCAGGAGATGCAACCCAAGCTGTCGCCGGACGGCAAATGGGTGGCCTTTACCGGCGACTATGAGGGCAATCAGGATATCTACCTGCTGCCGATTGCCGGTGGCGAGCCCAAACGCCTGACCTTCCACCCGGATGTGGATCAGCTTGTGGGCTGGAGCCCGGACAGCAAATCGGTATTGTTGCGATCCGGCAGGGCCAATGCCCCAAGAGGCTGGCAGCAGCTGTTTACCCTGTCCATCGAGGGCGGCAATCCCAAGCCTTTACCCATGAACCGCGCCTTTGACGGCAGTTTCTCTGCCGATGGCAAGCAGTTGGTTTACCGCCGCGCCGGTCTTTGGGATCCGGGCTGGCGTAACTACCGCGGCGGCCAGAATCAGCCGCTCAGGTTGATTTCGCTCGATAGCCTGGAGGAAAAAGATCTGCCCTGGGACAACACCCAGGATCTCGAGCCCCAGTGGCACGGCGACTATATCTATTTTCTCTCCAACCGCTCTCAGGTCACTAATATCTTTCGGGTAGCGGTCAAGGGCGGCGAGCCGGAGCAGGTGACCCATTACCAGGATGCCGATGTCAAAGGTTTTACCCTGGATAACGACACTCTGGTATACGAATACCGCGGTGAGCTGGTGAAAAAGTCGCTGGCTAATACCAATGCCAACGACAAGGGAGAGGCACTGGCCATCAGCCTGCATGCCGATTTCCCCTGGGTGCGGCCACGCTTTGAAGAGGTTGAAAAGCAGATAGAGTCGGCGGCCATTTCGCCTACCGGTAAGCGCGCCCTGTTTGTGGCCCGCGGCGATGTATTTACTGTGCCAGTGGAGCACGGTGATGCCCGTAATCTTACTGAAAGTTCAGACAGCCGCGAAGTGGGCGCCGCCTGGTCCAACGGCGGCAAACAGCTGGCCTGGTTCTCCGACAAGAGCGGCGAATATCGCCTGGTGATAGCCGATCAACTCGGCAAGCCGCAGCAAGAGATCAAACTGGCTGAGAAGGGCTTCTATAGCGGACTTATCTGGTCGCCCGATGATAAACAGCTGGTGTTCAGCGATCAGCGCCAGCAACTCTGGCTGGCGGACTTGTCCAAGGGCAAGGCGCAGGTTATCGACAGCCAGCCGGTAGTGAATCCCGACTGGGAAATGGCCCCCAGTTGGTCGCCTGACAGCCGTTATCTGGCCTACAGCAAGCAGGATGACAGCTTCTTCCGCAGTCTCTACCTGTTCGATAGCCGCAATAATCAGAGTAACAGAATTACCCAGGGCATGGCCGATGTGCGTTACCCAGTGTGGGACCGCGCCGGCGACAAGCTCTATTTTGCCGCCAGTACCGATTATGGCCCTCATGCTGCCTGGTTGGATATGACCTCGGTTGCCTTCACCCCTACTTACGGCCTCTACACCATGCTGCTCAATACCCGCACCGAGGCGCCCATGCTGCCAAGAAGCGACGAGGAAGAGGGCAGCACTGAAGAGGAGTCCAAAGGTTCAGATGCGCCACCTGCGGTGCGAATCGATCTCAACGGTATAGAGCAGCGGGTGCTGCCTCTGGGTGAGAGCGGTAAAATCCACAGCCTGAGCGCCGGTAAGCCAGGTGAGCTGTTCTATATGCAGGATTTGGATGAAACCACAGAGCTTCGCAAGTACAGCACTGAGGAACGCAAGGCCGATACCCTGGCCGGTGATGTGGATGAGTATCACCTGAGCCATGACGGCGAGAGCCTGCTGGTGAAAATCGGCGACAACTGGCAGCAATTTGCCGGCGCCGCGCCCATGGGGGATGATGCCAAGACGCTTAACGTCAAGCTGACGGCTCGTATCGATCCCAAGGCCGAATGGCAGCAAATCTTCCGCGAAGCCTGGCGCTTCCAGCGCGATTACTTCTATGTCAGTAATCTGCACGGTGCCGATTGGGACGCGGTATACAAGGAGTTCCAGCCACTGGTCGCCCATGTGCGCCACGGCGCCGACATGACCTATCTGCTCGATAACATGGGCGCCGAAACCTCTGTGGGCCACTCCTTTACCAATGATGGCGATCTGCCGGAAATTGCCGACAACCGCACCGGCCTGCTCGGCGCCGATGTTGAGGCGACCGACAAGGGCTACCGCTTCAGCCGCATCTATCGTGGCGAAAACTGGTATCCGGCGGACCAAGGAAGTGCGCCGCTGGCTCTCTATCCCCAGGTCAAGGCGGGCCAGTATCTGCTGGCAGTCAACGGCAAGCCGCTGGATAACAAGGCCAACTTCTATCAGGCCTTCCAGGGGACTCTCGGTAAACAGACCCGTCTCAGCATCAGTCCGGATGGCAGCGACAAAAAAGCCTTCGAAGTGACTGTGGTGCCAACGGCCAGCGAACAGGCATTGAGACGTAACGCCTGGGTTGAGGATAACCGCAAACGGGTGGATGAAGCTTCCGGCGGCAAATTGGCTTATGTCTGGGTTCCGGATACAGGCGAGAACGGCTTCAGCTATTTCAACCGTTACTTCTTCGCCCAGAATCAGCGCCAGGGAGTGATCATAGATGAGCGCTTCAACCACGGCGGTTACATTGCCGAGTACATCATAGATGTGCTACGCCGCGAGCGTAACGGCTACTTCAATAACCAGATGGCCGGCGATCACCCCATGACCAGTCCGGGCAGCGGTATCTGGGGGCCCAAGGTGATGCTGATCAACGAAGTCTCCGGCTCGGGCGGCGACATGCTCCCTTATATGTTCCGCTATTACCAAGTGGGCAAGCTGGTGGGTAAACGCACCTGGGGTGGCTTGGTCGGTATCTGGGGCGTGCCTTCCCTGATGGATGGCGGCCATATCACGGCGCCGCGCAGCGGTTTCTTCAGTATCGACGGCCAGTGGCGGGTCGAGAACGAAGGGGTGGGCCCGGATGTGGAAGTCGAGCAGTGGACCAAAGACACAGCCAAAGGCATAGATCCTCAGCTGGAAAAGGCCATCGCCATTGCCTTGGATGAGCTGAAATCTGCCGCGCCTGTGAAGCTGCCACAGCCCGCCGATCCAGTGCGGGTGCCTCAGATGAAATAGCTTTGATGATATGGCTCTGATGAAATAGCTCAGGGGAAACTAGCCCAATAACTTGCGCCGCTTGCCTTAGTCTTACAGGCAAGCGGCGCTTTTTGTTGGAAAACTATCAAAACTCAGCCAATTATTTTGTAAAAAATAACCAAGACAGGCTTTTATGGCTTTTGTCGAAAACTTGACCTATGACTAATTGTTTTAACAAACAGTACTGAGTATTGTGTAACTAATTCAGGTGCTTATCTTTAGCCTTTACTTAAACTCAAGGTCGGAAGCTGTTGCATTTTTCTGTTTTCAGCGGAATTCAGGGACGAACAACATTCGCGCCCGTGCGGTAGCTATGAGGGTTACTCAGCTTTTGTAGAACGCTTGCTCATCGAATTAAGATAGTACCCAGAAGTTTGGAGATGATTTTGCGCGTTATTTCTGCAACATCACAAAAAATAACTTAAAATTCATAAAGATATAAAACCATTTTGGTAGATAATAGGTTTGGAAACCGCGCATGCGCGTTTTGCTGCAAGGGATATTCGGGCTAAACTCTATTATATTTAACTAATACAAAGAGATAGCGATGCGCGTTTACACTCATCCGATGACTAAAACGCGCATGCGCACTATACAGCTGTTAAGCTTCAATGAGAACAATGTGGACTACGAAGAAATAAAACGACAGGGTATCGCTGATTTTGTCGAAGATGAAGAACAAACTAGACCAGATCGTATTGTTAGATTTGTCGAACTAAATGAACTGTTTGCGCTACAGGGAGATATGCTGTTAACCGGAGGTTTACAGTCTCACTTAGCTTTTCATGAATTGGCTAATAGTTACGTTAATGGTAATTACATGGCAGTCGTATTACTGTGCCAAGCGTTTATTGAGCACTCATTGTCCGGTGAGTTCATCATGAGAGGGCAGAGTACGATAGCTGAATCCTCATTTAAGATAATCCTCGAATCTGCAAAAGCCGCTGAAATTATCAATGGAACGCTTTTTGAACAATTAGAAGTATTACGGAAAATCCGCAACCCCTATGTTCATGCGAAAGCGGGGCTTAAAAATGGCTCATTGGCTAAAAAAATGATCGATGGTCGATTTGAATCTGCTGAAGAACTAGCTAAATCAGATGCATTAAAATCACTTGGTATACTAAAGTCTTTTGTTCATCAAAATGTATTCATGTGGGTGCCTGAGCCTGAAGCTTAACAGTTCAAGAGGGATTCACAACGCTTGGCATTTTTGCTTCTACTTCAAATTTAGTGTTTATGGCACAATACGTTAGGTTGGGTGGAGGCGTTGTTCACCCCTTAATTGGGCGTTATATGCCATTCGGAGAAAATAGGAAGTTAAGTATGTTTGGTGAGTTGAAGAAAGTGCCGTTACGAAATATCTGGGCACATGAAGCTCAAGATTTTACTCCTTGGCTAGCGGAAAACATCGAAGAGCTGGGAAACGCTGTTGGTTTGGAGCTTGAGCTAGTTCAAGAAGAAGCAAGTGTCGGGAATTTTTCTCTTGATATCTTAGCTAAGGATCTTGGGTCAGCTGAAAACGTCATTATAGAAAACCAGTTTTCTCAAACTGACCATGATCACCTAGGTAAGCTACTTACATATGCGGCTGGGTTTGATGCTTCATTCGTCATTTGGGTTGCTGAAACTATTCGTGAAGAGCACCGTCAAGCCTTGGACTGGCTGAATCACCGAACAGACAGTCAGACTCAATTCTTTGCGGTTGTTGTTGAAGTTATTCAAATCGATGACTCAAAACCTGCTTTTAATCTAAAGCCTGTAGTATTTCCAAACGAATGGCAAAAGAGCAAGTCTGCGAACAAGTCTGTTCAAAAAACGAGTGCCAAATCCGAAAAGTACCGCGAATATTTCCAAGGGTTAATTGATGAGCTTCGATGCGAGCATAAATTTACGTCAGCCAAGGCTGGTCAACCTCAGAACTGGTACGCATTTGCTTCTGGAACCACTGGTATAAATTATGGTGCAAACTTTTGCCAAGGCAATAAAGTTCGTACAGAACTTTATATCGACTTTGGCAATGCTGAGCAAAACGAGTCGTGCTTGAACTATTTGCTCGAAAGTAAAGCTGAAATTGAAGATGAATTTGGAAGTGAACTTTCTTGGGAACCAATAGATGGTAAGAGAGCTACTAGAGTGGCTGTTTATCGTGATGGTTCAATTTCTGACGGAAGTGACCTCTCTGAGATAAAAATGTGGCATATTGACAACCTACTCAAGTTCAAATGTTTGTTTGCTAAAAGGGTTCGTCAGCACTTGAAATAAGAAAGATAGGAAAGCCATATCTTATATCTTTTGAGAAATACGACGAAATACTGAAGAAAAACAGGACAGCCAAATCTTTTTGATGTTTCACACAGCCTCAACTAAATAGGCCCGAATTCAGATAATAAGTGCACCACTCATGGTTAAACGGTGAGGAGAGATCAACTGCCTGTTGGTGATACTCTGTAGTCGCCAAACAAACATGAGTAGTTACCATGAATTACAAGCAGTTGATCGAGGGACAACGATACCAGATTGAGGCCTATTTACGCGAGGGTTTCAGTTATCGGGAGATAGGAAAACGTCTGAAAGTCAGCCACAGCACAATCAGCCGGGAAGTAAATCGCAATCGAATTCGGGATAACCATAAGAATACAGGACAGCCATATCTTTTTGAAGGCAAATACAGGACAGCCAATCCTTTTTGATGTTTCGCTCAGCCTTGACTAGGCTTTGAAATACCCATCAAAGCTCAGTCGAGGTTGGTTATGACCACAGCCCGCCGCCAGTTGATAGATGCTGAAAGTACGCCCTTTTACCACGTGATTAATCGCTGCGTGAGAAGGGCATTTTTGTGTGGTGAAGATGCACTGTCGGGGCGCAGTTACGAGCATAGACGTGGCTGGATAGTGGATAAAATCAGGCAGTTGTCGTCAATATTCTGCATCGACGTTTGCGCTTATGCGGTCATGAGTAATCACTACCATTTGGTGCTCAAAATCGACCTTGCTGCGCAACAATCATTGTCGCCATTTGAAGTCATCGAGCGTTGGACCGGGCTCTTTAGTTGAAATATAGGACAGCCATATCTTTTTGATGTTTCACACAGCCTTGACTAGGCTTTGAAATACTCATCAAAGCTTAGTCGAGGTTGGTTATGACCATTACGTCCGAGGGTAGTAATCCTTTGCACCTTCTTTAACGAACTCGATTATTGAGGATGTCGACACATATTAGCTGTACCACCATTACATTCTGTGATGGTTATCGTGCCTCGAGGGACTATTCTTGTTGTCTCACCCACTACAGCTAACCCATATGCTCTAAATGCGCCATAGAGTGTTTGCCATGATTGTAGTGACAGGTTTGATACATCCATCAATTTTGGAAATGGATTCTGAGCTTTAAGATCTATTTGATTTCCATTTGTATCAATAACCTTCGTAAATTTGTAATGGAGGTTGTCATCCATATCGTAAAAATCAACCTCAGCATAAGCCTTAGAACCATCAGAGAAAGAAAAAACTATAGCCGGAGCACTGACGTTAATGCCTTTAGAGACGATCTTTGTAGCTGCCTCTACAAGTCCAACATATCTTTCAGTGATTGTACTAGAATTTACCTGTGACTTGTAGTAGTCAATAACTTTACCATGATTATATGATGCACCAATAAGGTCATACCCACTGGGGACGACGGTTTCAGGGATTGCAGTAGCATACTGCTTTACCACCGACTTATAGTCATTGAATGAAGTTGCAAAACTCATCAGAGCATTAATCTCATCATTAGTGAGTTCTTCTTTTGTAGCTGTATGAGTCCTTATTATTTTACAGTCTTGAATAAACCCACCTCGACCATCAGGTTCCCTACTTTTAGGGTCGCATACGTTTTTATGCGTTTTGGTTACTTTATACTTTCTGAACTCATAGTTCTCAAAGTTTATTACATTGACATAAATCGTTTGTCCTTGAACAGCTTCGTCTTTAGCTGCTTGATTGAACTGTTCCTCGCTAACACAGGAATTACATTCTACATGGTAGCCATCAATAGCAAACGCCGATGCTGGCAAGGAAACAACTGCTAAAAACCCTAACGCCTTGAATAATCTCATTGTTACCATTCCTTAGCAAATAAAACTTAATTGAGACATTGAGGTTGCATATGTAAGTTGTTTTGCCAGTGATGTCAATGTGGGAAGTGCTTATGTTTTATATATCTTGAATGTTTCTCCTAATCGCCAAATCAATTAACAATTAATTAAAATAAATAAAGTATTCATGATACATCGTTGATACATTTTAACTTTGTTTTATAGTTATTCATGCGGAATACTGGTTGAATCTTTAGTGAAGAAAGACGAAGAAAGACAGGACAGCCATATCTTTTTGATGTTTCGCCCAGCCTTGACTAGGCTTTGAAATACCCATCAAAGCTCAGTCGAGGTTGGTTATGACTACAGCCCGCCGTCAGTTGATAGACGCTGAAAGTACGCCCTTTTACCACGTGATTAACCGTTGCGTGAGAAGGGCATTTTTGTGTGGTGAAGATGAACTCTCGGGGCGCAGTTACGAGCATAGACGTGGCTGGATAGTGGATAAAATCAGGCAGTTGTCGTCAATATTCTGCATCAACGTTTGCGCTTATGCGGTTATGAGTAATCACTACCATTTGGTGCTCAAAATCGACCTTGCTGCGCAACAATCGTTGTCACCATTTGAAGTCATCGAGCGTTGGACAGGGCTCTTTAGTGGTAACCCTGTGGCGGCAAAGTTCCTCAAGGGCGATAGTCTCTCAGAAGGCGAGCGAATACTGCTGGATACGCTGATTAGCGATTGGCAGGAACGGCTTGGCAGTATCAGTTGGTTTATGCGCTGCTTAAACGAAGATATCGCCCGCAAGGCCAATCGAGAAGATGGCTGCAAGGGCGTATTCTGGGAAGGGCGCTTTAAGTCGCAGGCGCTGCTCGATGAACAGGCGCTGCTGGCCTGCATGATGTACGTGGATTTAAATCCCATTCGCGCCGGTATTGCAGATTCGCTGCAAACTTCTGATTACACATCCATTCAGGAGCGCATAGAAGAAGTTGCTGAGCCTGCAACTGCCAACGCTTCACTTAAGCCACTGCTTCAATTTGATGGTGCAGCCACTGCTGCCGAACAAAGCGGCATTCCATTTCACTTTGCCGACTATTTGGAGTTGATTGATTGGACAGGCCGGGCGGTGCGGGAAGACAAGCGTGGCTATATTGCCTGTTCCAGGCCCAAACTGCTGCTTGAGCTTGGTATCAGCGACGATGCCTGGATAACTTCTGCCAAGGAATTTCGCCGTCAGTACAGTGGCATGAGTGGCCGATGGGATGCAATGTGTGCCATGAAGGCCAAATATGGTGGTAAATGGTGCCGGGGTAAGCAACAAAGCCAAGCAATACACCCCCATTAACCTTAAACCCTTGGTGATTTTGCATAAACAGGCCTAAGCCTGCCGTTGGCATGCCTGGCAACCGCAGTTTTGTATGAAGCACGCAGATTACTCGTCTTAGAGAGTCTACTTCTAATAATTCATCGTTATTTATAAGCGATTGAGACTGAATGATATACTTCCTCGTAGCTCGCAAAGTGTTTAGGGTGTCCTGAATTTTCCTCTGATTACTCGTCTTAGAGAGTCTACTTCCAATAATTCATCGTCATTTATAAGCGATTGAGACAGAATGATATACTTCCTCGTGGCTCGCAAAGTGTTTAGGGTGTTCTGAATTTCTGCCCTGAATTTCTGAATTTTGATTTGTTAACGGGTGTGTGGATAGATGTTTTTGTGGTGGTTTTGTGTGACTTAAATGTTTTGATTTTGTTTATTTTCATTGGGGTTTTTCTTGTTTTTTTACGAGTGTTTGAGGTGCTTTTGAATTGATTTGAAATATCAATTCACTTTTGATGGCGTCTGTCTTAGATTGAGCAGGCTTGAATCATTCTATCTTTAGCTACTAGTCTTAGATCTTAGTCAGACTAGAGTTATAGCAGAGAATTTGATGTTTTGTTAACGAACCCGTTTGAACAGTTAGGTGTAATGAAATATATTTTCGTGGTAAGGCATATATCTCCCGGTGGAGTTGAAATGGCAACATTGATATTAGTGAAAGAGTTGGTTGCCAGAGGTAATGAAGTTGAAGTTTGGAATTTAGGTGAGCAAAGTAAAACGGATTTGGAATGTTGGTCATCATGGGTCAATGTTAAGAAAATTAGCAAGGTTAAGCTTTTGCTTTTTAAGCGCTCCATTGTTAAGGGGGAGGTGATGGTTCTTGTGAATAATGCCGCAAGTCGTTACGCTCCGGTAAAAGGGGTTGTTTCTATTATTAATGGTGATCCCTTATATAAGTTTAAATGCAATAAATCTTTAATAAGTAAGTTCAAGGAACTTGTTAAAGTAAAGTTTTCTCTAGGTCGTAGGAAGGTTATTTTTATTTCTAAAAAGCTTGGTGATGAGATTGATGGATTTATTAAATGTCCAGTAAAACATATACCAAATCCTTTTGAGCCAGCTGTAATTCAGGCCAAAGCTAATGAACCATTAACTATGAGCTTGCCAGAAGATTTTATTTTACATGTTGGTCGGATCGCTCCAGAAAAACGCCAGGATTTACTGTTAAAAACTTATATTGATAACAAAGCATTACACCATTCAACGGATTTAATTTTTGTCGGGGCTGAGCCTAAACATGATGGTCCTATTACCTGTAAATTGCGCAAAATACTAGATCAATGTGATATTAGTCATCGCGTACATTTTTTAGGTGAGCTTAAAAATCCGTGGAATATCATGCAGAAAGCTAAGTGTCTTGTGTTGTGTTCAGAGTTTGAATCTATGGGGTATGTTTTGCTTGAGGCTATGGCACTTAAAATTCCTATTGTAGCGACAGAAGCTGTAGGTCCTCTTGAGGTATTAGGAGAAGACTTTGCGGGATTGGTTAAAGAAGGTGAAGATCTAGGTCTTAGAATCAAAGATGCACTAAATCATCCTGATAAATATATTAAGGAGTTACCTTCTAAATATAATAAAGACGAGGTGGTTGAAGAGTTTGAGTGTTTTATTGAATCACTATCAAATTGAATCTTTGTTGGTTGAATTTTATTTTTTTGATGATTGGGCTATATGAAAACATTGATTTTTAAATGAGCGGCTTGTATTCTCAGAGTATAGCTCTTTATTAGAATGAACGCGATTAACCGCCTAAGCAGCTCAATGGTGTTGCAGTTTTGTTGAGGGGTTGTCTTGAATGCATGTATGATGCCTGCCGGTGTATTTTTGATGATAAACGTATCGCTATTTAGTTAAATGAGCAGCCAAGCTGCAGGTGTGGTGAATATCCATCATGATAACTGGCTCAGGCTTGCCGCTGAATTTGGAAAACTATTTCCCGGGCCGATAGGGACGTTGCAATAACTCACTTGCTACTACGAACACTTATAGAGGCGACCACGGCATTTTGCAACCAGTTGTCAGTATGTTAAACCAGCCTTATCCCAAGGCTATTTATGTCAATCACAGTGATTGCAACCCTCTGAACCGGGGGGAGTATTACGGCTCAAATCTCTCACTTTTACTTGAAATAGGTTCGATTTCATCAAACTTCAGCCTCTCAAGGATACCTTTTACTTCAGTGTGCTCAAATTACTTGACGGTACTTGAACGCAAACAGAAATAAAATTAAGTTATTATTTTATGATGGGTGGCTTGATTCACGTGTGATTCTTACGCTCTCCATAGGGATAGATAAAAAATAATATAGGTTAAAGGGAAGCCGTTTCATCGAGAACAAGGAGAGTGTGATGCAAGAATTAAAGGGATTTTTGTTGTCTTCTCTGTTGGCATTGCTGGTGGGTTGCATTTGGGCGGCCTTGGCGGGCATTGTTGGATTACTCCTGTTGCCTTCCATTTTTCCATCCAAGGGGTGGTTGGATCTGACCTATATGTTAGTGGGGTCTATTTTGATGCTACAAGCATTGATCGCCGGATGTTGGGCCGGTTGGTTGAGGGGAAGCGGGGTATTGATTCGGCAAACGGTAACCCAAAATGCCTTTTGGAAGACCAACTTGTCTATTGCCATTGGAATGTTGCTGTTGTTTGCGTTATTGCATTAGTTTTCTGTATCCGCCAAGGGTAACCTTGGTCATCGAGTGGACCGTTAATACCCGCTTAAAATATCCTCAACCATATTGTTTTTTAATTGTTTGCGGGCTGTGAGTCTACTCACGTTTTGGGTTATCTTCGGTGGCAACAGTCGGCAAAATGATAAGATCCTCTTTTCTTATTATTGTCTGTATTGGTGGAGTGCCATGCGTAGTTTATGCTCTTGGAGTTTGGTTCTTTGTCTGTCGTTACTGGCTTCGGGTTGTTCATTGCTTGAGGTTAAATTGGAAAGCGGTATTGAGCCGCTGCCGCAAGAACAGTTGAGCATGCGGGTGTTTACCCGGGAATATGCCAGCAGCTTTTTTGCCGGAGTAGAACAAAGCGCCGATCTGATACTGCAGCGCTCTGATGATCTGCAGATCAAATCCAATGCCCTGATGTGGAAAATTAATGCCGAACAAACACTGGGACAAACCATTTTTCAGGTGTCGCCGCTAGCCGCCATGATAGACACTTGGGCTTTTACTGCTCAGATGGCGCAGTTTTTTGAGTCCGGTAATGGCAAGGCATTGTTTGGCGAGCAAACGCAACTGGCAGCCAACACCAGTCAGCAGTTGTTGGCTGATTATGAGCGCCGCATGCAAGGGCTGATGAGTAAAGCCGATTTTGATGCCAATCAGCAGTTTATCCGCGAATATGCCATGGCCCACCCGCTGTTTGATGTTAGCTTTCCGCGGGTCTCCGCGTTTAACGACTGGTTGAGCTTCCGTAAGATTGGCGAGTTTGATGCTGTGACTACTTTCGGCAGTGTGCCTGAGGTGATGAGCGATATGTCCGACCGTATGGCCATGCTGGCGAGCCAAACGCCAAAACTGCTTGGCTGGAAGGCAGAACTGTTTGCCCTTCACTCTAACATCAACTCAAAAGAGGTCCAGCAAACCCTAAAAGATATCAGCGAAACCTCGGCTAAATTTCAGCAGCTGATGAATGAAAGCCCGCAGTTAATGTCTGAGCTGGCAGTGGATCTGCGCCGCGAGCTGACGCCGCTGTTGGCACAATTGGATGCCAGTGCCGAGCGCAATCTGGCGCAACTGTCGGTTGAACGTCTGGCATTGGAAAAAATGGTGGAACGTGAGCGCATTGCGCTGGAACAGATGGTGGATAGAGAGCGCCAGGCCGTGACCAAAGAAGCCGACGCGCTGGTGCAACGTACTGTGACTCAGGTGTTTGAAGAGCTCACTGGCGTGATTAAAAGCCTGATCCTCTATATTGTGCTGTTCTTACTGGTAGTGTTCTTTGCGCCACTGGGCTTGGGTGTTTGGTTGGGCAAGCGTATCGGCTTGAAACAAGCCAGTATGACGAAGCAATAGTCAGTCAAATGGTGGCAAGTGTCTTATAGTGAGGCGTAGAAGGTAGCGTAAGTTGTATTAGTCGCAAGAGGGTGTTAACACGCGGCTTAGGACTTCAAACAGATACTTGCCACCACTTTTAAGCCCAACTGTCCGAGGGTATTTGCAGGGCTGGTTACTTATTTCTACAGATCAGCTTAACGTGTGCCTGCAGTTTCTTTAGGGCCCGAGGACTTACTCGTACCTTCCTTAGCTGTATTAGCTCATGTGTAGACTTGATGAAACCATAAGTATTTCGATTATAGTCCTTTTAATTAGATGATCTTTTTACCAAACTTATCCATTTTGCAATTGCATTTAGGACAAGTCCAACCACCCCACATCAGTTGATTTATATTTTGGGGGATACGAATCTTTGGCATTATTTCGCCGCATTCTGGGCACTTGATCTCATGTAAATTTATATCCATTTTAGACTGCTTGTTTTCAGTCATGGTGTTCTCCTTTTAAATTATTTTTGTGTTGATTTTTTTGGGAACTGGCATGCCAGCCGTCCTTGTGGTAGCCGCATGTTATAACTGGTTGAATCGCCTTTAAAGTAACCAAGTCATCTTAACAAAACAAGAGGTGTTATCTGCCTGGATAGTTTAGCAGTAAGCCGGCACAGGTTTTATTGGCGAAATAGCAGTAGTAAGAAAGGATAGAGGAAAGGGCCAAAGGCATTATTGAAGCGATAGCCCTTGGCCTTAAGTTTTACAAGTGCAGTTCAACACAGATAGCGGCGCCGCTTTGCTTGGGCAGGTTTAATCTGTAATTAACTCGAGTTGCATCAATAGCATATCTTCACCGTCTATGACCCGGGTATCCTGGCTGTGGCAGTGGGGACAGATGACGGTGCGCTCCTCTGGTGTGCTTTGCTGCCGGCACTGGTTGCAGGATAGCGTCAGCGGCGCTATGTCGATATCGAGCACGGCATCGTGACAGACACTGTGCTCACGAAAGGTGTTGAAGGCGGTGCGAACCAACTCAGGCTCGACGCCGCTCATGGCGCCTATCTTGATGGCGACCCGGGCAATGCCCTTGGCGCCGTGCTCGGCGGCGAGTTGCTGGCACTGCTCCATCAGGGCACTGACGATAGAGTACTCGTGCATCAACAGATCCTCGGCAATAGCTCGCCCTGTGGCAGATCCAAATAACGGCGACTTCCCCAGGCCGATTCCAGTACCACTTTACCCGGATGTTGTTCGCCTACTTCGCCTATTATGCAGGCCTGATCGCAATGACCGAAGCGGCGCATGATTTCGACCGCGCCTTCGGCGAGTTCGCGGGGCAGGGCGATGACAAAGCTGCCTTCGTTGGCGAGATCCCAGGGCTCAAAACCGTAGAGTTCACAGACGCCGCGTACCTCATCACAGACGGGAATGGCGGTTTCTCTGAGGGTAATGCCCTTGTTAGAGGCCTTGGCCCACTCGTTGAGCACAGCCGACAAGCCGCCGCGGGTGGCGTCACGCATGGCGTGGATCTCCAGATTGGCGGCGATCAGTTGCTCCACCACATTCCAGAGCACGGCGCAGTCTGAGCTGAGTTCAGACTCCAGCTCCAGCCCTTCTCGGGCACTCAGGATGGCGGCGCCGTGACGGCCTATGTCCCGCGAAAGCAAGATGGCATCGCCGCTTCTTAGTGCATGAGCCGAAATGCCCGGCTTGAGAATACGGCCCACCCCTGAGGTGTTGATGAAAATGCCGTCGGCGCAGCCTTTGGGCACTACCTTGGTATCGCCGCAGACGATGCGGGCTCCGCATTGAGACAGGGCATCGGCCATGCTGGCGACTATCTGTTTCAGACGGCTGATTTCAAAGCCTTCCTCTATGATAAAACCACAGCTTAAATATTGCGGCTCGGCGCCCATCATAGCTAAGTCGTTGACTGTGCCGGCAATGGCCAGCTTGCCGATGTCGCCACCTTTGAAGAATAGCGGCGCTACGGTAAATGAGTCTGTGGTAAAGGCGCAATCGCCGCCAAGATGCAAACAGGCGGCGTCTTCTTCGCGTCTGAGAATGGGGTTGTCGAAGGCATCGAAAAACAGCTTGTTGATAAGCTCAGCCATTTCCCGGCCACCGCCGCCATGGCTCAGTTGTACTCGTTTATCGGACATCAGTTTACTCCGGCATATCTGTAGTAGGCATTGCAGGCGCCTTCAGAGCTGACCATGCAACTGCCGAGCGGTGTTTGCGGGGTGCAGCCGCGGCCAAATACTTTGCAATCCTTGGGATTGGCCATGCCACGCAGAATATCGCCGCATTGGCAGGCCTTGTGATCGTCTATCTGTTTCACCGGCAAGCGCTCGGCAAAGTGTTGTTCGGCATCCCTGTGACTGTATTCGGGTTTCAGCATCAGTGCCGAGTCGGCAATGGGGCCAAGGCCGCGCCAACGAAAACTGGGGCGTACCTTAAAAAATTGCGCTACCTTTTGCTGCGCCAATAGATTGCCCTGTTCGCTGACGGCGCGTTGATACTGGTTTTCCAGTTCACAGCGACCGCTGACTTTCTGTTTGACCAGCGCGAGGATGGATTGCATGACATCAACCGGCTCGAAGCCCGAGACCACCACAGGGGTGTGATAACGTTCCACCGCCGGGCGATAGATGCGGGCGCCGCTGATAACGCTGACGTGGGCCGGGCCGATAAAGGCGTTGACCTTGGTCTCGGGGTGGCTCATTACCGCATCTATTGCCGGTGGTACCAGCACATGGTTGATATGAAACAAGAGGTTACTAAGGCCCTTGGCTTCGGCTTGCTCCAGCAGTACCGCCGTCATCGGCGTGGAGGTTTCAAAGCCGATGGCGAAATAGACTATGGTCTTGTCCGGGTTATCGGCGGCGATTTTCAGCGCATCGAGCGGAGCATAGACGGCGCGGATATCATGACCTTCGGCGCGCACAGAGGCGAGCGAACCCTTGGAGCCGGGAACCCGGATCATATCGCCCAGGGTCACCAGTATCACATCATCGAGACGGGCGAGGGCGGCGGCCTGATCTATCCGCTCTTTGGGCATGACACATACCGGGCAACCCGGGCCATGAATGAAATGGATATTTTCCGGCAGCAGCTGCAACAGACCATATTTCATTATGGTGTGGGTGTGGCCGCCGCAGACCTCCATGATATTGAGCGGCTCGGTCAGCTTGGGAGCCAGTGCGGCGATTTCCTCGGCCAGATTACGGATAGTGGCCGGGCAGCGAAAGCCGTCGTACAGTTGCCTGAGCTCAAGCTCTGCCATCTTCCGCCTCCAGTTTGGCCGCTATCTCACGGTACAGCGCCAGGCTCTCGGCGGCAGATTCGGCATCTATCTTGTTCATCACAAAGCCGATATGGATAAGCACATAGTCACCAATGGCAAGCGGTTCATCCAACAGATGGCAGCTCACTGTGCGTTTAACCCCCAGGGTCTCCACGGTAACGCTCTGACTTTCGGGGTGTAGCTCCACTACCTGGGATGGGATAGACAAACACATCAGCGGGCCTCCTTGGTGCGCTCGGCAAAGGCGGCGAGCTGCTTATCCAGCCACTGGGCGACCCGGGTCAAACTGGCGGGATCTTTGGTAGAGACTTCCAATACCTCGGCTTTGGGGTTGAGCTTACTCACCTGGGCACGGGCCTCGGAGACATCAAAGTCAAAGTAGGGCAGCAGATCGCACTTGGTCAGCAGTACCAGATCGGCGCGGTGGAACATTACAGGATATTTTTCTATCTTGTCGTCGCCCTCGGGGATGGAAACCAGCACAATATTCATGTGGGTGCCAACATCATAGCTGGCCGGACACACCAGGTTGCCGACGTTCTCGACAAAGCAGATATCCATGTTGTCAAGCGCTTGCTGGTGCAGGGCACCGTGCACCATAAAGGCATCCAGGTGGCAGGCGCTGCCGGTTTGGATCTGAATTGCTTCTATGCCCTTGGCCTTAAGGCGGTCGGCATCCCTCGAGGTTTCCAGATCGCCTTCAATGACGCAGTATTTTTTGTCTGTATAGGCACCGAGATGCTCCAGCAGGCTGGTTTTGCCGCTGCCGGGGCTACTCATGATATTGAAGGCCATCACCCCGTGGGATTCGAAGTGTTCCCGGTTGTGCTGAGCTTCGATGTCGTTTTTGTCGAGGATCTTGTGGATCACCGACAGTGTCTTGCTGTCGTTCAGCTGTGGGTTGGTGTGTACTGTGCCTTGGCTGTGAGAATGGCTGTGAGAGTGCTCATGGGAATGGCCATGAGAGTGACTGTGACCGTGCTTGTGATCGTGACTGTGAGAATGACCATGCTCGTGAGAATGATGCCCGCCGTTGCCCCTGGGCAGTGAACATCCGCAATCTTTACACATAATGAACTCCCTTTGGTTCCTTAATCTGAGCATGCGCCGCTTTGGCGGCAGATGCCTTGATATCAATCAGTAATTTCAACGTTCGACCAGGCTCTGTGTGAGCCCGGGTTGATGTAATCCATACCAGAGCTGCCCGAGGGCGATACCGCCATCATTGACCGGCACCAGGCCGGGTTTCAAGCGGTGAAATTCAAGCCGGGCGAGTTCCCGGTGGCAGTATTCACTGAGAAGCCTGCTTTGAAACACGCCGCCGCTCAGTACCAGCGGCAGATCTTCTATTCCTTCGGTCTTGAGCCAATCACGGGCCTTGAGCGCCGCGGCGATAATCCCTTTGCCTATGGCCTGAATAAAGGCCAGCGCCAGCAGTTCACTGTCCGGCTCGGTGCGCCAGGCTTGCAGCAGCGCCGAAAATAACGGCGCGCTTTGCCACTGCCCAAGCACCAGCTCGGCGCGAGTGTTTGTCGGTTCGAGCTCATGTTCGAGCTCATGTTCAAGCTTCAGCTCTAAGCCAAGCTTCTCGGCGCCTTGCTGTTTCCCGGCGGCAATGGCTCTGCGGGCAAGGGTTTCCAGGATAATCCCGGCCTGGCCTTCATATTGGCTGAGTCTCAAGTTCGCCAGCAGCGCGGCGGCGGCATCGAATAAACGGCCGATGGAGTGGCTCTTGGGGCCTATGCCACTGCTGGCGAGCTTGCCAAGGTTGGCCAGCTTGGCTGCGGGCTCGGCGGCAAAGACCGCCAATTGCTGTAATTCTTCAATGCCATGGTTTTGCAACAGCAGGCTATAGAGCAGGCGCCAAGGCTCGCGAATGGCCTGCTCGCCACCGAGCAGTGTCATCGGGCTCAGGGTTGCCAGGCGCTGAAAGCCCTGACAGTCGGCCAGCAGCAGTTCGCCGCCCCAGAGCTGGTTGTCATCTCCAAGCCCTGTGCCATCAAAGCTGAAGCCCAGCACCTTGCCGCTGTAATCATTGGCAGCCATCACCGCCAGCAGATGGGCGAAGTGATGTTGCACCTCAAGCTGCCGAGCACTTTGCCGCTCGGCCCAGCGGCTGGAGGCGTAGTCGGGGTGTTTATCGCGGATGATGGCCTCGGGTTCAAAGCGGTACAGGCGCTGGAAACTCTGCAAAGTGCGCTCGAAATAGCCTTCAGCCTCAACACTGAAAAGATCGCCGATATGGGGGCTGAGATAGAGCTGATTACCGATATTGAGCGCCAGGGTGTTTTTCTGTTGTGGGCCCACGGCCAGCAGTGACGGCAGCTTGTTGGAGCAGTTGTCTCCAGAGTCCTTACTCGCCAAGCTCTTGCTTGCTTTGTTCATGCTCGCCAAGCTTTTGCTTGGAAGGCTCAGCGGTGCATAACCGCGGGCGAGACGCAGTATTTGCAGTTCATCATCCAGCATCTGCACCACAGAGTCGTCACAACCGTTGATGATGGGGCGGTTATGATCCAATACTGCATCGACCACAGCCAGAGGCGGCTTGCCGAGTTGCTGCAGCACCTCGTCGCCGTCTGTGATAATCGGTTCGCCGGAGCGGTTGGCACTGGTGGCCACCAGCGGCCGCTGCAGACCATCGAGCAGCAGGGTGTGCAGCGGCGTATAGGGCAGGAACAAACCCAGCCGGTCGATATCCGGGGCTATGGCGCTGCTGAGTGCCGGAGCGTCAGCCTGGTGTTGCTTCTTGCCCATAAGCACTATTGGCCGCTCTTGACTACTGAGCAGTTGCCATTCGGCGCTTGAGCCTTCGGCATACTGTTTGGCGAACTCGACTGAGGGCATCATCAGTGCCAGCGGCTTGGCCGGGCGGCACTTGCGGCGCCTAAGTTCAGTGACTGCGTCATGATTACCGGCATCACAGATCAGATGAAAGCCCCCTAGGCCCTTGATAGCGAGGATTTTGCCCTGTTCGATAAGGGCAATGGTTTGCGCCAGCGCTTGCTCTCTCTTGGCGAGGATTTCGCCGCCTGTGCCACGCAGTGTCAGCTCGGGGCCACATTTTGGGCAACTGACCGGCTGGGCGTGATAGCGCCTGTCCATAGGGTCTTCATAGGCTTGGCGACAGGCATCACAGAGCGCAAAGCCCGCCATGGCGGTATTGTGTCTGTCGTAGGGTAGGTTGCGGATAATGGTGTATCTGGGGCCGCAGTGGGTGCAGTTGGTGAAGGGGTAACCGAAGTGGCGATTGTTGGGATCGCGTATCTCGGCCAAGCAGGCATCGCAGCTGCTCTTGTCGCTGCCCACAGTGACTATGGCCGCCGCTTGCCCCGCACTGCTGTGCGCTATGGTGAAATCCTGTAAGTCCTGCACTTGGGCATGGCTGACGGTGAGTTCATCAATGCGGCATAGCGGTGGGCGCTCGGTATCGAGCGCGGCTCGAAAGCCTGCCAGCGCCATCTCCGGACCTTGCACCAATATGCTGACGCCCTGGCCATCGTTGAGCACATGGCCCGTGAGCTGAAAGCGTTTTGCCAATTGGAAAATCCAGGGGCGAAAACCCACCCCCTGGACTATGCCTTTGATATTGAAGCTTTGGGCAACAAGCGCTGTCATCAGCGCCTCCTTTGCCTGAGCCAAAGTGCGCCGGCGGCGAGCAGGGCGCCGTCGAGATCGAGCAGCTGACTGGCCGCCAGCGGGAAGTTTTTGCCGATGCGGATGGCGATTCTCTTGCTCAGAACCGGGTTGACCATGGCGCTGCCGGCCAGAAACACACAATCTATGCCAACGCTGAGATCCAGATGCTCGACCCAGTTGGCCAGATAGTCGGCCAGTGAATCCTGGGCGGCGAAGCAGAGCTTGGCGGCATCTGTGTCGCCGGCGAGGCGGAAACTCATGACAGTGCCCAGCGTTTTGCACCAGTTAAGGCCGCGCACCGCTTCGCCTTTGGCCAAGGGGTAATCGATTCGCGGTGCGTTGGCGCCCTTGTAACTCATGGCGGCGGCAATAAAGGCATCTTTAAGCTCTGTGGCCGACTGGCCCTGTTGCCCGAGCCCACTGATGATGGCGATAACGGCCCACAGTGCATCCAACCCGGGGAAGACAGATAGCTCGCGACTGCCAATATCCAGCAGGCGGTTATAACACTCGGGGAATTGGTTTTTGAATTTTTGCACCACAGTGCGCTGCGGACTTTGCTCCAGTGCGTGTACTATTTCATAGCCGCTGGCGGGCAGTTGAGTCAGTTCAAAGAAGCACTCTTGTTTGCCGTCCTTATCCAGATAGCGTATTTGTGATGGATTCGAGCCGCTGAAATAGAGCAGTGCAGCTTTTTTTATACCGCAGAATTCGGCCTTAAGCGCGTTGAAAGCGCATTCGGCGCCGTGCTCTGTGGCCACTTGCCAGATATTAGCGTCATTCTCCGTGGCCGCTCTCAATACAATTTGCGGCTCTTTTTTGTTGCCCAGGTTTTGGACGGTCGCCACTGAATTGCCGAACCTTGCCTCATCGTGCAGGGTCTCCTGCAAAGCATGGCCTGAGCTTACCTTACTCAGCTGCGCCTGGTGAGCATAGAGCGGCAGATAGTGACCGGCTATCCAGCATAGCTCTACACGGGATGGCTGGGATAACTCAACCGCAAACAGATAGTCGCAGCCCTTGATACGCAAATACTCGCAGATGATCAGCAGCAGTCTGCTATCGGCAAACGCCACTGAGTACAGGGGCTGTGTGAGCCTGGGGTGCTGCGAGCAGGGCCTTAACCGCAGCGCAGGTTTTTCCATCGAAGAAAGCGCCAGCACTTCGGCATCGCTCAGCAGGAAGTGGGCGTTGAGGCTATTGGGATTACAGCAGATAAGTGTTTGGCCGTTGGATATGTCCTGAGGCATATCATCTTGTTTGAGACTCAGTTTTAGGCGCCGATTGCCGCTGTCGGTAAGCGTGAGCGATTTGCCCTCAAGCAGTTGCTCGGCCATGGCACGGATATCGCTTGGTTGCAGGGCGCAGAGCTCCGGCTCGGCCAATACCGCCTCTTCACCATGACAGTGGGGGCAGGGCAAACGGATATTGGCAAAATCAGGGTGTTGGTTATCGCCCAAACGTGGCTGGCAGTGCTGACAAAACGCCAGGCTCGGCCGAGTGGCTGCATTGGGAAGTACGTCGGCTAAAGCCAATGGTGTGGCGGCGCCGAGCCTTTCCTCTGCCAGTAAAATACGTGAGTCCAGTAAGCTGGTGCTCAAGAGAAAATCACCTGCAATCTCATCGGCGAGCTGCTCAAGCTCACTCTGGCTCCCCTCTGCTTCGAGAATATATCGCCAGATGATCCTGGGCGCTTGATGATTGTGCTCAAGGGCGGCAGCAGCGCTTTGCTTGGCCGCTGATTTCAGCGGCAACAGGGCGATAGTGATATTCAGCTTATCGTAATTAAGATATTGGTTACATAAATGCCCATACCAAGGCTGCTGCGAGGCGCAGTCAAATTCGAATCTAACGAGTTTCATGGGATGTTTCCGGCAGTTTGTCTTCTTCATCGACCTTTGCAGTTACAGACAGCTTTGGGCGATAGGAGTGGGGAATAAGGGCTTCTATGTCAGTGTTACCGGTTTTTTGGCATTGCCAGCCAAGGTGCTGCAAATAGTTGATAAGCGTGGTTTCCATCAAGGGCACGGCGG
This sequence comes from Shewanella sp. MSW, assembly GCF_007636515.1. NCBI lineage: Bacteria > Pseudomonadati > Pseudomonadota > Gammaproteobacteria > Alteromonadales > Shewanellaceae > Shewanella > Shewanella sp. MSW. Next base: position 364,928 of record NZ_LVDR01000001.1, read on the forward strand.
CGGCAATTTGCGGTGTGAGCCCAAGGGTCATGGGTTCAATCACGGTTGGGGTGATCCCAAGCACCATGGTGTGGGGCCTGTCGCCAAGCATCTCCATCATAATCAGGGTTTGCAGCATTTCCACTTCATGGGCGCTGCCTTGCCAGTCGATTTCAGGGGGAGCCTTATCGAAGTCGAAGAAATAGACTTCGCCGGGTTTGGCGCCTGCGGCATTGACGGTATCGACCAAGAGCAAAGCGTCGTACTTGGCGATGATAGGGGTAAGCCCCTGTGCCAGGGTGCCGCCGTCGAGGAGATCGAGCTGATCGCTTGGGTGAGTAAATTGGTAGTTTTCATTGAGGTAATTGACAAAATGTACGCCGATACCTTCATCGGCGTACAGGACATTGCCAATACCCAGCAGCAATATCTTCATCTGACCTCTAGTGCTTGTCCGGGTGATAGTCATAACCCGAGACAATAGAGTCCACTGAGTTATGTTTGAAGCGGATACCTGTCCAGACCGCCATATAAACGTGGATAACCACGAAGATGACAAAGGCCCAGGTCAGATAGTGGTGCCAGATCCTGACCATAGCCAGGCCACCCATCTGCGCCGTGATCCAGCCGGAGATATCCCACAGCCAGCCGCCCATACCTTGATGGTAGACGTTGGCATAGAGTACCAGGCCGGTAATACAGATCACCGCAGCCATTACAGACACTGCCAGATAGGTCATAAACTGCAGTGGGCCATAGACACCGGCCTTGTTCAGCTTACCCATCCACAGATAGGACTTGAGCTGAACTATCCAACTCTTCAAGCTCATCACATCCCGAAACGAGCGCCGCTCAATATCGCTCTTACTGAAGAAGAACAGATAAGCTCGGGCCAGGGTAATGGCACAGAGGATAAAGCCGAAGATCAGGTGGGCAAAGCGGATCCAGCCTTGCACCAACACATCACTGGACTCGGGCGCCACCAGAAATGGCCAGGCGATATAAAAGCCTGTCACTACCAGTACCAAAATGGCCAGCGCTCTGAGCCAGTGAAATATCCGGATCGCGGCGCTGAATACTATCTCCTGTTTATAGGAAACACTCGATGTAGCCATGACGCTTCCTCCTTAGCGGGCATTGGGATCGATACGGAATTCGCCCAAAGACTGCCCCTTGTAATCCATCACGTGTACGGCGCAGGCCATACAGGGATCGAAAGAGTGAATAATGCGGATCACTTCCAGTGGCTTGGTGGGGTCTTCGAGCTTTAAGCCTATCAGTGATGCCTCATAAGGTCCCATCTGTCCGTTGGCGTCCACGGGGCCTGCGTTCCAGGTGGTGGGCACCACGGCCTGATAGTTTTCCACCAGTCCCCCTTTGATGCGGATCCAGTGACTGAGCATACCGCGAGGTGCTTCGAGCATGGCGTGGCCGACATATTCCTTGTTACTGTCAAGTTCAGGCTTGATATAAGTGCTGTCGTCACTCTGGATATTGGTCAGCAGGGCATCGAAGGTGCGCAATCCCTCTTTGGCCACAATCGAGGTTTGCAACATGCGCGCTGCGGTGCGGCCAAGGGTGGTGAACAGGGCCTCAATCGGCAAGCCGGTACGTTGCAGCAAACCATTGACGGCATCGACCACCACTTGATTGCCTCTGGCATAGTTCACCAGCATACAGGCAAGTGGGCCCACTTCCACAGGTTCACCCTGGTAGCGAGGCGATTTCACCCAACTGTATTTGTTGTCGCCATCCAGGGTTGGCAGTTTGCCGTAAACCGTATCGCGCTCAACAAAGCCGGTGTAATCCGGAATTGTGGTGCCATCGTAAGGGTGTTGCGGCTTATCGGCCTTATACCAGGCGTGGGTGACGTCTTCGGCAATCAGATCCGGGTTGATATCGCTGACACCGGCCAGGTCGCCCTTGAGGATAACCCCTTGCTCAAACAGATATTCACCATCAGCAGTGACAAAGTCGTTGGTGGCCATAAAGCTCTTGATGTTAACGCCGCCCAGTACCGAGGCTTCGCCGCCGAAGGCTTCGGCCGCCATTACGATATCGGCCTTGTAACCACGTTCAATAAAGTCGGCCACAATGGCATGTTTTTGTTTCCATTCCTGCAATCTAGCCGGGCTCAACATGTCACGCACCGAGGTGACACCGCCGACCACCAGAGACTGAGGGTGAGGCTGCTTGCCGCCGAAAATCGCCATCATCTCTGCCGCGACTCGTTGTACTTCCAATGCCTTAAGGTAGTGCGACAGGGCGATCAGGTTCTGCTCTGGGGTGAATTTATAGGTGCCGTTACCCCAATAGGCATTGGCGAAAGGTCCAAGCTTACCGGTTTCAACAAAGCCCTTGACTCTCTCCTGAACGGCTTTGAGCTCGCCTTCACCGGCAGCAATCGGCTTGTCAGTGTATTTGAGTGCCACCTGGGCCGCCTTGGCGGGATCGGCACTGAGAGCGGAAACCACATCGACCCAGTCCAAACCATGCAGATGATAGAAATGTACTATATGGTCGTGCATGATCAGCGAAGTATGCATCAAGGAGCGCAGATAGCGGGCGTTGAGCGGAATTTTCATCCCGAGGGCATTTTCCACCGCTTCGGTGCCGCAGCGATAGTGGGAATAGGTACACACCCCGCAGATCCGCTGCACGATAAGGCCCACATCCATAGGCGTACGGCCCTTGAGGATCACCTCAATCCCGCGCCACAGGGTGGAGGAGGACCAGGCTTTTTGTACCACGTTGTTTTCATCGACTTCCACCTCAACACGCAGATGGCCTTCGATACGGGTAATGGGATCTATGACTACACGTTGGTTCATTGATTAATCCTCCTTCGAACCGGCAAACAGACTGGCAACCGCATGGGCGCCGATACCCACCACAGTGGCACCGAGAATGACAGCGCCTATGGTATCGGCGGTGGCATCCAGGCCATGCAGCAGTTGTCTGCCAAGAGGTTTTTCAAAGTCAGCCATATCATCCCAGAAATTGGGCTCAGAGCAGCCCATGCAGCCATGACCGGCCAGCACAGGCCAACTGGTATGGTGATTGAAGCGCTCGGTCGGGCAGTTGTTGTAGGTGTAGGGACCCTTACAGCCTACCTTGTAGAGACAGTAACCTTCTTTGGCGCCGGTATCACCGAATTCCTCGACAAATTCACCGGCGTCGAAACGGCCGCGGCGTTCGCAATTGTCGTGCACCCTGGCACCATAGGCCCACTTGGGCCGATTGAACATGTCCAGGGCAGGGAGCTTGCCGAACATGATGAAGTACATCAGGGTGCCGACAATATTCTTTTCACTCGGTGGGCAGCCACCCAGGTTAATGACCGTTTTGTTGACCACTTCATGGACACCCTTGGCACCGGTTGGGTTGGGCGCGGCGGCCTGAACCCCACCGAAGGCGGCGCAAGTACCCACGGAAATTATCGCAGCAGCGCCTTCGGCGGCATGCTTGACAATTTCGAGCCCGGTGTGGCCTTTACAACCGACCGTTAAGAAGGCGCCGTTGTTGGCCGTTGGCACGGCCCCTTCAACCGCCAGCAGGTAGTTGCCTTTGTAGGCTTCAAGGGCGTGTTCCAGATTCTCTTCTGCTTGCCAGCCGGCGGCAGCCATCAGGGTCTCGTGGTATTCCAGTGAGATATGATCGAAGATCAACGAATCCAGATTCGGGGTATCGGCGCGCACCAAGGATTCGGAGCAACCAGTGCACTCCGCCAGGTGTAACCAGATCAGAGGTACCCGATCGGCCAGTTCAGCGGCTTCGGCCACCAGATTGGAGAAGGGCAATGGCAGCGCCATCATGGCGGTAACCGAAGCACTCCACTTCATGAAATCACGGCGGGTCAGGCCGAGTTCCAGCATACGTTCCTGTAAAGATTTGTCCTGACGGGCAGGCAGCTGGCGCAACTTCTCCAGCCGTTGCCGTCCTTGCTCGTAAAGGGCTGCATGTGTGTCCATGGTTGAACCTTTTATTTATAAGAATGTAATAGCTTTTAACTCACACAAATCACGCCTATGAGTGTAGGTCGCAACAGAATGATTAAAGTTGATATACGTCAAGATTTCTGCCGGGGTGTGATTTTTGATAAGTTTACTTTTTAATTACATGATCGGGATCAAAATGGTACGACAAGGGATTGGACAAATTGTCCAACTATCCCTTTTGAGGCATTTGAGATTTGTTATTTGCCAAACTTAAAATCCTTATCTATCCGTTTTATAGCTATTTTTTCAAAAACTGGAAATTGTGGGCTGCCAGTGAATCGAGAGGGTTCGACCTATGAGCGTCAAAAAATTGCTGCCACTGCTACTTGTGATACTTTTGTTGGCCTTTTGTGGTCAAGGGCATGCTAAACCGTTACAGTCCCCATTGGCACTGGCGTTAAGCCGTGATGATGGTACTCAAGTCAGCCTCAATGACTATAAGGGGAAGGTGATTTATCTGGACTTTTGGGCCTCGTGGTGTGCGCCATGTCGCAAATCGTTCCCCTGGATGCAGCAGATGTATCACAAATACCGAGAGACGGATCTCGCCATAATCGCGGTGAATCTGGACACTGACTCCCAATTAGGTAGAGAGTTTCTCCAGCAACTGGATGCCGACTTTGATGTGCTTTATGACCCAGAAGGGCGGCTGGCACGCAGGCTGGACTTGCAGGGGATGCCCTCAAGTTTTCTATTTGACCGGGATGGAAAACTGCTCGGTAGCCATGTTGGTTTTTTCACCGAGCGACAAAGCCAGTATGAGGCTGAACTCAAGCGTGCGTTAAAGGAGTAACAGATGCGTAGGATTCGTTTATTGGGCTTATCGCTTATTATCACTCTTGGGTTGACAGCTTGTGCTCAACTCGGGGTTGAACCTTGGGAGCGGGATCAGTTGGCGAGGGAGGATATGTCGCTGGCGCACGAAAGGCTGGACTTGGCACTGGACGATCATATCTACTTCAGCAAAGAGGGAGCCAGTGGTGGCCGCGCATTCGCCGGAGGAGGCTGCGGATGCAATTGAAGCGGCAAAAGGGCGAAACCAATATTGCCGCAGCGCTGACACTGGCCAGCAGCTCACTGCTTGCCAGTGTTGCGACGTATGCCGGAGATGATAACCTCAGCTATCCGGATAACAGTGCCGACAAGGCTACCGATTGGCAGTTGGAAGCCGCATTGATGTTTTATGGCGAGCAGGACAGGGTGGCAACTCTTGAGGGAGTTCTGCTGGCTAAAGGCGAATTTGATGACAGCAGTGGCCTGGATATCAAACTGGTGTTCGATAGCCTGAGCGGCGCATCGGCCACGGGCGCCGTGGTGCAGCAACAGAGCCAAACCCTGACCCGGCCTTCGGGCAACGGCGAATATCAGATAGCCGCCGGTGAGCAGGTGTTGGATGACAGCTTTGATGATAAGCGACTGCAACTGAGTGCCGATTGGTATAAGTTCTTTGAAAATAACTGGCAGCTGGCAGGCGGCTTTTATGGCTCACGGGAATATGATTACACTTCGCTCGGGGTCAATGGCGTGCTGGAGCATAGCTTCAACAAGAGCAACAGTACCGCGTCCCTGGCGTTGGCTTACGGCCTGGATACCATAGATCCGGTCGGCGGCCGACCTTTGCCGCTTGCAACCATGGCAAGAAGAGTGGATTACGACTCGGAAACGGCCTTCAGGCAAGCCTTTGAGGCAAGTCGAGAAGGCGGCTCGGATCATAAGCAAACCCTGGATCTGCTGCTGGGTTTTACCCAGGTGCTCAACCGTCGCTGGCTGTTGCAGGGCAACTATGGGTTTTCCCTGGTTAAGGGGTACCAGACAGATCCCTACAAGGTGCTGAGCCTGGTGGACAATCTGGGTGTCACCCAGAGTTACCTTTATGAATCCAGGCCAGACTCACGGCAAAAGCAAAGCCTGTTTTTGCTGCTCAAGGGGGCGCTTGATAGGGGCGTGCTGGATCTTTCCTGGCGCTACACTTTCGATGATTGGCAGCTGGATTCTCATACGCTGGAGAGTCACTTCAGGCACTATTTCTCTGATGGCTTCTATGGTCAGTTGCACCTGCGTTATTACCGCCAGAGTGCGGCATCCTTTTATCGGCCCTTGTTGCTCCAGAATGAGGGCTCAATGCCCGGCTATTCAGCTGAATTCGCCAGCGCAGACCACCGCCTTGGTGAGCTGCAAGCCTATACGGTCGGAGTTAAGCTCGGACATAAGCTCAGCGAGGGTCACGAGCTCAGCTACCGCCTGGAATATTATCAGCAGCAGGGTGAAAACAACGGCACCTTACTGCCCGGTGAGCTTGGTAATATGCAGCTGTTTCCAAGACTCAGGGCAGTGATTGCCCAGCTCAGCTACCGTTTTTAGTTAATAGACAGTAGAGGAAAGCTGCCTTTGATTAAGAGCCACACCTCAGCGCCAGAGATGAACCTTAGCCGTACCGACTTTGGTTTTCGTGGCCGTTTTCGCTCGATGGCTAGCCCCTGCGAGTTACTGATTGCAAGCGATGACGAGCGTTTGGCGCTTAGCCTCACTCAAGCTGCCATTAAGGAATGCCAAAGGCTTGAGCAGAAATACAGCCGCTTTTTAGCGGGCAACTGGCTATGGCAGCTCAATCATTCAGCCGGAGCGCCTATTATACTGGACAGCGAGGCGGCGGCGTTGCTGCAGTTTGCCAAACGCTGCTGGCAACTGAGTGAGGGCTTATTTGATATCACAGCCGGCCCTCTGCTCGCGCTCTGGTGTTTTGAAAAGGGAAAGGGTTCAGAAACTTCACTGCCGGGTTCGACTGATATCAAAAAAGCCTTGTCCCGGGTTGGCTTTCAACACCTCAAGTTCAGTTCCCATTTTGATGACAGTGCTGAAGATAAAAGCCCCCGAGAAATAGCTGATCCGCCCTGGATCATGCTGCCAGAGGCAATGCAGTTGGACTTCGGCGGCCTGGTAAAAGAATATGCCGCCGATAGGGTTGCCGGGCTGTGTATGACCCGGGCCGCAACCACCGAGGTGTTGGTTAATCTCGGTGGTGATATCGCCGTCAGTGGTAACAGATGTTGGCAGGTGGGGATTGAAGATCCCGCCAATCTTGACCGGGCAGTGGAGCTGATGTCGCTCGATGTGGGCGCATTGGCCACCAGTGGCGACAGTCGCCGCTTTATCGAACATCAGGGGCATCGTTATGGTCATATTCTGGATCCTCGCAGCGGTTATCCTGTACAGGACGCGCCCCATAGCGTGACGGTTAAGGCCGCGAGCTGCATCACAGCCGGCATGTTGGCGACCCTTGCCATGTTAAAAGGCGCGGCGGCAGAAGACTTTCTCAAGGTGCAGCAACTGGAGTATCGCGTCATCAGATAACCTCTTCAATGAGTTGCGATTGCCGAAATCAGCAGTCTTCTCTTTGACTATTTGTAATTATGCTGCCATTTGAGTTTTTTCGGGCCGCTTGATTCTTGCCTTCAGCTTGACACAGGCGCGGCGCTGCTGCGAAATAGGGGCAACCTAAACCGGATGTTATACCCATGAGAATATTGCTGATAGAAGACAATGAGTTGTTGGCTCAGGGAATCTTGCTTAGTCTTGCCAAGTTGGATATGCAAGTAGATCACGTCACCAGTATCAAACAAGCAGAGGCGGCAGTGGTGAATGAAACCTTTAGCGCCATAGTGCTGGATCTGGGCTTGCCTGACGGTAACGGCCGTCAATTATTGACCCAATGGCGCCGCCGCGGCATAGACACCCCGACTATAGTGCTGACCGCTAACACCGACTTTGATACCAAGCTTGCCTGCCTGGATCTCGGCGCCGATGATTACCTGGCCAAACCCTTCGATGTACGCGAGCTGGTGGCCAGAATTAAGGCGATCGTCAGGCGACAACACGGTCTTAATCAAAACCGTTTGGAAGTGGGGGCACTGGTTATTGATATGGATGCCCACCAGGTGCTGTTTCGCGGTCATCATATTCAGGTGTCGCGGCGCGAATATCAATTGCTGCTTGAACTGGCTCAGTCCAGTGGCCGGGTGCTCAGCCGTAATCAACTTGAGCAGCTGACCTATGGCTGGGATGAGGTCGGTAGTAACTCCATCGAGGTGCATATTCACCATTTACGTAAAAAAACCGCCAATGAGCTTATCAAGACAGTACGTGGCATAGGCTATACCTTGGTGGCAGTAGAATGAGCCGGGTATCTTTGCGGGTGGTGATGATGGCATTGATGCTGCTTGGCATCTGTTTGTCGGTTGGTGTCAGCAGTTACCTCAACACCCAGGATTCTCGCCGTCAGATAGAAGAGCTGTTCGATGCTCAGATGCTGCAAAGTGCCAAGATGCTGGAGATGTTTTATGGCGCTCAGGGGCAAGAGCATCAGCTGGATATGCTTGAAAAACCGCTGATTTTGAGCGTCAACCCGGGCAAGGCCAACACTTTTACCGAGCAGGCTGATGCCACTGAGCTGAGTTATGAGTTGAAGCTTGCCTATCAGATGTGGACCCCGGCCAAACAGTTGATGGCGCGTTCTGATAACAGTGACATTGAGCCCATGGCGCCGTTCGAGCGCGGTTATCACAGACACTATTATCAGGGCGAGTTGTGGCATCTGTTCAGTTATTTCTCTGACGATCTGGGCGTGTGGATCATTACCGGCCAAAGGGATGATGTGCGTGGCGAGCTGGTGGAGCAGATCATGGGCAACAGTTTTATTGGTCCGGCCTTGGTGGTGCCGGCAGTGGCGTTGCTGATGGTGTTTCTCTCTTATTGGTTGTTGCAACCTCTGGACAGTTTGGCCGTCAGGCTTAAGCACCGAAGCCCTGCGGATATGCGGCCGCTGGCGTTGCAACTACCCAAAGAGTTAGTGCCGGTGCAAGATGCGCTCAATACCTATATTACCCGCATTAGTGATAATTTAGCGCGAGAGCGGCGTTTCAGCGCCGATGCGGCGCATGAGCTAAAGACCCCGCTGGCGGTCATTAAACTGCACCGTCAGGCCTGGCAACAGGCCAAGACAGAGGCCGAGCAGCAGCTGCACCTTAATGCCATAGACACAGGTATTGGTCAGATGACCCATATGGTAGAGCAGCTGTTGTTACTGTCTCGGGTGGAATCCCTGTCCGAGCTGGAAGTGGCGCAAACGCCGGTGGCGGTAATGGTGCAGGAGGTGCTGGATCAATTGCTGCCGCTGATTGCCGATTACAGTTGGCAGCTGGAATTGCCGGAAGAGGTGTGTGTCAGGGTCGATCCCTTCTATATGAAACTGGTGCTGAAAAACCTGCTGGAAAATGCCTGCAAGTATTCGGGCAAAGATCAGCCGATCAAAGTCAGTTGCTGGCAAGAGGGTCGCCAAGACAGCAAACAAGTGGTTATTCAGGTATTGGATTCAGGGCCTGGGCTGCCATTGGAGCAGTGTCGGCAGTTGACTGAGCGCTTTTTCCGGTTCGCCGATGAGTCGGTATCCGGTGCAGGTCTGGGCTTGTCTATCAGTGCTCAAATCGTCGAGCTGCATAAAGGTAAGTTGAGTATTCAACCGGGCATTGAACGTGGCTTGGATGTAAGGATCATCTTGCCGGTTTGAGTTAGTCGGGCAAAGACAAGTAAAAAGCCGAGCAGAAATAAAAGCCGCAGCCTCCAATGGGGTTGCGGCTTTTAAATAAGGCAACTCTCAGAACAGATAACGATAGATTACTTGCGCCGTTCGCGGAGCGCCCAGAGTGGCAATAGGGTACTCGGCCTTGTGGCCATGTTTGAAAATAGCGCTGGTGTTGTCCTCATCAAACAGATTATCTATCCGCAGCGTTAACTGCTGGTTTTGGCTGGCGGTCAACCACCAGTCGGCGCCTATGCCTGTCAGCAGATAGTCGCCGGCCTTGAGCCCATAATCGGTAAATTCACCCACATAACGTCCCTGAAGATAAACATTCAGTGAATCAGTGGCATCCCAACTGAGGCGGGCAAAGCCCATGTATTGCGGGATCCGCTCTATCTGCTGATCTTTGCCGCGCTCGCGGGCACGGTTATAACTGCCGGATAACTCAAGTTGCCAGCCCTGGGCGGGGTTCATGATGTATTGAATATCCAGCCCCTGAGCCCGAACCTTGCCATCCAGGTTGGCGTACTGCCAAACATTGGTAGCAATTTCCCGTTTGTCCACCAGGTTGTCGGTTTCACGCCAGTAGGCCTCGACACTGAAAGTAAAGTCGCCTTGATAGACCAGTGTCAAATTGGTGTTGATACTCTCTTCACTCTCAAGATCAGGGTTGCCCAGGGTGCCGACCTTGGCCCACAGCTCAGATGACGTGGGTTGCCGAAAACCATTGCCCACTGCGGCTTTCAGTTGCCAATTTTGCCCAAGCTCCTGCTCAAGTCCCAGTGACGCCACCCATTTGTCTTCATTGTTTGCCAGGCGGTTATACCTGAGCCCCAACGCCAGCACTGTGCCTGGCAGAGCGGAAAAATTCGGCTTGTATTGCAAAAAGGCGGCTTTGGTATCGTCGGTGGGCGCTTGCAGCTCCATCACTTCATCGGCGCCATAATAGCTTTGCCACTCTACGCCGCCGAGCCAGTTGTCACCCGAATCGGCCCGGTAACGACCGCTTACCTTGGCGCCCTTGTCGGTAAAGCCCCAGTAGGCATCCCGGTAAGGGATAGTCATGCTGCCATCCGGCTCCAGGGTGATTTCAGAGTAATAGGAGTCCCAGTTTTGATAGTGAAGCCGGGTTTCCAGGCTCAGCTTATCCGTTGCTTGATATTGCCAGCCGAGCCAGGCCAGAGTCTGTTTGCGCTCGTTTTCCGAGACGATGGCGCTGTAGGCCAAAGGCCTTTCCAGTACGCCATTATTGTATTGGCCGAACAGGGTGATTTTGTGCTCGGCAGCGGGTTGCCAATTGAGCTTACCGCCTATGTTCATCATGCGATAACCCCGGTCTTTATCTTCCGCGGCTACCGGCGAGTATTCGTCATCTTCCCAGAATGCGTAACCGTCAGATTGACTGGAGCTGCCGCTGAGGCTGTAGCTTAAGGTATCGCTGCCGCCACTGACATAAGCACCGAGATCATAACTGGTGAGAGTGTCGGCGCTTAAGTTAACTTCGCCGCCTTGCTCGCCATGATTGTCGCGGGTGATGATATTGACTACTCCGGCAATGGCATCCGAGCCGTAGATCAAACCTTGAGCGCCTTTGATCACCTCAATGCGCTCTATCATCATGGGGTTGATACTGTCGGTATAGGTGGAGCCATAGAGGCGGTTATTGAGGCGATTGCCGTCCAATAGCCAGAGTATATCCACAGGACGACTGCCCTGAAGCGAGTAGTCGGTATCCGTATGGCGGCCATTACGGCCGTTGGCAAATAGCCCGGGCACAAACTGGTTGAGGATTTCATTGATATCCACCGCACCAGCCGACACTATCATGTCGCGGCTGATAACCGTCAGACTCTGACCGGTATGGCTTAGAGCCAACACAGAATCATCCTGATAGCGGGTACCGTTGACGGCGATGATCTCCATCGCTTCGTCGGCCTGGCCGGTAGGCACCAGCAGTATATAAGCGGCAATAGCGTAAAAGGGCAGCCAAGGCTGTGTCCGTTTTAAAGAGTAACTTCTACACATCTCAATCGTCCTTAAAAAGACTGTGTGATAATTCAGGCAACCGTTAATCGGGTTAACTTTGTGTTGCCGCGCATTCAAAAGGTGTGATTTGTATGAGTGCGCCGAGTTACATCGCTTATTAACACGGTGACGATTATAGAAACTCAACCAAGTGATTTGTTGATGGAGATCAAATTCCAGACAAAGAGTATGAAAAATATTATATTCGTAATACTGATGTGGACTTCGACGTATGCTGATGAGGAGGCTTTAAGGCGATGACACTGAAGCAACTTGTTGCGGCTAAAAACCAAGCGAACGAATGAGAATGCGCGATAAAAGATTGACCCGGTCTGCCTACTTCTCTATAGTAGCGCCCCGTTGAGACTCAAGAGTCCAACTATGGTGAGGTGTCCGAGTGGCTGAAGGAGCACGCCTGGAAAGTGTGTATACGGCAACGTATCGAGGGTTCGAATCCCTCCTTCACCGCCAGATTTAAAAAACCCGACCTTTTGGTCGGGTTTTTGCTTTTCTAAGCACAATCTTTCGAATGATTGTGAGTGGTTCAGCCAGCACTGTCAGCTTTTGGCGCCTGGAGGGGATAAAGGCTGGTACAAACATAGGCGGTGTCTATGATTGAATCTAGGCCAGACGCCACGACAGACTTGTACAAGATTTGCACAAGGTCAGGCAGGTTATTCCCGTCGAACTCAGCCCCTTCCTTGAGGGTAAATTAGAGCCTCAAGATCAAGCCCCCCCAGAAGTAAGACTCAAAGGTTCTCTAGCTATTAACGAGTTCGAGAATCTGATAGTTCAAGCGCTTAAGGCCATAGCCATGCCAATGATGTCGATGTAATGACTGGGTAAGTTTCGGATTAGCACAAGATACAGCCGAAACAGAAAGGGATTACGAGGCTTCGGAGGTAGGGGCATGAACTGAATTTCATCAGAGCGGCAAAACTGGGAACTCCATATCGTCAGTATATTTCCAAGGGCTTGCAAGGCTGGAATGTTCAACTAAAAGCCGCTTTGACTAACGAATAAGCAATTGGAACGAAATGATTTATTAAAGGTTTACACGCCTTTATGTTAGATATATTATTCGCCTCGTTCCGGAGGGGTGGCAGAGTGGTTGAATGCACCGGTCTTGAAAACCGGCATGGGTTTATAGCCCATCCAGGGTTCAAATCCCTGCTCCTCCGCCATATTCAGAGAGGCCCGCTTGTGCAAACAGGCGGGCTTTTTCGTATCTGAGTTTTGCTGATTGTTATTTGTTTGGTGTTGTTTGGGGGATTTCCGGGGATTGCTGGGTTTATAGCGCCGTCATGCAGGGTTCAAACTTCTGCTCCTCCGCCATATTCAGAGAGGCCCGCTTGTGCAAACAGGCGGGCTTTTTTGTATCTGAGTTTTGATGATTGTTATTCGTTTGGTGTTGTTTGGGGGATTTCCGAGGGACTGCTGGGTTTATAGCGCTGTCATGCAGGGTTCAAACTTCTGCTCCTTTACCATATTCAGAGAGGCCCGCTTGTGCAAACAGGCGGGCTTTTTCGTATCTGAGTTTTGCTGATTGTTATTCGTTTGGTGTTGTGGGGATTTCCGGGGGATTGCTGGGTTTATAGCGCCGTCATGCAGGGTTCAAACTTCTGCTCCTTTGCCATATTCAGAGAGGCCCGCTTGTGTAAACAGGCGGGCTTTTTCGTATCTGAGTTTTGCTGATTTCCTTGGCTTGTGGCCTTGTTGAATTAACGCACTGATAAGGCCTGGAAAAATGACAGTCACTAATATGTAGTGCATATTGACAATAAAATAGTGGGGGAAGGGAGTTAGCTAAGGGACTGGATATAATCTGCAATGTCAGTGCGCCCCCATTCATGGGCAAATTCAAGGGCTCCCATGTCCTTCATCGTCTGGCCGGTATATCGGACCCTTGTATCTATACCCGCCTCCACTAGCCGCTTCACAATATGGAGGTGACCATAATGTATTGCAGTAAAAAGGGGATTGCGGTCTGGCTCAGAAATATCGAGTCTTGCGCCAAGGCCGATGAAGTAGTTCACAATATCTTCGTTGCCATTCGAAGCAGCCCTATGGATTGGACTACTGCCACTGATACTGTCTCTGCTATCGATATCGGCTCCCAGCTTGACCAAAGCCTGGCACAATGCCAAGTTGTTATTATCAGCCGCAATATGAAGCACGCTGCCCAGTGGCGTTTGTAATCGAACCAGCTCTGAATTCATCTGCAACAAGTCGATTGCATCAGCGGTTCTCTTCTCCCTGATGCATGTCATCAGAGCCCTTAATTTCAGTATTACTGCTTCGTTCACTTATTTATCCGTCCTGAGTTAGTGATTCCCTGTGGGTATCAAGCCTAGTGTTTTCTAGAGTATGAGATTAATTAACAGCCTCATGCTGGTTGAGTTTTACCGACAAAACATGGGCAAACATTCACTATTGGCCAGTAAACCTATGCTGTCGAATAAGGTTCATATGACGGCTTGTTTTATTAATACCTGTAGTGCCGCATTTGACAGAGGGTTACGGCCCCCACTAGGTGCAGAAATTCTTACTATTAGGATTATCTGGGTTCAGGACTTGTATCCTAAAGTCCGGCGCCAGATTGAACCGTTTTATAACGCTCGATATTCGGTCAGAGGTTAATGCAGAACCGAAATCCGAGAAGAATGGGATTGGATCATTATTGATAGCCCACATGTCATTCATTGTCTTGGCTAATTCTCTTGCTTGCTCCCAATCACCTGCAAATATCTTGGAGTAATCAAAATGCGGCCATGCCGCAATATCATCCTCCTCTGCCGAATCTTCGCTGAAGAGAAAGGATACACTGATCTCCGAGTGCCAAGGAAACACGCCTACGTCAATGATCCTTAGCTCTTTTTCGCCAAAGTCAGCTAAAGCTTGCCGCAATTTCCCTTCTAGCAGTTGTTCAATTTTTTCTCTGCTGTATTCCATATCCATTCCCATTTCTTTTGATGTCTTAATTAAGCTGTATAGGTTTATATGAACTGTTAGACTTCGCGCCTACTGACCTTTCCCGAGATTAGTATCAAGGATGCAAGATGTCGCATGTAGTCTTGCAAGCCGATGTTCAGCCATTTAAATTAAAAATACAGCAAAAAACTACTATGCCCATAACTCTTGTTGTAATTGTACGAATTTTCCAAGCGTTACCAAGTCCAGCTGTAATGTAACATGGTCTTGCTAGAATTTGATTGCACTTAAAAACTTAGAAATAGAGTTGTGTAACTTGAAAACACCAAACTCTATATCTACGTAGTACACGTTGCCTTCATTTTTTGGACCACTACCGACAAAAATCATTTCATCGCCTAGGGTGACAGCAATGGGGTTTGCATCAATACCTTCAAGATAAGGGGTATACCTTTCACGGATAGCCGTTACCTCTTCTGGCTGGATTATTTCAACTATCTCCAACTTCTTGTCAGGTATAAAATTACTCAACTCCTTATACTGAGCTACATCTATGTATTTTCCGATAATTTCTTCTGTGATGCTTTCCATTACTTCCCCGAGAGGTATCACGCCTCAAGTAGCGCTTCAGTTAGTTGACTTGTTAATTGAAAACTGATGTAAAAAGCAAAAATTAAGCTATCCACTGTAAAACAATAACTTAATCTTCTTTCTGTCTATATCAATATGCAACACCAGATGCAGAAGATTACTCATGATGGTGAATGTGGCCATATCAATGGCAAAAACGGCTTCCAGTTCAAACAGTAACGATTCCACCCAACCACGGCGGTGGTCATAATTCTTGCCCGAGTAGGCATCATCACCACACAGAAAGGCACGCCGCACCACGCGGCTGCAACAGTGGTAGTAGGGCGTATCTTCAAGGCTGATTTGAGTTCGGCGAGGGCGCGGCATAATAACCTCCTTGTTAAATACTTAAACAAAACATAGTCGGAGACTAACTACCGCGCCATTAACCTTGGGTGTCCATTTTTTTGCCTTCTAAAATTTCAACATCCTAATTAACTTGAAGTTCTGGCTGTTTAGCTGAGTTCAACTTGCCTCTGAGGATACGATACAAACCCCAAGTAACAATAGCATCTGCTGTTATTCCTAAACCAAACATCACTGCAATACTTTGAAGTGTGGGCACAAATATGCCTACTTGATAAAACACAAATGCACCGCCATAAAAAATACAATTGACGATCAAAGATTGATAGAGCATTAGATCGGTACGTCCAATCCCATAAAAGTAGTTATCTATGACACTGTTTAAGCTAAACACCATATAGAATCCCACCATCAGCCACACCAGATCCGTGATCGGTTTAGGGTCACTTACCCCCATTACATTAGAAATAAAACTATTCCACAATGGCGCAGTAAGCATCCAAATAGTAATGATTCCTGTAGTTAACAAGAGGTAGTGATTAACCTGTTTAGGTGTTAGGCCATTATTAATCGCCGCATCCTGTTTTACTAGTTTACCCAAAGCTAAGACAGGAAGTAGCAACCACCCCCAAATAAACTGGTTAGCAATCCAAAATATTCCTGCCTGTTGTACTTGGTTTACCAGTTGCAGGATCATGATAATAAATGCGGCATTACGAACAAAAGACTCAAGACCAGATTTACAGCCAATTGTTCCCCACTCTTTGAGCCATTGCTGTTGAGGTACCTTACCTTGCCGTATGTTTAAGCTCACGCCTGATTTCGATAAATAAGTGACAGCTGCTACAGCAAGAAAGCTATTAACAATAATATTGCTAATAGCTATCCCATTTACGCCGATTTGAAATGAGAATGATTGTTTACTGACTAGCAGACAATCGCACATAACTGTCATAACCATTTGTACTATGAGTAATTTATACAGTACTTTTTTCTCGTTTTTCAGCACTAAGACCAACGACAAGAATGCATAAAGGCTAGAAAGAAGAATAGCTAATGACTCTAATCGAATGTATTGAACGGTACTCTCAAACAACTCAGTTTTCTGCTGCATTGCCCCAACGAATTGTGGCGCTAGCCACAATACTAAAACGGTCACAACAAGATAACTCAATACGATAATAAGTAATGAAATACTTGCTCGCTGACGAAAGTCCTTTTCATCGTTGATGACTTTTCCGAGAATAAACGCTAGCGGTATCAAGAGAGTTTCGCTTAGCACCTCATAGCCAACATTTAGCCAAGCTACTTGTGCTGCAATACTGAACGCCCAAGGGCTTGGTATACTCCCCAAAAAGTGGATTCGCGTTGTCGAGTAGATTAACGGTATAAAGCTTGTAAGGATCAACACCAGCCAAAGTTGGTAATCAATTGATCTTATTTGGTTTTGTTTCAAAATTAAATCTTATTGTTGCTCTTTAGAAAAATTTGAAAAATCAAGCCACCTACTATAAAACAAAACCAGTTCAAACAGTAACGATTCCACCCAACCACGGCGGTGATCATAATTATTGCCCGAGTAGGCATCATATCACACAGAAAGGCACGCCGCACCACGCGGCTGCAACAGTGGTTATCTTCAAGGCTGATTTGAGTTCGGCGAGGGCGTGGCATAATAACCTCCTTGTTAAATGCTTAAAAAAAGCATAGTCGAAGGCTAACTACCGCGCCATTAACGTTGGGTGTCCATATTTTTTATAAGCGTACAGAACATCAATCTATACTCACCACCTAACATTCTTGCCAAAGGTATCTTTGGCTTGCTCTTCCTGTTGCTTCAACCACCTTGTTCTTTCACCGCTTTCTTGAATATAAATGCTTAAATCACGTATAGAGTCAAATGGAAGGCTATATGGAATGGAACGTAAATAAATAGATTGTACCGCTGTATTAAGGAATAAAGATTTTTGCTCGGGTTGGTTTAAAAACAGCTCCATTAATTGTGGATGATACTCTTTCATATCCTCGCTACCATGTTGACCTGCAGCAGCGTCAACACGATTCGCCATTAAACGAAGAACATCCGAAGTAAAACCATATTTTTCTATAATGTCAATTATATGACCCGATTGATATACCTCATGATCCAAATCATTTTGAAGTAAAAGCTCGATATACAACGGAATATATTTTTCATGATACATACAAAGAGCATAAGCTCCTGGTTCAGCAAGATGGTCTTCATCCCCACCCCAAAGTTCCAAAGTGGTTGTTTTACAGTAATTAGTGATATTGTAGATAAAAGTAACCGCTTTTCGCTCTAAAGTTGGATCAGTCGTAAATTTCTTGAACATCTCCTCTTCACTGACCGAACCTTCGGGAGTCACCACATTAATTTCAATAGGGCAGTTCCAGTCAATATCAGCGCGATACTCATCGATTCTAGACGAAATATCAACATAAGCATCGGCTAACTTAGTGAGTGTTTCTAAAGTATTAATTTCATCCACTTCAATATTGATAATAACTTCATCGTTACAGTTGTTAATCGTTTTTTTCACATCATACCTTGGAAATTAAAAATTTACTTATTGCACAAAAACTTTCAGAATAAAAAATCAAGCCACCCACTGTAAAACAATAACTTAATCTTCTTTCAGTCTGCGTTCAAGCACCGCTAGGGGATTTGAGCACCCGGAGGTAGAAAGATATCCGTGAGTTGCAGAGGTTTGATGAAATCGAACCGATTTCACGCAAAAATGCGAGATTTGAGCCGTGCAAGCCCCACCCATGGTTCAGGGGATTTCAATGACTGCGGTTGAGATAGAGTGGGGTTCAAGCCGTTTGAAAGTACTGGCAACTGGTTGCAAAATGCCGTCGTCGCTTCTCCAAATGTTCGCAGTAACAGCTGAGCTCTTGCAAGGTGCCTACCGGTCCACGAAATAGTCTTCCAAATTCAGTGGTAAGCTTGAGCCAGTT